>JAADGO010000012.1 GCA_013152355.1 Chlorobiota bacterium
GCCGGATAAACTCCTTGTCAGTGAGTGTAACCGGGTGCTTTTTGCCTCCATGCCGGTAATCCTTTGCGGTAAAAGTTACGCTGCCATTTCCTATGTTTTTAATGCGGTGGTTGTTGATTGCTATTTTATGGGTATAACGCCCGATGTACTCAATAACTTGCGGTGGCCCGAAAAACGGGCGTTTGCAATACACCCCCCAGTTCTTTTCAAAAAGTTTTTTATACAGTCTGCCATCCGGTTCCAGTTGTTTTCGCAAGCCTTCTGCAAAACGGGCACGGAACACCCTTGACATTGCTTTTACCGGGAACAGAAACTTGCCTTTGCCGCTGGCATATTTCCACTTCATCGGTGGCAACACCCCGCCGCCCGGCACAATGCAATGCAAGTGCGGGTGCAGCGACAGGTCCTGCCCCAGGTATGCAGGATGGCAACCATCCCTGTTTTTGCACCAAGGAATTTAGGGTTTGCAGCAAACCCTTTAATTACCTCCCATGCTGTTTTGAACAGCAGGTTGTATAAGGCCTTGGGCTCATAAAGGCAAACTTTGTTAAGGCAGGCAGGCTTTACGTTTATTATGCGTCTTTTTGTGCCATTTTGTGCAAATAATATATCAGATTATCCATTGGAATTCACTAATAATTAGAGTTTATTTGTGAATAAACTGAAGAAATGGAAGGTACGATTAGAAACACCAGGCATATCCCTACTGAGAAATTATTTACCGTAATTTACTTACTTGCTTTTTTAGTTTTTTATATCCCCGGTAAAAGCAGGGCACAGCAGGCTAAAAACATTATTGGGGGACGTATCTCTGATTTTGAGACATTGAGAAATGGCTTTAAGCAACCAGCCAAAGAGTATGGTACAATCCCTTTTTTTGTTTGGAATGGAGAAATCACAAAAGCTGCTATTGATGAGAAAATGCAGGATTTTAAAAATGCAGGATGCGGGGGAGTTATTGTGCACCCCAGGCCCGGAATGATTACAGAATACCTTTCTCCTGAATGGTTCGGGCTGTTTCAACATACTGTAGAAAAAGGGAAAGAGCTGGATCTGGACGTTTGGATTTATGATGAGAACTCATACCCCAGCGGGTTTGGAGGGGGGCATGTACCTGCCGAAATGCCGGAATCATATAACCAGGGGCAGGGGCTGCAACCAACTGAGGCAGATACAATCCCTTCCGATTACACAAAATATTTCCTCATCTTAAAGAATGTCGATGGAAAGTACACAGATGTGTCCAAAACGATAACAGATGAACTCAACAAAAAAGGCAACTATATTCTGTTCTCAAAAACATACAATAAAAAGTCCGATTGGTTTGGGGGATTCTCTTACGTTGACCTGCTTTATCCAGGGGTTACGGAAAAATTCCTTGAAGTCACCATGCCCGGATATAAAAAACAATCAGGAAATGAGTTTGGGAAAATAATCCCGGGGGTTTTTACTGATGAACCGGAAATAAGGTCTTCGGGGGGACTTCGCTGGACACCTGATTTATTTGATGTTTTTAAGAAACAATGGGGGTATGATTTAAAAGTAAACATCCCATCTCTTTATAAAAAGGTTGGCAATTGGAAAAAAGTACGCCATAATTACACAAAAACACTCCTTTGGCTGTTTACCGACAGGTGGTCGAAGCCGGCAAGTGAATACTATAAGAAACTCGGGTTAAAATTTACCGGGCATTATTGGGAACATGGATGGCCATCCATGAGATTAGGCGGCGATAATATGGCAATGTATGCTTACCATTCCGTCCCCGGGATCGATATGTTGTTTAATCGGTTTAATGAAGAATCGCCTAATGCCCAATTTGGGAATATCCGCTCTGTAAAAGAGTTGGCCAGCGTGGCCAATCAATTCAACCGTTCCAGGACACTTTGTGAAACGTATGGAGGTTCAGGTTGGGAAATAACCTTCCAGGATTTAAAAAGGCTTGGAGATTGGGAGTATGCGTTAGGGGTCAATCTAATGAATCAACATTTGTCGTTTTTTACTATCGCCGGAGCCCGGAAATATGATTACCCACCTTCATTCTCATACCATAACCCCTGGTGGAAAAGCTACAGCTACCTGAACAATTATTACGCCCGCTTGTCTCTTGCCCTTTCTTCAGGAGAACAAAAAAATGATATACTTATTATTGAGCCAACAACAACTGCATGGTTATACGACTCATACATCAATGAAGGAAGAGATTCGATGATTGACCGGGTAGGAAACACTTTCCAGCAATTTGTTACAACATTAGAAAAGAACCAGGTTGAGTATGACCTTGGCTCCGAGGATATTATTCAAAATCATGGGAAATCAGGTAAAAACGGATTTGAGGTCGGCAACCGTATCTATTCTACGGTTGTGATTCCTCCGTTAATGGAGAACCTGAATAAGAAAACATTTAGTTTAATAAAAAAGTTTGTCAGAAATGGCGGGCATTTGATTATTTTTTCAAGGCCTGGCCTGGTTGACGGAAACTCCTCTGCCGAAGCTTCCGGTTTTTTCAAACAAAAAGCTTCAAATATTATTTATCGGCCCGGGCTGGATGAGAGTTCTCTCGGCCTATTACTGAAGAAACAAGGCCTGAAATTTATTGATGTTAAGGGAGGAAACCTATACCATCACCTTCGCCGGTTAAAAGACGGGCAGGCCGTCTTCCTGGCTAATTCAGATATGAATGAGAAAACAACAGGGAGGCTGGCAATCAGCGGTAAAGATGCTATTTTGCTGAATGTGTTTACAGGAGGGATTGTTGACTACCCTGAAGAAGTTGACGGGGAAAATATAAATCTTAATTTTTCATTGGAGCCGGCAGGAAGTATGCTTTTATATATTGCTGATAAGAGGCAAGAAGGATACCCCCCGTATGAAAAAAAGGAGAATCTAAGCCTGGTTCCATCAGTATCTGATATTGTTATTGAAAAAGAGGAAGACAATGTACTGCCCATTGATTTTTGCGACCTGAAAACAAATGGTAAAGAACTAAACGATGTTCATGTATATGATGCAACCCAGGAAGTTTTCACAGAACATGGTTTCCCAAATGGTAATCCATGGAATCATTCAATCCAATATAAGACTAATATTATCGACCGTGCAAATTTCCCTGAAAACAGTGGTTTTGAAGCTACATACTATTTTAATATCGATGGTGAGTTCAACTATTCCGATTTTAAACTAGTTGTTGAAAGGCCCGGCCAATTATCTGTTTCAATCAACGGGCATCAGTTAAAGCCACTTCCTGGTAACTGGTGGCTAGACCATTCATTTGGGGTGTTTTCAATCGGGGAATGGGTGCAGGCTGGCGAGAATAATATTGTAATAAGCTGCGTGCCAATGCATATCCGTGCTGAAATAGAACCGGTTTATATTTTAGGAGATTTCTCGCTTGCCCCGGCAACAAAAGGCTGGGTTATTCAGGCTCCGAAGAAAGAAATCTCAACCGGCAGTTGGAAAGGCCAGGGGCTTCCTTTTTATTCATGGGATATGGTTTACCGCAGGAACTTTGAAATACAAAACAAGGGGGCTTATTATGAGGTTGGGCTCGGAGACTGGAAAGGTACTGTAGCCGAGGTATTTGCAAATGGGGAACATGCCGGGACAATAGCCCTTCATACCGACCGTATTAATGTAACTGATTTTATTAAAGAAGGGGATAACCAGATTGAGGTGAGGATTACCGGAAGCCTGAAAAACCTGCTGGGGCCTCATCATAATAATCCGAAACCTGGCCTTTCAAGCCCATGGAATTGGAGAAATGTAAAAAAATATCCACCAGGTAAAGAGTACCAGCTATTGGATTATGGATTAATGGGTGACATTTATTTATATAAATAGGTATTCTTAGAGACTGTTTAAAAATAAAATTTAACCAGTCTCTTATAATGGCTTATACCCTTCATCCTCTAATAACTCCGGTTGCATAGAAGCCTCAACCGCCAGTTGGTCGCATCGTTCGTTCAGTGGGTTATTGGCATGGCCTTTTATCCATACAAAACGCACCGTGTGTTTCTTGTATACTTTGAGGAACCGCATCCACAGGTCAGGATTTTTTTTCCCTTTAAACCTTTTCTGAGCCCAGGAAAATACCCACCGCTTTTCAACTGCATCGGCTACATATTTCGAATCGGTATAAATGGTAACATCACAGTTCTCTATTTTAAGTGCCTCAAGGGCAACAATTACGGCCAACAGTTCCATCCTGTTGTTGGTGGTCAGTTTATACCCCTGCGATAACTCTTTCCTGTGCCTGCCCGAGATTAAAACGACCCCGTACCCACCGGGGCCCGGATTCCCCCTTGCTGCGCCGTCAGTATAAATTGTAATTTTTGGTACTGCCATATTTCAAAAAAAAAGACCCGTGAAAATACGGGCCTTTCACTGAAGAATATAATTTTTACCGTATTATTTTCATTTCATCGATTAAATGCGATGCGCCTGCGAACTTATCAATGACCCATAATACATAACGGATATCGACATTGATGCACCGTTGTAGTTCTGGCTCGAAAGCAATATCGCCGCTCATTGCCTCCCAGTTACCATCGAAAGCAACCCCTATCAATTCGCCCCGCCCATTCATCACCGGGCTACCCGAATTACCTCCTGTAATATCGTTATTCGTAATAAAACAGGTGTGGAGCGTACCGTCTTCGTCAGCATAATCACCATAATCACCTGCGGCATAAAGCTCTTTTAGTTTTTCAGGGACATCAAATTCCATATCCCCCGGAATTTCTTTTTCTATATAACCTTTCAGGGTGGTATAATACTTATAACGGACTCCGTCTCTGGGGTCATAATCAAGTACCTTCCCATAAGTCAGGCGCATAGTAGAATTTGCATCGGGATAAAATTTTTTGCCTTTGTCCATTTCCATTAAGCCGGCCAGGAAAAGCCTTTCCCCTCTGTTGAGCAGTGGCTTGGTTTGATCAATAATGCTACTTATATTATTAAACTCCTGGAAAATTGAGACAGAAGATTTGAAAGCCATGTCTTTCTTCAGGGTTTTTAAGTCCGGGGAATCTAAGAAATCTTCAAATTTAGCTTTATCAGCAAATATTGTTTTCTCAAACATTTTCGTTGCAAACTTGTCAAAATTGCCTTTATATTTCGACTTTACCTCGGCAAAAAACGAAGGGTGGTATAAAGGGTCAACATTATCGTTGTACAACTTTAACAGAGAGCTTACAATTTTCCTGTCTGTTTCGGCATCATAATTCCTGAAATACCTGTCATGCCCTTTCCTCAGGGCTTCAGTCATCCTTTCAATGCGGCTTTCATTTTTTTTAGGGTCTTCTAATAATTCGTACAACAGCCTTGTCCTTTTTGCAAACATGAAAATTTCAGGGCCGCGTATCATCGCCTCTACCATATATTCCTTTGCAACCTCTGCAGAAGGGTCGGAGTATCCCGTTTTTATCAGAGCAAGGGCTTTGCCATATTTTTCTTTCCTCGTTTCGTCTTCATTCACCCATTTGGTAAACTCGTCTTCTATAGCTTCTTTTTGTGCCAACACGTTTAATCTCTTCAGGCCGTTGTTTTGCCCGATACTATATTTATAATAATTGGAACTTATGGCATATTTTGATGAATATTGTATCTGTGCTTTTTGGCTGGTCTCCATATAACTTTTAATGATACTCAGTTTTTTGCCTCTCACCTGTATCCTGACAGGGTTGGCTATCTGCATGGTGTATTTTATAGCGGTTGAGGTTTCGTACCTGTTGGTTCTTCCCGGAAAGCCAAGTATCATTGAGAAATCGCCCTCTTTTACCCCTTTCAATGAAATAGGGAGGAAACTCTTAGGAGTAAGGGGGATATTGTCTTTTGAATAATCGGCAGGTTTTCCGTCAGGCCCTGCATAAACCCTGAACAGGCAGAAGTCGGCAGTATGCCTTGGCCACATCCAGTTGTCGGTATCGCCGCCAAATTTACCCAGCGATTTGGGCGGGCAGCCTACCAGCCTGACATCTCTGAACGTTTCTGAAATAAATAAATAAAATTTATTAGAACTAAACAGGCTTTGTACATTCGCATCGTAATGCGTATCCTTTTCGGCTTCGTTGGCAATCTCCCTTGAATTAGCCCTGATTAGCTGATTCCTTTCATTATACGACATGGTGTCGCTTACGCCTTCCAGTACCTTGTCGGTAACATCTTCAGCACTTATTAAAAATGATACCGTTTTGCCAGGATTTGACAATTCTTCATCGCGCGACTGAGCCCAGAAACCATCTTTTAAATAATCGTGTTCTACGGTCGAATGAGCCTGTATCTCACCAAATCCACAATGGTGGTTTGTTAGCAACAAGCCATCTTTCGAGATAAGCTCCGCAGTACATGACCCATGGTCTAACGCAACTACTGCATCTTTTAAACTGGAATTGTTGATATTGTATATCTGGTCTGCACTCAGCTCACAACCCATTTTTTGCATCTCGCCAATATTCAACTTTTGAATAAGCGATGGCAACCACATCCCCTCATCAGCTACAGATGTGCTGAAAAACCCTAACAACAGTATTAAAACTAAATAAAAATTCTTCATCTTAGCGTAACCTTAATTTTAAGGTGCAAATATATATGTTCCTTTTTATTCAAAATCAATTTTAACCTTTTATAACATTTGGGCAAAAAAAATACTGGCTTTTTTTGCCTTTATAACTCTTCATCCAATCTTCGGGTATGTGGAAAGGATAATATTTTATACAGCTTCTAAGAAAGTTCATCAATTCTTTATAAATTTGCTGTCTCATACAAAAAGGATGGCGAGCAAAAAGGCTAAAAAGAAGATAGTAGAGAAATTGCGTGGCCGCTACAGGCTTATCATATATAACGATACCACCTTTCAGTCGGTATGGAGCATGAAGCTGACAAGGCTGAAAGTATTCACAATAACCAGCCTGGTCTCTTCATTTTTGGTGGCATTGGTCATAATACTCATTGCCGCTACTCCGCTGAAAGAGTATATCCCGGGGTATCCAAAAAAAGAGTACCGGCAGATGCTGATCAATAATGCCCTGCTGGTCGATTCGCTGGAAAAAGAGATTCACACCAGGGACGAATTTTTTAGTAAAATCAAGACGATCATTGAAGGGGGTATCCCTAAAGGGAATATGTCTTATGATACCTCATTAAAAAATAAATCAATAAATTTTAAGGAGTACAACCACGATTCTATATTCCACGATAAGATTATAGAAGAACAATTAAATTTATCAATAAATTCAGAAAACAAAACAAGTGACAACTTATATAACATTCATTTTTTCACTCCTGTAAAAGGGCTTATCACCAATAAATATGATGCACCCACCAATCATCTTGGTGTTGACCTGGTAAGTAAAGCCAATTCGCGTATTTCGGCGGTTTTGGACGGGACAGTTATTTTTGCCGGAAGGACTCTTGACACAGGTTATGTTATTTATATACAGCACACTAATAACCTGGTGTCGGTATACAAGCACAATGCAGAGCTCCTGAAAAAAGTAGGGGATAAAGTAAAAGCGGGTGGGGCAATTGCTATAATCGGGAACTCGGGAGAGTTATCGACAGGCCCACATTTACATTTCGAACTTTGGTACAACGGCATTGCCCTTGACCCTGAACGTTATATAGATTTCTAAAAATAAATGAAAAAAAGTATTGCCATTTTAGGGTCAACCGGTTCAATCGGCACACAATCTCTTGAAGTTATTGAAACCCACCCTGATAAATTTGAAGTAGAGGTTATTTCGGCGTTTAACAACACCAGGTTGTTAATTGAGCAGGCAAAAAAATACCACCCGAATGTGGTTGTAATTGCCAATGAAGAAAAATATGCGGAGGTAAAAGCAGCACTGGCAAGCGAGCCGGTAAAAATTTTTGCAGGGGAAGAAGCACTAAACCAGGTAGTACAAATGGACTCTATTGATATGGTTTTAACTGCCCTGGTGGGTTTCTCAGGGCTTTTGCCTACCTACCATGCCATTAAAGCCGGTAAAGATATTGCCCTGGCAAACAAAGAAACACTGGTAGTTGCCGGTGAAATAATAACAAAACTTGCCAAAGAAAAAGAAGTAAATATATTGCCTGTCGATTCAGAACATTCTGCTATTTTTCAGTGCATGGCAGGCGAATACATGAATCAGATAGAAAAAATTTACCTTACCTGCTCCGGTGGCCCGTTCAGAGGCAGAACCCTGGATGAAATGCAGCATATTACCCCTGAAGATGCCCTTGACCACCCAAACTGGGAAATGGGGGATAAAATAACGATTGACTCGGCATCGCTCATAAACAAAGGGTTTGAAGTGATTGAAGCCCATTGGTTATTTGGGTTGCCTGCCAGGGATATTGAGGTGGTAGTCCATCCGCAATCAATTATCCATTCTATCGTACAATTTACCGATGGGGCAATGAAAGCTCAAATGGGGCTGCCTGATATGAAACTGCCCATTCAGTATGCACTCAGTTTCCCTGAACGGTTTGCAACTAACTTTCCCAGGTTCAATTTTTTAGATTTCCCAACGTTAGATTTCGAACGCCCAAATACAAAAATTTTTCGTAACCTTGCACTTTCTTACGAAGCGTTGGAGCAGGGGGGTAATATGCCGTGTGTGTTAAATGCTGCTAACGAAATAGTAGTTAGTGCTTTCCTCGAAGGGCAGGTGAGGTTTGTCCAACTTCCTGAAATAATTGAGGAAGTAATGCAGAAAGCCGAAATAATACAACATGCTTCGCTCGAAGATTTTGTTTTGACCGACAACGAAACAAGGAAGATTACAAGATTGTTGATTGAAAAACGGAAATAGAAAGGATAATAGTTAATGGAGGTAATAATAATTAAAACGGCTCAGTTGCTGCTGAGTTTATCAATATTAGTGATTTTACACGAATTCGGGCATTTTTTGTTTGCCCGCCTTTTTAAAACCAGGGTAGAAAAGTTCTATTTGTTCTTTAATCCATGGTTTTCTTTATTCAAAGTAAAAAAAGGAGAGACAGAATACGGTATTGGGTGGCTGCCGCTTGGCGGATACGTGAAGATATCGGGGATGATTGACGAGTCGATGGACAAGGAGCAGATGAAGTTGCCTCCTCAGCCTTATGAATTCAGGGCAAAACCAGCCTGGCAAAGGTTATTAATCATGACCGGAGGAGTACTTATGAACTTCGTTTTTGCAATACTGATATACATTGGCGTGCTGTATGCATGGGGCGAAGAATACCTGCCCACCGAGAATGTCAAATATGGGATTGTTGTTGGCGAAACAGGTGAACAAATAGGGTTTCAAACCGGAGATAAAATTTTATCGGTTGACGGGAAGTATATTGATAACTTCTTTAAAATAATCCCAACGATTGTACTGGACAATGCCAAAACAGTCCAGGTTGAAAGGGGTGGAAAGAAAGTTGATGTTGAAATCTCTAACGAAGATTTGGCACTGTTGTTAAAAAGCAAGAATGTTTTTGACCTCAGGAGGCCTTTTGACATTCAGGTTGGAAAATTAGTTGAAAACTCACCCGCACAAAAAGCCGGGCTTCAGGAAGGAGATGTATTTGTCTCTGTAGATGGACTGAAATTTGATTTTTATGATGAGTTCACAAACTACCTTGAGGCTAATAAAGATAATAATATTCAGATTGAATGCCTTCGTGATGGAGTAAAAAAATCAATCCCGGTAGTTGTTGGCAAAAACGGGAAAATCGGATTTTACCCTGCGTTTAACAAAAGTGCAATTTTTAAAACCAAAACCATAAAATACGGATTCTTAGGATCGTTCCCGGCAGGTATGAACCGAGGGGTGCAAACCACCAAAGACTACCTGAAGCAGTTTAAACTCTTTTTTAAACCCGAAACCAAGGCATACGAGTCGTTGGGAGGGTTTATTACCATAGGTAATATTTTCCCGGGAGTTTGGAACTGGCAGGCATTTTGGAACATGACCGCTTTTATTTCAATTATATTGGCGATAATGAACCTGTTGCCAATACCGGCACTCGATGGGGGGCATGTCATGTTTACCCTTTACGAAATGGTATCGGGCAGGAAACCTAACGAAAAATTCCTTGAATATGCCCAGATAACCGGGATGGTTATACTGTTGGCACTGGTACTTTATGCTAATGCTAATGATATTATTAAACTGTTTAATTAAATTTAGTTAAAAAATTCCTATTTTTGCATAGACCAATTTAAACTAAGAAACATGAATTTATTTGTAATAGCAGGATTTATTGGACCTCAGGAAATAGTAATCATTTTAATCATTGTACTTATATTCTTTGGCGGGCGTAAGATACCTGAGCTAATGAAAGGATTGGGTAAAGGGATTAAAGAATTCAAAAATGCCACTAAGGAAGAAGAAGAACCGGCTGATAGTCCGCAAAAAAAATCGGATAAAATTGAAAGTTAGTTTATAGGGACTTAAATTATTATCCCACGTTTATCTTTTTTCTACAGGGCAGGTAAAGGTGGGATTTTTTTATGCCTGCTTTAATTTGGTAAGATTTTTGTTGAAAAATAGATCATTCATTAATTCCTTAAAATTAAACAGTTATGAAAAAGTTCCTCTTTAAAGCCGTTATTTTAATTAGCTATAGCTTATTCATTATTTCATGCACCAACCCTTCGGGGCAGGTTATGAAGAAGAGTGCTACCGGGAAACCCGGCGAGATGATTGTTGTAATTTCAAAGGAATCGTGGGAATCTTCACCGGGCAATCTGATCAGGGAAACACTTGGGCAGCCACAATCGGCATTACCTCAGGAAGAGCCTTTATTTAACCTGATTAATGTCCCTCACGAAGCATTCAAAGATATTTTTAAAAGCACCGGCAATATTGTCATAACAAAAATCTCACCCACTGCCGAAGAGACAGGCATTACTTTTAAAAACGATGTGTGGGCACGCCCACAGGCTACGGTAAAAATATCAGCTGCAAGCAGTGAAGATTTTGAAAATCTGTTTAAGGAAAATGCCGATAAGATCCTTGCTTATTTTTTGCATGCAGAAAAAAAACGTTTAATGGATTCATATAAAAAGATTCCTGAAAAAACCGTTTTAAATACATTGCAGAAACACGGCATTTCCCTGTATGTCAAGCCGGGTTTTATAATTGCTGAGGAGAAGGACGACTTTTTCTGGTTCCGTTACGAAACCCCGGAAATTTCCCAGGGGATATTTGTTTATTGGTTCGACTATTCCTCCGGCAGTACATTTACCTCTGACTTCCTGGTGGCTAAACGCGACTCTCTTTTGAAAAAATATGTACCAGGCCCTCTCGAAGGTGGTTTTATGACAACTGAAAAAAGTGTTGACCAGGTTTTTAATATCTTTGAACATAATGGCAATTATGCTGCCGAAATGCGCGGGCTCTGGAAGGTTGAAAATGATTTTATGGGAGGCCCCTACATACTGCTTGCAGAACTTGACGCCTCCAGCCAGAGGGTTGTTGTGGCAGATGGCTATGTTTATGCTCCAAGTAAGAAGAAACGCAACCTCCTACGCGAGGTTGAAGCGATGATTTATTCGCTGAAATTCAAAGATCAAAAGAAAAACGACAAGATAAACAGCCAGGTGAAAATGGGGAATTAACTTAATATTCAGCGGGCGACTCGGAGTCGCCCGCTGAATATTACTCCAAAATTTCTTACACCAGTATATAGTTTACCCCGATATTCCTATCGAAAATCCTATTTAACTTTAAACAACTTCAGTATTTGTAGATTAAATAATCTTCAGATAAAGAATTATAAAAGTCCTGGTTAGTAATTACAATATTATTACCTGAACAATCATATGTATTATACACTGATGATGTCAATCCAAAATTTATGATTACAATATACTCTCCCTCAAATTCCTTGATCCACACACTCTCGACAAAATTTATGTTTGAAGGATCTTTCCCGTCTCTTATTTTTGAGTTCAGCCATCCCAGTTGATTTAACGGATCCTCTTTCCCACAGGCATTAAAGTCGTTTAAAGGTTTAATGTAGGTATCGTTTTCCTTTTTACACGACAGTGTAAAAAAGATGATTAATAATAGAGGAAATAATACTTTTGGTTTCATTTTTTTTGTTTGTATAACTAACTGTTCAGGTAAATAGATGACATAAAGTTACAAAAGGTTGCGTGAAGTATTTTATATTATGCGACATTTCGTAGTTCTGTATGATAAGTAATCTATGGGGTTTTTAGGGGCAACTTTCATGCTGAGTGGTGCAGGACAATGTATCCCTGTGGTATTGCATTAATATTCAGGCAAGAGCCCTGTAAAGGTGATGGCCGGCCGGCAAACAAATTGCTAATCCCAAACATAAGCATATCAAACATTGCCTCTTCAATTGTGTTAACTTCTAACAGACCGTTTAAAATTTGTTATTTTAGCGTTTTAGAAAAAATAATGATGCAATTAATCACAAACCAGCAAATATGAATACCATTATATCAAAAATTCCAGAAGTCAAAAAAGGAATCTCTACTGCATCAATCTTTGAAAAAACAGGGCAGCTTGCTTCAATTAACCTGGATGAACAGGAAAGGAAGTACCTGGATAAGAAGATTGATAAAGAGAAAACCAATGTGACGATATTCCGTTACCCGCACTTACTGCAATTTGTTAAAATTGAAGAAGAAAAGCCACTCCCTTCTCAGATGGAATCAATACGGAAAGCAGGGGCAACATTATTAACACTGCTTAAAGAGGATAATGTTGAAGAAATACAGGTTGTGGGGCTGGCAAATGCAGGTTTCACAATTGCTTTTACCGAAGGGTTATTATTGGCGGGCTACAGTTTCTCGAAATACAAAAAAGAAAAAGACGAGTACTCTCTCAAAAGAATTTTTATTGTTGACAGCCATGTCTCAGAAAAAGAGATAGAAAACTTAAAGGCGGTAACAGATGCGGTGTTTATTGCGCGCGACCTGGTTAATGAGCCGCTTTCAACATTAACAGCTGCTAAATTGGCAGAAGAGGTCAGCCGGCTGGGCGAAGAGGCAGGGTTCAGTGTTGAGGTTTTCCAACATCAAAAGATCAAATCGTTAAAAATGGGTGGATTATTGGCAGTCAACAAAGGCAGCATCGACCCGCCTACCTTTTCCATCCTGGAATGGAAACCTGAAAATGCCCGCAATAAAAAACCTGTAGTTTTAGTGGGCAAAGGAATTGTTTTCGATACCGGGGGGTTAAGCCTGAAGCCCACCCCGAATTCAATGGATTATATGAAATCAGATATGGGCGGGGCTGCATCCGTTATTGCCACAATTTATGCACTGGCAAAATCAAATGCCCCGGTTTATGTAGTTGGGCTCATCCCGGCAACCGATAACCGCCCCGATGGGAATGCATACGCCCCGGGCGATATTATTACCATGTTCGACAAAACTACGGTGGAAATAAAAAACACCGATGCCGAAGGCAGGCTCATCCTTGCCGATGCGCTGAGCTATGCCGGTAAATTTAGCCCGGAATTGGTAATTGATTTGGCCACATTGACCGGGGCAGCGGCGATGATTGCCGGGAAAGCTGCAATAATTGGTATGGGGAACAGCCCTGGTAATATAGAAAAGCTAAAACAATCAGGTAATGATGTACACGAAAGGATAATTGAGTTACCCTTGTGGGACGACTTTGCCGAACCTTTAAAATCGCCCGTTGCTGATTTAAATAACCTGGGTACACGCGAGGGGCAGGCAGCAATTGCAGGTAAATTCCTCGAACATTTTACCGATTACCCCTGGGTACACCTGGATATTGCCGGGACAGCATTCCTTTTTGAAAACGATGGATACCGGTTGAAAGGGGGGACAGGAAGTGGCACACGGTTGCTTTTCCACCTATTAAATAATTTATTTTGAATACGAGGCCGTTTTAAACAGCCTTTAAAAATGAGGTGCTGATTTTCGTAATACCGATTTCCTTCAGTATAAATAAAAACGTAACTTTGCACCCTTTGGATTGGAGGAGTCTTTAAATCAATATTCCTGAAAAAATGAGAAACACAGATAAAATAAAAGTTGGGATTTCACATGGCGATATAAACGGGATCAGTTATGAAGTTATTATGAAAACACTTCTTGATAACCGGATACTTGACCTGTGCACACCCATTGTATACGGTTCGCCCAAAGTAGCAGCTTACCACAGAAAAGCATTAAATATCAACAACCTGAGTTTTAACCATATCCGTAATGCGAACGAAGCTATTGGCAAAAAAGCAAACATAATCAATTGCATAAGCGATGATGTACGTGTTGAGTTAGGAAAATCGACCCCTGCTGCCGGAGAATCGTCTTTCAACGCTTTAGACCGTGCAGTTAACGACCTTATGAATGATGAAATAGATGTATTGGTAACCGCGCCAATAAATAAGGACAACATTCAAAGCGAAAAGTTTTCCTTTCCGGGGCATACCGAATACCTCACCCAGAAGTTTAAGGTAAACGATTATGTAATGCTCATGGTTAGCGAACAGATAAAAGTAGGTGTCGCCACAGGGCATATACCGCTTTCCGAGGTTTCCAAAAATATCTCAAAAGAACTAATCCTGTCGAAACTACGGATAATCGCCCAATCGCTCAAACAGGATTTTAGCTTAACCAACCCGCGGATTGCTGTATTGGGGCTTAATCCCCATGCCGGCGACAATGGACTTTTAGGGAACGAGGAGCAAACCATAATTATACCGGCTATTAATGCAGCAAAAGATGAGGGGATTGTTGTATTAGGACCCTACCCGGCTGACGGTTTTTTCGGGTCGAACGACTATACGAGGTTTGATGCAGTCCTTGCCATGTACCACGACCAGGGGTTGATTCCTTTTAAACTGGCATCTTTCGAACATGGCGTGAATTTTACGGCAGGATTACCCATAATCAGGACATCGCCAGCCCACGGTACGGCATACAGCCTGGCAGGCGAAGACAAAGCATCTCCGGTTTCATTCAGGCAGGCTCTTTATCTAGCTATCGACATTTTTAAAAACAGGCAGATTTACAAAGAGATATCAAAAGACCCATTGAAAAAATATGAAATTAATCCTTCGCAGGTCGATGAAAGCATTGACATTGAAGCGGAAGAGGATGAAACATTATAAACCAGTCCACAATGTATGAATTCATAAAAGGGGGAATTGTTGAGATAAATCCGGCATATATTGTGATAGAAGCCGGGGGAATTGGTTATTCGATCAAGATCTCATTGAATACCTATACAAATCTGGGTAAACAGGAAAAAGCAAAGATACTGGTACACCAAATTGTACGGGAAGATGCCCACCTTTTATTCGGGTTTTACGATGAGTTGGAACGTGAACTATTCAGAAGCCTGATATCGGTTAACGGAGTCGGTGCCAATACGGCAATAATGATGTTATCATCGTTAAGCCCTGATGAAATAGTTACGGCTATATCAACGGATAATGTTAATGTTTTGAAAAGTATTAAAGGAATTGGAGCAAAAACGTCTCAAAGGATTATTATCGACCTTAAAGATAAGCTTGGAAAAATAAGGGAAACGGGGCAAATTTTGTCAACGGCAAACAATACAATACGGAATGAATCGTTATCTGCATTAGTTATGCTTGGGTTCACAAAGAAAGATGCAGAAAAAGCTGTTGATAAAATTCTGCAGGAGTTTCCTGAGATGGCTGTCGAGAATGTTATAAAGCAAGCGTTAAAAAGGTTATAAATATTGATGAGATTGAGACGTATTGAAAAAAAAATACTTTTCCTTAACTTTATTATTATATTTCTCCTTGCCTGGGCTTATCCTTCTGTGGCTTTAGATTATATGGCAGAATACCCTGCACCGCAGCCACAAGATACTACTGAAATTGAAGAACCCGGCCAATTACCGTTCCCGTTTAAAGATGAGCCTGCTTTCTCAATCCCCAGAGAAGAGAAAGATAGTTCATATTTATTCCTGCACAAACCTTCAAATATTAAATATGACATTGAATATGACCCTGTTACCGGGGAATATATATTTTACCAAAAAATAGGGAAACTCAATTACCGGCTGCCCAAAACCATGTCGCTCCAGGATTATATTGATTATGATTTTAATAAATCGATACAGGATTACTGGAGGCAGCGGTCCAATCTTCAGGATATGGAACACCAGGGGTCACTGATCCCAAAATTAACAGTTGGCGGCGAAGCTTTCAACAGGATATTTGGCGGGAACACGGTAAATATCAACCCGCAGGGGTATGTAGAGGTAATCTTTGGATACCAGGTAAATACAACCGAGAACCCTGCAATACCCGAAAAATTGCGTAAAGTACCGACATTCGATTTTGATGAAAAAATTCAAATGAACGTAACGGGGCAAATTGGCGAGAAAATGAAAATGCGGGTGAATTATAATACCGAGGCTACCTTCGACTACGAAAATAAAATGAACCTGGAATATACAGGCGATGAAGATGAAATTATCAAACGTATAGAAGCAGGTAATGTTTCATTGCCCTTAAACGGCTCCTTGATTACCGGGGCCTCAAACCTTTTTGGTATTAAAGCTGAAATGCAATTTGGGAAATTAACCCTGACCACACTATTCTCTCAAAACAAAGGAGAAACACAAGTAGTTGAAACACAAGGAGGAGCGCAGGTATCTAATTTTGAGATCAATGTGGCTGATTACGATGCTAACAGGCACTTTTTCCTGGCTCAGTATTTTAAGAATCAATACAATAAGGCATTACAAGATTTACCCGTTATAAGGACGAACATCACTATTAATAAAATTGAAGTCTGGGTGACCAATAAATCCAGCAATTTCGATGATGCCAGGAATTTAATAGCTTTTCAGGACCTGGGGGAGCACAACCCTGATATTTATAATAATGTCAGTACTTTCCAGGAAAATACCGGATTGCCTTACCCCGAAAACGTTTACCCCTTTAATGGCGCCAATGGTTTGTATAAAGAGATGTCGACTACTTACAGCGCTATTCGCGAAGCAGAAAATATTACTTCAACCATGGCTGTTTTTGGGACACAGTTTGTAGGGGGGCGTGATTTTGAGAAGGTGGAACAGGCCCGAAAGCTTTCTTCTTCAGAATACACCGTCAATAAACAGCTTGGATACATTTCGTTAAATTCGGCACTAAATGCCGATGAAGTGTTAGCAGTGGCTTTTAATTATACGGCAAACGGAGTAACTTACCAGGTAGGTGAGTTCTCGACTGATGGTGTTGATGCACCACAAACATTAATCATGAAATTGCTGAAGGGAACCAACCTGACCCCCTCTTTACCAACCTGGGGATTGATGATGAAAAATGTTTATAGCCTGAATGCATACCAGCTTTCGAAAGAGGATTTTGTTTTAAACGTGTTGTACCTGAACGATTCAACAGGGACATACATCAACTATATACCACAAGGGAGGATTAACGGGCACATCCTTTTGCAGGTGATGAACCTGGATAACCTGAATACCCAAATGGACCCGTATAGAGACGGGCTTTACGATTATATAGAAGGAATAACAGTAAACTCGCAAAACGGGCGGATTATTTTCCCGGTACTGGAGCCTTTTGGCAAGCACCTTGCCGATTCGATTAAGGACCCGGCATTAATCGAGAAATATACATTCCAGTCGTTATACGATTCGACTAAAACTTTTGCATTGCAGGATGCCGAACATAATAAGTTCAGGCTAAAGGGGAGTTACAAAGGAGCCTCAAGTTCCGATATATCACTGAATGCTATCAATGTTGCGAGGGGGTCGGTAAAAGTATCGGCCGGAGGTATTGTGCTACAGGAGAATGTTGATTATACGGTTGACTATGCTTTAGGGCGTGTTAGGATTATCAATCCGGGATACCAGGATGCGCAACTTCAAATATCAACAGAAAGCGAAGATTTGTTTACCATGCAGCGGAAAACCCTCATGGGAGCCCATGCCAACTATGCTTTTTCCGATAATTTCAACCTGGGTGCAACCGTTTTACACATGCAGGAAAGGCCGCTTACACAAAAAGTCGATTATGGGCAAGACCCGATTTCAAATACCATGCTGGGACTGGAGACACGGTATAATACACAAAGCCAGTTCCTCACTAAGCTTATTGACCGGCTGCCTTTTATTAATACAAAAACCCCGTCATCGATCAATTTCGAGGCCGAATTTGCACAGTTAATCCCGGGCCACTCAAAAATAATTAATAAAAACGGCACCGTTTATATCGATGATTTTGAAGCAACAAAAACAGCCATCAGCTTAAAAACAAGGCAGTCGTGGGTAATGGCCAGCACACCGCAGCTACAGAGGCAATTCAAAGAAGCTAATTTAAACAATTCTTTAGAATATAATTATAACAGGGCAAAACTGGCCTGGTACTTTATCGACCCGCTCTTTTTAAGGGGGAATTCATACACCCCCAACCATATAAAAACTGACGTCAACCAGCTATCAAATCATTATGTACGTGAGGTTTTCGAAGCTGAAATTTACCCGGCAAAAGAGACTATAGCCGGGCAACCTACCAATATTGGGGTGTTCGACCTGGCTTATTACCCCAATGAACGTGGCCCGTACAATTTCGACACAAAACCATCTACCTTCTCGGCAGGGATCAATCCCGATGGCTCATTGCGCAACCCTGAATCGCGCTGGGGCGGGATCATGCGTAAAATAGAAACTCCTGATTTCGAAACAGCAAACATAGAATTTATTGAGTTCTGGCTATTAGACCCGTTTATTTACGATTCATTACATCAAATAGGGGGCGACCTTTATTTCAACCTGGGTGATATCTCTGAAGATATTCTGAAGGACTCGCGTAAATCATTTGAAAACGGGCTGCCTACATCAGCAGTAGTTAATGATGTTGATACAACAATATGGGGAAGGGTTTCTACCCAGCAGTCGTTAGTAAATTCATTCGCCAATGACCCAAAGGCCCGGGTATACCAGGATGTTGGGCTAGATGGGTTGAGTGATAATGATGAAAGGAGCTTTTTCGATAATTACTTAAATGATTTATCAGGGGTTGTTGACCAGGAAGCTTATAATGAGGCATTGAATGACCCTTCAAGTGACGATTACCACTATTTCCGGGGGGCAGACTATGACCAGGAACAATTAAGTATCCTCGAACGGTATAAGAAATTCAACGGAGTAGATGGTAACTCGCCCGAATCGACAAGCGATATACAACCCTCATATAGCACACCTGATATTGAAGATATCAATGATGACAATACATTAAACGAATACGAAAGGTATTACCAGTATAAAATCAGTATCCGCCCGGAAGATTTTGTTATAGGAAAGAATCACATAACAGATATCCAACGAACAAGCCCTATCCGGCTAAAAAACGGGAACGAGGAGTCGGTAACCTGGTATCAGTTTAAAATACCTGTTACCAATCCTGATGAGGCATTTGGCTCTATCAGCGACTTCAAATCAATCCGTTTCATGCGTTTGTTCCTGAAGGGTTTTAAAACCCCGGTGATACTTCGTTTTGCCAGCCTTGACCTGGTGCGTGCCGACTGGAGGAAATATTCACGCCCACTGACTGATGAAGCCGGCCTTTCGCCCAATTCAACATTCGATGTTTCAGCTGTCAATATTGAAGAGAACGGTAATCGTGAACCGGTAAATTATATACTCCCTCCGGGTATCAACAGGGTAATAGACCCTGCAAACCCACAATTGAGGAAGCTAAATGAGCAATCGCTTATGTTAAAAGTAAATAATCTGGGCCAGGGTGATGCGAAAGCTGCTTACAAAAATATCAATATGGACTTCAGGCGTTATAAAAAACTTCAAATGGAAGTACACGCCGAAGAAATTGAAGGATATCCGATTAAGGACGGCGACCTGTCTCTTTTTATACGCCTGGGGTCGGACTTTAACTATAACTATTATGAATATGAAGTACCGTTGACACTGACTCCGTATGGCAGGTATAATGGAGATATCGAATCGGACAGGTATATTGTATGGCCCGAAGAGAACCGTATTAATATCCCCCTTAATTTGTTTACCGATGCAAAGCTGGCCAGGAATGCCGATTTAAGGAAAGCGGGCTCCGGGTTAACAATTCAGGATGTTTATGAGATGATAGATAAGAGTTCTTACACCGGGAAAAATCTCGTAAAAGTAAAAGGAAGCCCTAACCTTGGGAATGTTGCAGTAATGATGATGGGTATTCGTTACAACAAAAAAGATGGTTTTGATCCCGGGCCAAAGTCAATCGAGGTTTGGCTAAATGAATTGCGCTTATCTGATTTTGATGAAGAAGGGGGTTGGGCGGCAAATGCACGGTTAAGTGCCCGCCTGGCTGACTTAGGCTCCATTACTGTTGCAGGGAGGAAACGGTCAACCGGATTCGGAAGTATTGAAAGTAACATGAATAGCCGTTCATTAGAAGACCTTACTCAACTCGATGTTGCGTTGTCTATTGACATGGGCAGGTTCTTCCCTGAAAAGGCCAGGTTGAGGATTCCGATGTATTATGGTTATTCAAGAAATACCAGTACCCCCAAATATAATCCCCTGGACCCCGATATTGAGCTTAAAAAGTCATTAAGCATGGCCGAAACAGCACAGGAACGAGACTCACTAAAATCATTATCGCAAGACCTGGTTGTACGGAAGAGTATCAAGTTCACCAATGTTAAGATTGACCCGAACCCTAACTCTACAAAAATGCGGATATATGACCTCTCAAATTTTGCAGCAACCTATTCTTATAATGAGATTTTCAGAAGGAATGTTAATACGGAATACAACCTTGATAAAACATACAGGGGCATGTTATCCTATAATTATTCCAGCAGGCCAACAACTATTACACCTTTCAAAAAAATAAAGTTCCTGCAAAAAGGGCCGTTTAAATTAATCGGCGATTTTAATTTTTCACCACTGCCTGCTCAGATTTCGTACCGCACCGACCTATACCGCCATTACAATGAAGTTCTGGCAAGGAATATTACTAATCCTGATTTAATTATTCCCCGCACATTCAATAAAGAATTTTTGTGGAATAAATATTTCGATTTGCGTTACAACCTTACACGTTCCTTAAAATTTGATTTCTCATCGAACAGCACGTCCAGGATTGACGAGCCGGAAGGAAGGATCAATAGGCTAGATGACGATTATGGTTGGAAAAAAGACTCAATTATGTCGAACCTGCTGGATTTAGGGCGGCCAACAATTTATAACCACAACATCAATATTTCATACCAGCTCCCGCTAAACAGGATCAAGCTTTTGAATTTCCTGTCGGCATCGACACGTTATAGGGCAACCTATAACTGGACTGCCGGGCCGATAACTGCCGACACAATCAATTTAGGCAATTTTGTTGAAAATACACGTAACTGGACAATGACCGGAACAGTCAATATGCTTACTATTTACAATAAAGTACCTTTCTTTAAAGAGGTAAACTCAAAATTTAAGCGGACAGGGAGGTCATACGGAAGGCGACGCAGCCCCGCCCAGGCAAGGGCGCAAAGCCAAAGCCCAAAACCACAGGGACAGGAAAAAGAGGTGACCTACAACGGGAAAAACATAAAACTTTTTGCCGGGAAGCCGAAAAGGATTACCCATAAGCTTAGTACCGAAAAGGTAAAAGTAACGTTCACAAATGCACAGGGGAAACCGGTAAAAGGGAAATCAACTGTGCTGGATAAAAATCATATCCAGTTCATCCCTGATAGTGATGAGGCCAATGCACAGGTGACGATTGTCGGGAAAAGAGAAAGTGCAAACACATTAAAGAAGATACTGTACCTGACTACCCGGATGCTGCTGGGAGTACAGAATATATCAATTAATTACGGGCTTAACGAAGGAACTGTTTTGCCGGGCTACCTTCCTACGCCAAGATGGTTTGGAGGGGGGAACTATACATCCGGGACAACTGTATTTGGCGATGCAATCAGTAAAAATTATGCCCCCGGGATACCATTCCTTTTGGGGTGGCAGGACTCCAACTTTGCACGGAGGGCAGCCCGGAATGGATGGATTACTACCGACTCGTTGCTCAATATGCCTTTTATATTAAATAAAAATGAAAGATTCGACCTGAGGGCAACCATTGAACTATTACCCGATTTACGGATTAGTTTGACCGCAAACAGGTCGTTTTCCCAAAATACCAGCGAATATTATAACTACAACAATTCAACAGGGGATTTTGATGCCAACAGCCGGACAATACAGGGTAACTTTACCATGTCGACCTTTACCTGGGGGACTGCCTTTTTTGCCATAGGCAAAGGCGAGGTACAAAGATCAGAAGCTTTTGAAAGGCTTAAAGAAAACCGTTTAACCATTGCCAGAAGGCTTGCCGGACGGAGGGTCTCATCCCCGGAACAACAATACGACCCGAATGCCCCTCATACTAATTACCCTGAATACCCGTCCGGCTATGGACCCACTTCTATCGAAGTATTGGTGCCGGCTTTTTTAGCTGCATATCAAAACCAGGACCCAAATAAAGTATCGCTCAGTTTATTCCCTTCAATTAAAAGTATCAGGCCCAACTGGCGTATCTCATACGATGGTATGGTTTCGCGGATACCGGCGTTGAATAAAATAATGAAATCGCTTAATATAACACATGCCTACCGTTCAAGTTACAGCGTAGGGTCGTTTCTTACCAATTTAAATTATTTTGCTGAAGGAGACGGACTTAGCTACATCCGGGATATCCAGAATAATTTCGTGCCGGCTTTTGATTTTAATTCGGTAAATATCAATGAATCCTTCAGCCCTTTAATCAATGTGGATGTTATGTGGGCTAATGACCTTACCACCAGGGCAGAAATTAGAAAATCGAGGAATATGACCCTGTCATTTGCCAACAACCAGTTAACCGAAGTGATAAGTAACGAATATACTTTTGGGTTGGGCTACCGTTTTACACAAATGGACCTGATCATTAAAACTAAAAATTCACAAAAATCTTATTCAAACGATTTAAATATTACAGCCGATGTGTCGTTGCGTAAGAACAAAACAATACTGCGGAAATTGGTTGAAGGAAACGACCAGATCACTGCCGGGCAAAGTGCTGTGACTATTAAAACTACAGCCGATTATATGTTGAGCGACCGTTTTCAGTTACGGATATTTTACGACAGGATAGTAAATAAACCGTTTATATCAACAGCATTCCCAACATCGAATACCAGCTTTGGACTGAGCTTTAGGTTTACTTTGGCACAGTAGTATCGAAAGGCATGGCGAGAGGTGAAAAAACAGGGCACTCAATATATTTAGACAACTTCAATACTCTTCATGGCAACTTTTTTCAAACTTTTATTCCTTTTCGGTTGTTTTTGAAAAAAAAAATTTCTTCTTTTGGGAAGATTTTTAAGATAATGGTGAAACAAAAAAATACAATATGGCTTCCGTGGTGGGGTCTTCTGACTTAAAACAGTGAGAAGTAACAGCCATATTGTGATTTTTTAAAGATAACATAGGCCTGCTTCTCATAAAAGCAGGTTTTTTTATTTTTTAATAAGTATGAAACGATTTGAATTAAATAATTGGTGGTGGCGCATAATCTTCTCACAAAAACCGTGAAGAGGCACTACGTTATATATTTATAACAAAAAAAGGCTTATCGTAACACGGTAAGCCTTTTTTTATAAGGATAAACTCAGAGACTGTTTAAAGGATTAAAAACATAATACAATCACAATATGGAAATTTTACATTTCAAACCGGTAGTCAGGAAGATATTAGCAGATACGGTTACACCTGTAAGTATCTACTTAAGGCTACGCAACCTCTACCCAAAATCCCTTTTATTGGAGAGCTCAGATTACCACGGGCAAGAGAATGCCTATTCATTCATTTGTTTTAACCCGATTGCCTGTTTTACGGCAAATGAAGGGAAGGTTGTTTACGAACTGCCTGGTAATCAGCCCCAGAAAGTGGCAATCACCAAAGAGAGGCCTTTACATTCGGAACTCGACCGGTTTTTCAAGATATTCGATGTGGATGATTCGGAGATCGAATTGCCTGCAAACGGTTTATTTGGTTACATCAACTACGATGCAATCCAATACTTTGAGAAGATAAGCCTTGGGGCAACCAAGAAAGAAGGCTACCAGATCCCCGATGTAAAATATTGCTTTTATAAGTACATAGTCGCCATCGACCACCATAAAAACATTATCCATATAATCGAGAACCTGCTGGACGATGAAAAGTCTCAGATCGACTATATCCACCACCTGTTGGTCAACCTGAATTTTTCAACATCGGGCTTTGCCACAAAAGGAGACGAGATTTCGAATATTACCGATGACGATTACAAATACATGGTAGCCAAAGGCAAAGAGCATTGCTTCAGGGGCGATGTTTTCCAGGTAGTCCTTTCCCGCCAGTATTCACATGAGTTTGAAGGCGATGATTTTAATGTTTACCGTGCGCTCAGGTCGATAAATCCTTCGCCTTACCTTTTTTATTTCGATTATGGCGATTACCGTATCTTCGGTTCCAGCCCCGAGGCCCAGATCAGGATTAAAGGGGGCAAAGCATACATACATCCGATTGCCGGCACATTTAAACGCACAGGCAACGATGAACAAGACAAAGAACTGGCAAAGCAATTGAGCAAAGACCCGAAAGAAAATGCAGAGCATGTAATGCTGGTCGACCTTGCCCGGAACGACCTCAGCCGTAATGCCAGCCATGTAACTGTTGAAACCTACCGTGAGGTGCAATTCTTTTCACATGTTATCCATTTGGTATCGCAGGTTTCCGGGCAGTTGCCCGAAGATGCCAACCTTGTAAAAGTGCTGGGAGAGTCTTTCCCGGCAGGGACACTCTCCGGTGCGCCAAAACACAGGGCAATGCAGCTGATCGATACCTACGAAAACCAAAACCGTGGATATTATGGCGGCTGTATTGGTTACATGGGGTTCAACCGTACGCTAAACCATGCCATTATGATCCGTTCATTCTTAAGTAAAAACAACAAGTTGTTTTACCAGGCAGGAGCCGGTATTGTTGCTGAATCAAAAGAAGAAAACGAATTACAGGAGGTAAATAATAAACTGGCAGCACTGAAAAAAGCCATTGAAATGGCAAAAGAGATTAAATAGTAGTGAATTTTTAGTAATGAGTAAGAAAATATTGCGATGAAAATAATAGTTATAGATAATTATGATTCATTTACCTACAACCTGGTTCATGCCATTAAAAAAATTGCAAAATTGCCGGTAGTAGTTTCCAGGAATGATGAAATTAAAATGGAGGAGCTGGAAAGTTTTGACAAGATTGTCCTTTCTCCGGGGCCTGGCATTCCGTCCGAAGCCGGCCTTCTGATGGACATCATCAAAGAGTTTGCCCCTAAAAAAAGTATTCTCGGAGTATGCCTGGGGCATCAGGCTATCGGCGAAGTGTTTGGCGGGCAGATTCTGAACATGAATAAAGTACTGCATGGTATTGCCACCCCCGTAACCGTAACCAGCAGGAATACTTGCTTATTTAACAAAATTCCTGATACTTTTGACGCCGGGAGGTACCATTCGTGGATTGTTGAAAGAAAAGGGCTGCCGGATTGCTTCGAAATCACCAGCCTCGACAATGTAGGAGAGATTATGTCGATTATGCACAAAGAGTTCGATGTACAGGGAGTACAATTCCACCCCGAATCGGTATTGACCCCTTACGGAGAACAGATGATAAAAAACTGGCTAAATAATTAAAGAAAAAGAGATGAAAGAAGTTCTTACATATTTATTTTCAGGCAATAAGCTAAGCCGCGAAAAAGCAAAAGAAGTATTGTTTGAGGTGGGGCAGGGACGTCACTCCGAGGCAGAGTTTGCTTCGTTGCTAACCGTTTATTTAATGCGCCCGGTCACGTCTGACGAGTTGGCGGGTTTCCGTGATGCCATGCTCGATTTATGCCTTTTCACCGACCTGTCGGGATACAATGCCATTGACGTAGTAGGTACGGGCGGCGATGGGAAAAATACATTTAATATTTCTACACTTGCTGCATTTGTTATTGCCGGAGCAGGGTTTAAGGTGGCAAAACACGGTAATTATGCCATCTCTTCCAATTGCGGTTCTTCCAATGTTTTGGAACACCTGGGTTACCAATTCAGCAACGACACAGTGAAATTGAAAAGCGAACTGGATTCTGCCGGGATTTGTTTCCTACACGCCCCGCTTTTCCATCCGGCGATGAAACATATTGCCCCTGTGAGGCGGGCGTTGAAGGTAAAGACATTCTTCAATATCCTGGGGCCGATGGTAAACCCGTCCTTCCCAAAATATCAGCTTTTGGGGGTTTATAACCTTGATGTATTTGATCTTTACAAAGAAGTATATAAATCATCCGACATAAGTTATTACATCATCAACAGCCTGGATGGGTACGATGAAGTCTCACTCACCAACGGGATACGATATGTTTCAAACAATTCGGAAGGAGTTCTTCACCCATCCGATTTTGGTTTTGACAGGGTAAAACCTGAAGAACTGTTTGGCGGAGATAATGTTGAAGAAGCAGCCAAAGTGTTTACAGGTATTTTAAAAAGGGAAGGAACAACTCCTCAGAACAATGTTGTAATTGCTAACGCAGCCCTCGGGCTAAAGTCTATCCTGCCTGAAAAAGGGTTGTTGGAGTGCGTTGAGATTGCAAATGATTCATTAAAGAGTGGCAAAGCATTTCAGGCATTTCAAAAGTTAATCGCTTAATTATGGCAATACTTGATAAAATAATAGAGACAAAAAGAGTCGAGGTCAAAAACCTGAAAAAAATAACATCAATCCGGGAACTGTGCCAGATACCTATGTATAGCCGAAGGTGCAACTCGCTGGTTAAAAGCCTGTTGTCTTCAAATGCTTCCGGGATTATTGCCGAGTTCAAACAAAAATCACCATCAAAAGGAGTAATTAATGAATCTGGCTTTGTGGAAGAGGTTACCAAAGGCTATGTTGCTGCCGGAGCTTCGGGGTTGTCAGTATTAACCGATTTTGAATATTTTGGAGGTAACATGGTTAACCTGGTGAAAGCCCGTGAGGCTAATCCCGGCACTCCCCTGCTCAGGAAAGATTTTATGGTCGACCCAATACAAATTTATGAAGCGAAAGCCTATGGTGCAGATGTGATTTTGCTCATTGCCGCCTGCCTCGAAAGTAACCAGTTGAAGGAGTTGGCTCAAACCGCCAAAGAAATTGGGCTGGAAGTATTGGTTGAGGTACATAATGAACAAGAGCTGGGAAAAATTGAAGGCAAAGTTGACCTGATAGGTGTTAACAACCGTAACCTGAAAACATTTGAGGTGGATATTGAAACGTCTATCAGATTAAGTACCCTGATTCCTGAAAGTGTCGTGAAAATCTCGGAAAGTGGATTATCCGAAGCAAAAAGCATAGTACACCTTCGGGAGAATGGCTTTGATGGGTTTTTAATTGGCGAAACCTTTATGAAAACAAGCAACCCGGCAAAAGCCTGTAATGAGTTTATTTCAGAGGTAAAAAAAATATATTAATAATATGTGCATGATTAGCGAAGTCCTTACCAGGAGTAAAAGCCTTAATAAGTAAGTTCAGTAAAAAACATGAAAAAAGAACTTAAAATAAAAGTATGCGGGATGAAGTTCCCCGATAATATGGCAGCTGTTTCAACACTGCCTGTCGATATGCTGGGATTCATCTTTTACCCTCCATCAAAAAGGTATATTGGGAATATATTGCCCAAAGAAGGAGTCCGGCTGTTCAATACATCAAAAGAAAAGGTTGGGGTATTTGTAAATGAAAAGAGTGAGGTTATAATATCTTTTATTAAAAAGTTCAGGCTTAATTCCATTCAGTTGCATGGTGATGAAAGCCCTGAGTATTGCAGGCAATTAAAATCAACAGGAATAAAGGCTGTCAAAGCTTTCCGGGTAAACGAAACATTCGACTTCGAAACAACATCGGCATACCTCAATACCGTTGACCTGTTTTTATTTGACACAAAAGCTGAACAACCGGGAGGTACCGGGGAAAAATTTGATTGGCAGGTACTGGAAAATTATCATTATTCCACCCCCTTTTTGCTCAGCGGGGGGATACAACCCGAAGATACCGGTGAAATAAAACAGATTAGCCACCCAATGCTATACGGTGTTGACCTGAACAGTGGCTTTGAAGATGAGCCGGGTTTGAAGAATATAGGGAAATTAGAAGCATTTATAAAAATATTAAAACAATAAAAACGTGGACTACCAGGTAGATGAGAAAGGATATTACGGAGAATTCGGAGGGGCATGGATTCCTGAGATGATGTATTCGAATATCGAAGAATTACGTAAACGATACCTTGAGATCATTTATTCTTCGAAATTCCAGGAGGAATTCACCAGCCTCCTGAAGAATTATGTCGGCAGGCCCTCTCCACTTTATTTTGCGAAGCGTTTGTCAGCGCATTATGGCACAGATATATACCTGAAACGTGAAGACCTTAACCACACAGGGTCGCATAAACTGAACAACACCATCGGGCAGATTTTATTGGCCGAGAAGCTGGGTAAAACCCGTATTATTGCTGAAACCGGGGCCGGGCAGCATGGAGTAGCCACTGCAACCGTATGTGCCCTGAAAGGAATAAAATGCGTGGTTTACATGGGGGCTCTTGATGTGGGGCGGCAGGCTCCGAATGTAAAAAAAATGAAGATGCTGGGGGCTGAGGTTGTCCCTGTTTACAGTGGGAATAAAACACTGAAAGATGCCACCAACGAAGCTATGCGCGACTGGATCAACAACCCGGTTGATACGCATTATATTATTGGCTCGGTGGTAGGGCCGCATCCATACCCTGACATGGTTGCGCGTTTCCAGGCAATTATCAGCGAAGAGATAAAATGGCAATTGGATGAACAAACGGGCAATGAACTGCCAACCCGGATTTTGGCCTGTGTAGGTGGGGGAAGCAATGCAGCAGGTGCATTTTATCATTTCCTGGAAGACCGGGAAGTGGAACTGATCGGTGTGGAAGCTGCCGGGAAAGGAATCGACACCAATGAAACTGCTGCTACGTTAACAGTTGGTTCGCCGGGAGTGCTGCATGCCAGCAAAACCATGTTGATGCAAAATGCCGATGGGCAAATTACCGAACCATATTCTATTTCGGCAGGGCTCGATTACCCGGGGATAGGGCCAATGCATGCCCACCTGTTTAAAACGGGCAGGGCAAAATACCTTTATGCTACCGACAAGGAGGTTTTAACAGCAGCCCTTCTTATTACGCAAAAAGAGGGGATTATCCCGGCCCTGGAATCGGCACATGCTCTGGCAGCACTGGAAAAGGCCGAATTTGCAAAAGATGATGTAACAGTCGTCAACCTGTCGGGCAGGGGAGATAAGGACATGGAGACGTATTTAAATTATTTTGGGTACTGATGTGTGGGAAGATTGCTCCTCCACCAGGTTGCCAAAACGGATGCCACCATGCCATACCAAAAGAATTATGGCTGAGGTATCTTCAATTTTAAAGAAAAACACTATGAATAATAGGATTAACCAACTCTTTGCAGCAAAAAAAGAAAATATATTATCGGTATATTTTACAGCCGGATACCCCAAATTGAACGATACGGGAAGCATTATTTATGAACTGGAAAAATCAGGAGCCGACCTGGTCGAAGTAGGTATCCCCTTCTCAGACCCGACCGCCGATGGCCCGGTTATCCAGCAAAGCAGCCATAAGGCACTGGAAAACGGCATGACCCTGAACTTGCTGTTTGAGCAACTGGCAGGCATCCGTGAGAAAGTATCCATTCCGCTTATTTTAATGGGGTACTTCAACCCGGTTTACCAATTTGGAGTAAAGGAGTTTTGTGAAAAATGCAATGAAACCGGCATTGACGGAGCTATCCTCCCCGACCTGCCCCTCGATGAGTACCTGGAAAACTACCAGCCTTTTTTCGAAAAAAACAACCTGCATAATATACTACTTATCACACCACAAACATCAGATAGCCGGATCAGGCAGGTAGATGCGGCCTCTACCGGGTTTATTTATATGGTTTCATCGTCATCTACCACCGGGAAGAACCAGAAAGTGGAGGACTTCCATCAGGATTACTTCGAGAGGGTAAATAAGCTGAACTTAAAGAATCCACGATTAATCGGCTTTGGGATTTCGGATAAAGCAACCTTTAATAATGCCTGTAAATATGCAAGCGGGGCAATTATCGGGACTGCTTTTATTAAATCTTTTAACAAAAAAGAACCTGTTACTGAAAGCATCCCAAAATTTATAAAGAGTATTATTGGATAATCCTATTCGCTAAAAAACAATCCCCTTTAACTTTAAACAACTTCATATTCAGATAACATCCGATAATTCAGCAGGATATAAAGAATTAATTGGTTTTTATTTGTTAAATAGTGTTAATCTATATTCTACAACATACTAAAACCGGCCGTATTTTGTTATTTTCAAAGCAAGTTCATTAAAACAGATTAGCTATGTTTGAATACGCGAAAATAATTCTGCCAAAAGTTAGTTTTAGTAAACAACTGTTCAGGAAAGAGCTCCTAAAGTGTATCAGCTGGGTTGAAAAGGGGGAGGTAGAGAATTTACGCAACTGGTGTTTCGAAAACTTTGGGGAGATATACCCCGACATTCTGGAGGAAGTATTTTCGGGTATTGCCGCATAATATGAACCTTGTACTGCTGCAGGCCTTATGCTTTTCACTGAACAGGTTAGCCCTAACCTGCATCATTCAGTTTTGGCAATATATACCCAAAAATAATCAATATTAATAATTTGCTCGCAGCTGATCCCCCAATGTTTATTCAACAACATTCTCCTGGTATTTTGGCCTCACCTTGCTCCCCGGGTATACCTTCAATGCTTCTTCCAATATTTTCAGGCATACAGCCAGGCTTTCCTTTTCCAGGACATAAGCGATCCTGACCTCATCTTTGCCAAGCCCCGATTGGGTATAGAAGCCGGAAGCAGGAGCCAGGAACAACGTTTGGTTCTCATACTCGAAATCTGTTAACAGCCACTGGCAAAACTTGTCAGCATCATTAACCGGCAACCTGGCTACCGTGTAAAAGGCACCCATCGGTATAGGGGAATATACGCCGTCAATCCTGTTTAAACCGTCAATTAAAAATTTCCTTCTTTCTACATACTCGTTATAAGTATTGAGCATGTATTCACCATCGTCATCCAATGAAGCCTCGGCTGCAATTTGCCCGATTAACGGAGGGCTCAACCGTGCCTGGCAAAACTTCATCAGGTTCTTCTTCACCTCTTCATTTTTACATACTAAAGCACCAATACGCAATCCACATTCACTGTAGCGTTTGGATACTGAATCTACAAGGATCACATTTTGTTCGATGCCGTCTAAATGAAAAGCTGAAATATAAGGAGCTCCGGTATAGCAGAATTCCCGGTAAACTTCATCAGAAAAAAGGAATAAATCGTATTTCTTAACCAGGTCACGTATTTTGTTCATTTCGTCCCTGGTATACAAGTAACCGGTCGGGTTGTTTGGGTTGCATATCATAAACCCTTTGGTCCTGGAGGTTATCAGTTTTTCAAATTTCTCAACCGGAGGCAATGCAAAACCTTCGTCAATTTTTGCGGCAATTGATTTAATAACTGCTCCTGCAACAATAGCAAATGCTTCATAGTTGGCGTATGCAGGCTCGGGGACAATGATTTCATCGCCCGGGTCGAGGCATGCCATAAATGCAAAAGTAACTGCCTCACTTCCGCCTGTGGTAACTATTATATCATCCGCATCAACATTGATGTTAAATTTATGGTAGTACTTTGCCAATTTCTCCCGGTAAGACTTTATTCCGTCACTTGGCGTATATTCCAATATCTTCCGGTCAATCGACCTAATTGCATCAATTGCACTTTGCGGCGTTTGAATATCAGGCTGCCCAATGTTCAAATGATATACCTTCCTCCCCATTTCCTTAGCCTTATTGGCATAAGGAACCAATTTCCTGATAGGAGAATCCGGCATTAATCTTCCTCTTTCTGAAGTAACTGGCATATAATAATAAGATAATATTAAAAAAGCGCTAAGATACAACTTACAGTTTGAAATTAAAACAATGTAATTTGTTTTAAAGTATAGTATTATAAATAATTTAACCTGTATGTTTCCCGTGAAAAAGCATAATTGGCTATTTATGTGGGGGATAATCAGATTAACCCCTGAAAACGAAACAGAAACCAGGCTTTTGGAACATTATTTTTTATCCTTCGTTTCGTTATCATTTAAATAAAAAAAGCTTATTTTTATCATGTTTTTAAAATAAATTGATATTTAGTTTTGGATTAAACTTAAAAGGCCAATAATATGATTATAGGAATACCGAAAGAGATCAAAAATAGCGAAAACAGGGTGGCTTTAATCCCGGCAGGAGCGGCAGAGTTGGTAAAACGCGGACATGAAGTGTATGTACAGGCATCAGCCGGGGCGGGTAGTGGTTTCCTTGATGATGATTACACCGCTGCAGGTGCAAAGATATTACCTTCGATAGAAGACGTATATGGAATAGCCGAGATGATTATTAAGGTAAAAGAACCCATCGAACAAGAATACAGGCTGGTGAAGGAAGGTCAGGTATTATACACCTATTTTCATTTTGCCTCTTCAGAAAAGCTTACAAAAGCAATGATTGAGAGTAAATCGGTTTGCCTGGCTTATGAAACAGTGGAGCTTGATAACCGTACACTACCTTTATTGATACCGATGAGTGAGGTTGCCGGCCGTATGTCAGTCCAGGAAGGTGCAAAATTCCTTGAAAAAACCTTTGGAGGCTATGGGGTATTGCTGGGAGGAGTACCGGGCGTACCCCCAGCCAAGACCCTTATCATTGGAGGAGGTATTGTTGGTACAGAGGCGGCCAAAATGGCTGCCGGTCTTGGCGCCGATGTTACCATAATGGATGTCAGCCTGCCGCGCCTTCGTTACCTGGATGATATTATGCCCGCAAATGTTAAAACAATGATGAGTAACGAATACAATATCCGGGAAATGGTGCAGGTACATGACCTGATTATCGGAGCTGTTTTAATACCGGGGGCAAAAGCACCCAAACTGGTAACCCGCGATATGTTGAAGATAATGAGGGCAGGGACTGTAATGGTGGACGTGGCTGTAGACCAGGGCGGCTGCTTTGAGACAACAGTTGCCACAACCCATGCCGACCCTACTTTTATAATCGATGATGTGATCCACTATTGTGTGGCGAACATGCCCGGCGCAGTGCCTCGTACTTCTACGCTGGCACTAACCAATGCAACTTTGCCCTATGCAATCAGGATAGCTGAAAAGGGCTGGAAGAGGGCATGTGCCGAAGATAGGGCATTGCGGAAAGGATTGAATGTTGTAAACGGCAAAGTAGTTTATGAAGGAGTTGCCGAAGCATTTAACCTTCCTTATGTGGAAGCAGGAGAGCTACTATAATTCCAAAAAGACACAAATTTCCTAACTATATCAGCCCGGTAATCCGCCGGGCTTTTTATTTCTGTTTTAATACCCTATTATTACATTCAATTTCTGTATATTTATATTCAATCAGGCATCTGGAAATGAAAATAACTAAAAACAGGCTATACGAAATCATTTTTGAAGCCGATACAAAGGAAGGAAAGGCCTTTGATATTGTTTTATTGATCGTCATTGTGTTAAGTATTGCTTTTGTAATGCTCGAAAGTGTTGAGTCGATTAATAATCAATACTCAAAAGTCTTAAAGGTATCTGAGTGGATGATCACCGTGATATTTACAATTGAATATATTTTCCGCATAGCCATAGTCAGGAAGCCCTGGAAATACATTACCAGTTTTTTTGGGGTTATTGACCTTTTATCGGTACTTCCGACCTACCTTAGTTTGATTTTTATTGGAAGCCATAGTCTTGTTGTAATCCGTGTTATCAGGCTTTTGAGGATTTTCAGGGTTCTTAAATTAAGCCGCTACACCAGTGCCGGGAGAAGCCTCGCTAAAGCATTGTGGGCCAGTCGGGGGAAAATAAGTGTCTTCCTCTTTTTTGTACTTACTCTGGTAATTATTGTTGGTACTATTATGTATCTGATCGAAGGCGAAGAAAATGGTTTTAACAGCATACCACGTAGTATCTACTGGGCAATTGTAACATTAACAACAGTGGGCTATGGCGATATTTCCCCGGTTACTCCCCTGGGGCAATTATTAGCCAGTATTGTTATGATTACGGGTTACGCAATAATTGCAGTACCCACCGGGATTGTTACGGCCGAGATTATAAAACCTTCGGTAAAAGGCAATACCCAGGTTTGCCCTTATTGCCTTTATGATAAACATGAGGATCATGCAAAGTTTTGTTTAAGATGCGGTACTGAATTGAATCCTGCTTCCAAAGATACTGGCTGATGCCCGGGCTGACGGCTACAAAAAGTAGTCAAGGGAACCTTTAAAAACAAATCAAAAATTGTGAATATTTAAATGTGGTTATAGGATGGTCGGCAAATCCTATTAGCTATATTTGTTTTAGAATAAAAAAATATTGCATGAAACAATACCTTGAATTACTGGAGCATGTTTTGTCAACCGGTGCTAAAAAGGAGGACAGGACGGGGACCGGGACGATAAGTGTCTTTGGGCATCAGATGCGGTTTAATTTAGAAGAAGGTTTCCCTGTATTAACCACAAAGAAACTGCACCTGAAATCTATCATCTATGAGCTTTTATGGTTTTTAAAAGGCGACACTAATATAAAATATTTACAGGATCATGGTGTTCGGATCTGGAATGAATGGGCCGATGAGAATGGCAACCTCGGGCATATTTATGGTTACCAATGGCGGTCTTGGCCAACTCCTGATGGCAACCATATCGACCAGATAACAGAGGTAGTTAAAGGAATACAAAATAACCCTTATTCACGCAGGCTTTTGGTAAGTGCATGGAATGTGGGAGAGCTTGATAAGATGAACCTGCCGCCATGCCACATCCTTTTCCAGTTTTATGTGGCGAATGGGAAACTTTCGTGCCAGTTGTACCAACGCAGTGCCGACATTTTCCTTGGAGTGCCTTTCAATATTGCCTCGTATGCACTTCTCACTATGATGATGGCGCAGGTAACCGGGCTTCAGTTAGGTGATTTTGTCCACACTTTAGGCGATGGGCATATTTACCTGAACCACATTGAACAGGTTAAGCTGCAACTAACCCGCAAACCTTATTCGTTACCAGAAATGAAAATTAATCCCGATAGAAAGTCTATATTCGACTTCGAATTTGAGGATTTTGAACTGGTTAATTACCGGGCGCATCCTCATATAAAGGGGAAAGTCGCTGTATAAGAGCCCTTTCCTTCACACAGTAATTTTAGAAATACATACAGATGATTCATAAAAACATATCAATAATCGTTGCCATTGCTGAAAACTTTGCAATCGGTAAAGACAACGACCTGCTTTTCCACCTGCCAAACGACCTGAAACGTTTCAAACAAATAACATCGGGGCATACTATTATCATGGGGCGGAATACATTACTGTCGCTGCCCAAATGGCCTTTGCCCAACCGCCGGCACATTGTTATTACCGATAATAAGCAGGATAATTTCCCCGGATGTGAAATAGTCTTTTCAATAGAAGAGGCAGTTAATCTTTTACAAAATGAGGAAGAAGCTTTTATAATCGGGGGCGGCTCAATATACAGGCAGTTTTACCCTTTGTCGGGGAAGTTGTACCTTACACTGGTACATAAAAGTTTTGATGCGGATGTATTTTTTCCTGAGATTGCATGGGGCGAATGGGAAGAAATATCAAGGGAAGATCATTTTGACGAGAAAAACAGATTTAATTATTCCTATCTAAACCTGAAACGCAAGGATATTTAACCTACTGTAGGTCAGTAGAAGATGTATTATATCAAGTCGCCAGCAACTAATTATCTGATGATATTTTTATTCAAAGATTAAACCTTTTGCAATCTGTTTTATCTAAACGGTTAGTTCCATTTAATTAACAATTAAACATCATTATTATGAAAATCAGGATTTATGTACTAATCGCAATACTGGGCATCGTGTTTACTGCCTGTGAAAAGAATAACCCCGTAAAAGAAGGGCTCACAGAAAAATCATTACAGTTGGTAGCAGATGAGGCTGACGCAACAGCTATAATCGATGATATTATGAAAGATATTGACTTTTACTCTGAAATAGGTGAAGGCATGAATTTAAAATCGGCAGCTGTTGACGGCGGTTGTCCTGTAATTACCGTAGAACGAGGAGATGACAATGGTTGGCCGCGCACAGTTACCATTGATTTTGGAGACGGATGCGAAACAAGGAACGGGAAGATAAAGTCGGGGAAAGTCATTATCACAAAATCAGCTAAATGGAAAGAAGAAGGGGCCACACGCTCAGTCACTTTCGAAGAATTCTATGTCAACGGAGCATTGGTTGAAGGGACAAAAAATATTATAAACGATGGGGAAAAGAATGGTGTTTGGTCGTTCTCTATCAACAATTCCATTACCATTACCCTGGACGATACGATCAAAGTTTCAAGGACAGCAGTCAAAACCCGTGAGTTTATTGCCGGTTTTGACACTCCCAGGAACCGGGCAGACGACCTTATCCATGTAAGCGGCACTGTTACGGTTAACCGGAACGGGAAAACCTACACACGTGAAATTACCAGCCCATTGGTAATCAATGGTGCATGCAGGTTTATTGTGGCAGGGGTGGTTGAAATCACCAGAAACGATGAAATTATCACACTGGATTATGGCGATGGCTCATGCGACTCAAAAGCAACGATCTCGAAAGGAGGCGAAACCAGAGAGATAGACCTTGCAAAACGAAGGAGGCATTAATATTAATATGGATAAGGAAGCCATCTCCTAAAAGGGATGGCTTCTTTATGTTAGGTAAGTAAAAAACTGTTTAAAAATATCACTTCCCCTCAATAATTTGAATTTAACTTTAAACAACTTCATTATAAGCAAGCATAAGCCTATTGTGTATCACATTAATTTTAATTATTTTTGCACAGCTTTTTTTTGAAGCCAGATAATTTTACACCGTTGTTATTGAGAGCGATGCTGCGGTGTAATCATTGTATAACGTTAGTAAAATTTAATATGTATTTAACAGGAGAAAAGAAAAAAGAGATTTTTGCCCAGTTAGGCAAAGGAGAACAAGACACAGGTAGTGCAGAAGGCCAGATCGGGCTGTTCACATTCAGGATAAATCACCTGACAGAACACCTTAAGGTCAATAAAAAAGACCACAGCACAAGGCGTGCATTGATTAAGTTAGTAGGGAAAAGGCGTAGCTTGCTTGATTACCTGAAAAGCAAAGATATAGAACGCTACCGGGCTATTATTAAAGAGCTGGGATTACGTAAGTAAAAAAAATAGAGAAAAGGCAATGCTTGACATTGCCTTTTTTTGTAATTTAGGCAAAATTCCTCACCACCCATTTTTTTAACAATGAAATTATAATTAAAACATTATGGTAAATGCTACAATTAAAACAATCGAACTAGCTGATGGCCGTACGGTTACCATTGAAACCGGCAAACTGGCAAAACAAGCTGACGGGTCGGTTGTTGTACAAATGGGTGACACCATGTTGCTGGCCACAGTTGTATCGGCCAAAGAAGCCAGAGAAGATATTGATTTTATGCCTCTTTCAGTTGATTACCGTGAAAAGTTCTCATCTGCAGGAAGGTTTCCCGGCGGATTCCTGAAAAGGGAAGCCCGCCCATCAGACAATGAAATCTTAACAGCACGGTTAGTCGACCGTGTTTTACGCCCTTTATTCCCTGAAAATTACCACGCCGAAACAGCCGTGATGATTTCTCTCATCTCTGCCGACAAGGATAATATTCCTGATGCCCTGGCAGGGCTGGCAGCATCTGCTGCAATCGCCGTTTCCGATGTGCCGTTTGAATGCCCGGTCTCTGAGGCCAGGGTAGCCCGCGTAAATGGCGAATTAATTATCAACCCTACTTATTCGCAATTGGAAGAAGCGGATTTGGATATTGTTGTAGGTGCCTCGCACGACAACATTATGATGGTAGAAGGAGAAATGGACGAAGTGTCGGAAGAAGAAATGCTCGAGGCTATCAAATTTGCACACGATGAAGTTAAAAAACAGTGTATTGCCCAGAATGAGCTTATTGCCGAGTTGGGGGTAGTGAAACGCGAATACAGCCATGAAACCAATGATGAAGAATTAAGGGAAAGAGTAAACAAAGACCTTTACCAGCCTTGTTATGAACTTGTGAAAAAGCAAATAGCCAACAAGCAGGAACGCCTGGATAGTTTTGCGGCATTGCGCGATGAGTTTATTGAGAAATACCTGGAAGAAAATGCGGATAACGAAGAAATTGACCTTGAATTGAATACCAACCTCATTAAAAGGTACTTCCACGATGTGGAAAAAGAAGCCATGCGCCGTATGATCCTTGATGAGGGCATCAGGCTCGATGGCCGGTCGACCACTGATATCCGCCCAATTTGGGGCGAAACCAATTACCTGCCTGGAACCCATGGCTCGTCAATTTTCACAAGGGGCGAAACCCAGTCGTTATCATCTGTAACACTGGGGACGAAAAAATTATTGACAATGTCACTATCCAGGGGAAAGAGAAATTTTTACTACATTACAACTTCCCACCATTCTGTGTTGGCGAAGCTAAAACACCAAGAGGGTTAAGCCGCCGTGAAATAGGGCATGGGAACCTTGCGCACCGGGCATTGAAAAGGGTGATCCCTGAAGATTTCCCATACATGGTGAGGATTGTTTCCGATATACTTGAATCAAACGGGTCGTCATCAATGGCAACGGTTTGTGCAGGTACCATGGCAATGATGGATGCAGGGATAAAAATTACCAGCCCTGTTTCAGGGATCGCAATGGGGTTAATCACCGATAAAGATTCAGGCAAATATGCTATACTATCCGATATTTTAGGAGATGAAGACCATTTGGGTGATATGGACTTTAAAGTGACCGGTACCGAAAACGGGATTACAGCCACACAAATGGATATTAAGGTAGACGGGCTTTCTTATGAAATCCTGGCTAAAGCATTGGAGCAGGCCAAAGAGGGTCGTTTGTATATATTGGAGAAAATCCTGGAAACAATTCCTGAGCCAAGGCCCGACTTTAAACCGAATGTGCCTCGTATTGAAACCATCATCATCCCAAAAGATATGATCGGCGCAATTATCGGGCCGGGAGGGAAAGTTATTCAGCAAATGCAGGAAGATACAAGTACCGTTATCGTAATTGAAGAAGTAGACAATGTTGGCATTGTTGAAATTTCGGCACCCAACGTTGACTCCATTGAAGCAGCCAAGTCAATAATTAAAGGCATTATTGCAGTGCCCGAAGTTGGAACCGTATACAAAGGGAAAGTTAAGTCTATCGTTTCATTTGGGGCGTTTGTTGAGATATTACCGGGGAAAGAGGGGTTGCTCCATATTTCCGAGATCGACTGGAAGCGGGTTGAATCAGCCGAAGAGGTTCTTAAAGAAGGCGAAGAAGTTGAAGTGAAACTGATTGGGTTTGACGATAAAACCGGAAAACTCAAACTCTCCAGGAGAGCCTTATTACCTAAACCGGAAGGCTACGTTGAAAGGCCTGCAAGGCGCAACAACGACAGAAGGCCTCCACGGAGGAATGATGACAGAAGGCCCCCTCATAGAGGCAGGGACTAAAAAATATCAAAAAAAACCGCTCTTTGCAGAGCGGTTTTTTTGATTCCTTTAAAAATATTAAGAAGCTGCAATGGACAATTGGGAAGAACAAATTAAAGAGGTAATACATTCAAAACTCGAAGGCATAAAAGACCGGGATTTAAGATTCTTCAGGATTGAGGAATTTATCCGTAATGTAGTCCGTACCGGCAAATTTTCAAATAATTGCCCGGTGTGCAACTCTAATAAAACAGAGATTAACGCCATCATCGAGAAAATTGACGAGGCAGTTAAGGTCCCGGGGCGATCACGAAGAGAATACAGCCGGTTTATCAGCCGGCTATCAGGGCATATAACGAAGAAACACCATTTTTACCCGCCATATCATTTTACCTACCTGTTTTCATTCATTGGACTGTCTGCCGGGTTAATCACCGGCTTTCTGGGGTCAATGCTTTTCCCGTCAACCGGGTGGACAATCCTTATTGTTGGTTTTATTGTAGGATTGCTTGCGGGGCAGGTACTGGGGAATAGGAAAGACCATATTATACGTACTGAAGGCATGTTAATGTAACCCTGTATTGTAGTTATACCCAGAAAGTCCGGCTTCTTCATTAGTCTCTGCAAGAAAAATAGTATTTTTGGATTCTAACAGGATAATTATTTTTGAAAATTCAATGTGGCATGGATATTCGTTTTTTAGTAATTGAAGGGAATATTGGCTCCGGCAAAACATCGTTGGCAAAAAAATTAAGTGCCGAGTATAATGCTAAACTTGTACTCGAACAGTTTGCCGACAACCCATTCCTGCCTAAATTTTATGAAAACCCGGAAAAATATTCATTCCCTCTTGAGCTTTCATTCCTGGCCGAACGGTACAAGCAAATAAAAAAGGAAATACTTAACCCCGGCCTGTTTCATTCACTTATAATTGCCGATTACTATTTCTCTAAATCTGCCATATTTGCCAAGAATACGCTGCAAAAGGATGAATACAACCTCTTTAATCAGATTTTCAACATCATATTTGAATCAATGCCAAAGCCGGACCTTTATGTGTACCTTAGTTTAAGTATTGAAAATTTGCTAAATAATATTCAAATAAGAGGGAGGGCATACGAACAAACCATTGATTCGGGCTACCTCGAAAAAATCAGGCAGGGGTATATTAATTACCTCAAACAGGTTACCGATTTCCCTGTCCTCATTTTAGACACCAATAATATCGACTTTGTACATAATATTGAAGGTTATAAACTAATAAAGGACGCAATCTTTAAAAGTGATTATAAATTAGGCATAAACAGGGTAATATTGTAATCATAAACTTTCAAAAAAGAAAAGCTTTATTAATTTTGTGTACAAAATTGGAATTAACAAAGAAATCAATCTAAATTCTTGTCTGTTATGAGGAAATATAATTTTAAAGCTTTAGCTTTTGTAGTTCTTGCTGCAGTCCTTTCCGGTTGTGCCGGGCTGCAAAAAATGAAAAAAAATGCCAACCAGATTCAGTTCAAAGTCACTCCTGAAGTACTGGAGGCCAATGGTGGCAAAGTCGATGTCGCTATTGACGGTAAGTTCCCCGCAAAATATTTTATTAAAAAAGCCACATTGGTTGCTACCCCGGTGTTGAAATACGAAGGAGGGGAAACAGCTCTTGAACCGGTAACTTTACAGGGCGAAAAAGTTGAAGCAAACAATAAAGTTATAAATTATATTAATGGTGGGAGTTATAGTTATAAGGATGATGTTAAGTATATTGACGATATGAGCCTATCCGACCTGGAAATCAGGATAAAGGCATCAAAAGGCTCAAAAAGCATTGACTTTGCACCGATTAAAATAGCTAATGGAGTAATTGCTACAAGTACTTTGCTTGTAAATAGGCCAAAACCTATTTTGGGGATACAAAGAGAAAAAAACACCACCGGCAAGTACGACCCGAATATCGATGCTTTCCAACGCATTGTACCTGATGAGCTGATGGCCGATATCCATTACCTGATCAACCGGGCAAACCTCCGGAAAAGCGAAATTAACTCTGACGATATCAAAAAACTAAAAGAGTATACAAAAGATGCTTACAGTGCGGAAAGGAAGAAACTGAAAGGCGTTGAGATTTCGGCTTATGCTTCACCCGATGGCACACTTGAATTTAATGCCGACCTTGCTGAAAAACGTGAAGAAACTTCTTCCTCATATATCTCAAAAGAGTTAGAAAAAGAAGGTGTTGAAACAGGGTTGAAAGCAAGGTATACCCCTGAAGACTGGGAAGGATTTAAAAAATTGATGGAGAAATCCAATATTCAGGATAAAGAGTTGATCCTGCGTGTGCTCTCAATGTATAAAGACCCTGAAGTACGCGAACGTGAAATTAAAAACCTTTCTGCAGCATTTACCGCTGTTGCCGAAGAGATACTCCCACGGTTAAGAAGGGCAAAAATTGTTACCAGCATTGACCTGATCGGGAAAACAGACGAAGAAATTGCAGCACTTGCCGAATCAAATCCGGCTTCACTGAACCCTGCAGAATTGCTTTATGCTGCGACTCTTACCGAAGACTTAGGCAAACAACTATCAATCTATAAATCATTCATCAAAGTTTACCCTTCAGACTGGAGAGGCCCGAATAATGCTGGTTTTGTACTTGTCAAGCAAAACAAATATGATGATGCCAGGCCTTTATTCGAAAAAGCTGAACAACTGAAAAACGATGAGCCCATTATTAAAAATAACCTGGGAGCTGTTGCCCTGCATGGCGGCAATATTCAAAAAGCAGAAGAATTGTTTGGTGCTGCTGCCGGGGCAGGCGATGAGGTTAACTATAATTTAGGAATGGTTAGCGTTAAAAAAGCTGAATACGACAAAGCAGTAAGGTACTTCAAAAAAGAGGCAGATGTAAACACTGCTCTGGCAAAAATATTAACAGGCGATAACAATGGTGCACTTAAAGACCTTGAAAGCACCAACATGCCAGGCTGCTTTATGAAGGAATACTTAAAAGCAGTTATCGGAGCCCGTACAGCAAAAGAAAGCCTGCTTTTCGACAGCCTTGCAAAAGCAGTGGATATGAATCCTGACCTTAAAGCAAAAGCAAAAAAAGATATGGAATTTGCAAAATACTTTACCGACTCAAAATTCATCGCAATTGTTGAATAATCTTTTAAAAAGATATAAAAAAAAAGGCAGCTTAAAGCTGCCTTTTTTTATGCCCAGCCCCCTCCCCTACTAATTTGTAATTTTAAAATGCAGGTAATTACAGGCATCTGACACTGATTTAATAGAGCTATCCCCCATAAGGATATAATGCCCGCTTTCAGGGGGCTATCGGCATTTCCCCGGCTTTTTATTTCCGGATA
>JAADGO010000105.1 GCA_013152355.1 Chlorobiota bacterium
ATTGACTTTTACAGGAATAAATCATCATACAAGATTAAGTATCTTGCTTGCTGTATTGTAGTACAGAGATTTAAGTACAATATCTGATAAATCAAGCCCGTAATATCGCCATCCTAACCTTCCAACAATATATTCGTCTGCCGTCTCCAACAATCGCCAATGCATTTGGTACATACTTTTCTCGCGGCCCTGGTCAGTCCCAAATAAGATCCTGTCTTTATATTTCCCCAGGAATTTAGCAGAGGTTCTTGGGGTTCTGCCCATTTCATAGTCACGAGCTGATGTATCCAAATAAAGGTTAGGGTACTTATCCATATCGTTGCTCAGTGCTTCAAGGTCATGTCCCTGATTGCCAAGGTGGCATGAAATAAAAATTGTGTTTGGATGCTTCTTTAAAGTTCTGTTTCTTTTTTCGATTAACTCAGCATGCGAAGGAACATCTAATCCATACTTGTTGAAATGCTGGTAATCGGGTGTCCGCTCCTGGTAAACATCCAGGGGGGTCCAGCAAGAGGGATGGTCAGCAACATGAAGGCTTACCGGCATTCCTAGCTCTGCACACTTTTCCCAAAAATTGTCTAACCGTTCATCATCGGGATGTAACCTCTTGTTTCGCGGAAGAGAAGTAGGTTTATCATAATTTCCATCAAACTTGGGTGAAACAATACCATAGCCTTTATCTGTTATTTCGCCAACTCCTATTGCTCCTTTTTTATAACAACGCTCCAATTCTGCTACTACTCTTTCAGAATAATCAGGTTTGTCGATATTGGTTTTGTCCATTCCACAATACAATTGGAATCGACCTGGGAAAGCTTTTGGAAGGGAATCTACCAAAGCATCAAATTCATCACCAGTTACTCCGGTCAGTACCAATGATGTTTCTATGCCGACCTCATCCATCGTCTTAACCCAGTCTGCCACCTCCTTAGGTGTCCTACCCAAAACATGCACATGGCTGTCGATAACCTGATATTTGGCTTTTGGGACAAATGTTTCCTGAGTTACGACTGAAGATCGGGGAGCATAATCTTTTACCAGGATATCATCCATGGGGCCGGGGCCTGGCGACACCCCCGGCCCACCCCAGCCACCATATTTTATTTCACTCCACTCCGGATCTTTATGCCAGTCTTTTTGCACTCCGCCATTGGCTATAGAAACTGAAGTGGAAGGTTTCGCATTTAAACTCATACCACCGGTTGCAATTCCTGCAGTTAAACCTAAAACGCTTTTCTTAATAAAATCTCTTCTTTTTGTCATTTGAATATTATTTTAAAAATCCAAATTGATTGATTTTGAGCCGATTTTAATCTTGGCATTAAGACAAAGGTTATTTCTGCCAGAGGTGGGCAGGCAAGTGGCCAATTTGGTTTAACTCCACTCAAAATATTTTGTCCTTTGGGCATATAAAGCTTCTTGATTGGCCTTATTATATTTCTAGTTTTTAATTTACATTCTTAAGTATGAGATTTTCGTACCAAGGCTTCCAGAAAGTAATAATCGGCATAAACCAGTGGAACATCTATTTCAACACCATGTGGGATACTTCCAACGCTGTGATTTAATATGAAAAAATTGCTATCGCTTGAACTTGACATATACTCTGGGGAAAAGAGCGATTCAAGGATTTTATCGGCTGCATTCAGGTACATTTCCCTTTTTTCGCCAGAATACTTTTCTAACTCAAGCAATGCCGAACAAGTAATGGCGGCTGCTGAAGCATCTCTGGGAATTTCTGGGAATTTTGAGGCATCATAATTCCATTCCGGAGACAAATTTGGGTCTATTGCATTATAATCCCAGTAAGGAATCATATCTTCAGGTAAATTTGGATGATTTAAAATATAATCTGCGATATTTTCAGCAAAATCCAGGAACTTCTTATCGTTTGTGTAACGATAGCACATTGTAAATCCGTACAACCCCCAGGCTTGTCCACGAGCCCATGAGGATTGGTCAACAAATCCCTGGTTGGTTGCCTTGTCCAACACAACACCAGTAAGAGGATCATAGTCAACAACATGGTAACACGAGAAGTCATCCCTGTAATGGTTTTTCATTGTGGTTAAAGCGTGCTGTACAGCAATATGATGAAAAGAACTGTCACCACTTAACCGGGTTGCTTCAAACAACAACTCAAGATTCATCATATTATCTATAATTACCGGATAATCCCATATTGTTTCTCCATCCCATGCTTTCTTTGAATTCCATGATTTAATACTTCTTACAACCGGGCTATACCTTGTGCTTAAAGATTTTGCTGCCTGTACCATAACTTTTTCATACTGCTTATTACCGGTTAGTTTCAACCCATTGCCATAACTGCAATTAATCATAAAACCAACATCATGGTCATTAGTTACATACTTAACGGGATCTAAAACCTCTGTCCATTTCCTGGCTTCATCCTTCCACTTTTCATCTCCGGTAAGTTCGTACATATACCAAAGATTCCCCGCGAAAAAACCGCTCGTCCAACCATAAATTCCAGTAGTCTTCAATTCTCCATTTTGATTAATTGTTTTGGGTATCCTGGTTGGATCATTCGTTACAGCCAAAGCATTCTCAAATTGACTTGCAATAAACTGCATCTTTTCTTTTGTTAAAACAGTTTCCTCAACCCTGGTACATCCTAAAAAAAGGACAAGCGGAATAAATATTTTAGGGAATAATGATATTTTCATTGTACTATATTTTTATGCTTTGCGACAATCAATCTTCAAGGCGTTTAACTTCCATCCCTTTTACAGCTTCATTATTTTTTTTAGCAAAATCTGTAATTACTTGCCGTAATTGGTTTTGCCATTCTCTAATCTCCATCCTTTCGAAAGGAGCAAGGATATAATCCAATCCAACCCGGCGATCAGCAAAATGATCTTTCACATCGTCTAGTATATGCACAAAGTCCCGACCTCCAACGCTTTGCCCTTTTTCAAATCTGCTTTTTCCCCATATCTCCTGAAATGAACTCCACATATTCTGCTCATCTGATAATATCTGCTCACCTAGCTCGAAAGCTTCAACCAACTGTTGTACTTTTTCTTTATTACTCAAGTTCCCCTCAGATGCTTTTGCCAGGTAGTTATCGATTTTACCCAATCGGAGGACGGTATTAATCGTGTATCTTTCTAAGTAGGCAATTGACAAAAATACCTCGAGATTATATCTATTCCGGGAAACCTGACTTGTAGCATAAAACAACTTATTAATCAATTCCTCAATTTCAGGTTTGAGAACGGATGCGGCTGTAATCTTCTCTGCATATTTCCCTGAAAAATCAGAACCTCTGCTCAAATCTGAGACTGAAGGTAAGTCGGGCATTTCCATATAGAGGTCTGCCTTTTCTGTTCCAATCCCTTTCCCATAAGAACTCCCATAACTCGGTTTTCGCTCCGTAGATATTCTTTTCTCCCATAAATTCTCATAATACCTGGCTCCCTTCTGCAAACTTTTATAAATATCTACCATATACGGGCTTTTATATCCATAATAAGCATTCATAAAGTCGATTGTATTTTGCTCCAAAGACGGTTCTTGTGCCGACCACGCATATTGCATAACAGTTGCCCAACCTAACCAAAATGTTTCATTATGCAATCCTGAATCGTCCCATGCAGCAGCAAAAGCACCTATTGGCTTTGCCCCTTTTGCTTTCACTCCAGGTACAGTATTGGAAGCCTTCTCTAAACGTCCCTCAATCTGCTTATTCCGGTAGATTGTAGGAAAATAGTTTGGAAACAAAAATTCTCCTCCCTGAATCGAACTATAAGCTAATTGCTTTATACCTGCTTTATTTTCATTATCTATCCACGTTGTTGAACGATTCGGTGTCATTATCCCATCAATCAAACCTGACGGTAACAGCTTAATATGCTCGGGGAACAACGGGTATTCAACCCATGCAATCACTTCTCTTCCTCGTTCCGTCATCCATTTATGAACACGATTCACAAATTCGACCCAAATTTTACTCCTGTTTTCTTCGTTATAGTCATCCGCACACAACTCACATATCCCTGCATAATATACTTCATCTGTTGAAGCAAAAAAATAATCCACTCCAGGAGTCGCATCAATCATATCCTGATACATATCAAAAATTAACTTCATCGCTTCTTCATTGCACATACAAATATGATAGTTGCTTCCGTCCGCTCTCAAATGGGCAAACTGTTCATGCTTGAGGACATACGCCATATGGGAAGGTGCCTGGACCGAAGGAATCAGTTGAATATACCGCTCCAAAGCATAGGCAGTTAGTTCATGCATTTCCTCCTTTGTGAAAGCTCCCGGGGCACCTATAATCGGGTGACTTGGATATTCATATTTATCCTCTATCTCAAATGCGACAGCATTAGTCTTGAAAAAAGCAGCCCAATCAAGATAGCGTTTCAAAACCTCCATCCGGTCTTGGTGATGTTTTGTATCCCAATGGACCACCCGAAGTTCTAAATCGGGCCAGTCGGTAATAACCCCTTCAGGGAGGTTAAAACCACCATCTGTAGCAGGGCGCAACAATTGAAGAAGGCTTTGGACTCCATAAAACAATCCCACTTTTGCACTGCTGCTAATCCTTATAACATTGGGTTCAATGTCAATACGATAAGCCTGTTTGCCCTGTTTTGGATTTAAATCTTTCACAACAGCATCGTTTGTCAGTTCGAGAATAATTTTCCCTGTCCCTACACCCGTAAACTTCAAACCATGAAGCTCTTTTGCTCCCTGCCGAAGTCTTTTTAGAACAATACTATTACTATCAACTGATGTGGAAATTCCCCAGCTCTCGTCCACAACAATATCCCTTCCGGTAAATGCCGATTCCTGGGGTGCCGGGATAAGACTATATCCATTACTCCCAAGATCATTGATAAAGCCAAATGAATTTGACGCATTAAGTGTTAAAATAAACGACAATAATATGTAGGATAACCTAAAAAAGTTTGATCTACTTGTTATAGAATTCACCTTGTACAAGTAATTTTTTAACACACATAAAACCTGGGAATAAACTGCCTTATTTTCATATTCTTTCATAATTTTTCAATATTAACTAAATGAATAAATACATTTCTCCATGTCCCACCAGTCTATTATTTGTTCTTTTCATTGTTCTTATTAGTCATTTATGGCCCACTATTGCTAAAATTGATTTTATAAGTGTCATTGTACCTTCTTATTTTCTTATTTTCCGAATGAAGTTTCTAACTATGAATTTATTTTGAAAAATAATATGGGTTTTAGCTATTCCAAATCACTTCTCCAACTAACTTTTTGCTCGGAATTATGATCCTGTCCAATGATATCCCGGTAAAGACCGGGCCTTCGTGCTTTAATATACCGCGATCCACCTGCCTGAATAATCTTGTCAGGTACTATAACAGCCGACACTAAGTCATCACCTAAGGTCCGGCATTCCGCAATAATATCACCAAATGGGTCAATTATCATAGAACAACCATTCTTTAGTTGATCGTCATCCATGCCTATCGGATTTGAAAATATCGAATAGATTGCATTATCATAGGCTCTTGCAGGAAGCCATTTTATTAACCAATCCCTCCCTTTCATACCATCAAATTCTAATCGCAATGAGGTTGGGTCTATTTCTCGGTTTTGCCATAGGCCAGGATCCACAAACCCGGCGCCAGGACGTGTTGATGGTGTGCACATCGTAACATGTGGCATGAAAATAATATCTGCCCCCAGAAGTTTTGTTGCCCGAACGTTTTCAATTATATTATTATCATAACAAATCAATATTCCACACGTCCATCCATAAAGATCAAACACACAATACTCGTTTCCTGAACTTAAGTGCGGATTTATGAATGGATGTAATTTTCGGTATTTTGCAATTAGTCCTCTTTTGTCAACACAGACATAAGCTTTGAACAAATTGCCATCTTTGTCTTTTTCGAAAAGGCCTGCCAAAATTGCAATATCATATTCTTTTGCTAAATGAGTTAATTTCTGAATACTGTCCCCTTCAGGTATAACTTCTGCGATATCAAGCATTTGTTCCTTTGAAAGGTGACGGGCAAAGGTGTACCCTGTAATTGAGCATTCATGAAAAGCAACAATTTTCGAACCCTCGTCAGCAGCTTTTTTTACAAGCTTTTCAATAATTGAAAGATTATAGTCTTTATCACCACTCCTATTTTCAAATTGAGCAGTCGAGATTTTCAGTTTGTCCATTTTTATTGTTTAAGTATCCACTCTGAATTATTCTTTATCTACTTTTCCAATGTATAAAGTATAATTTAATATAAAGTAAGTTGTTTACTTAATTACAACTACCTTGGACTCAGGCCCTGCAACATTTGCAAGATTTACTGACCGAAAAAAATACACATGCTTATCGTTTGATAATTTTAGTGATAAATTGTTGTCAATTTTACGCCATTGCCCGTTAATATTTTCTTTCATCTGGTACTCCTTGAAGTTTGGGGTTTCAGAACTGATGTGTACATTTAGTGTTTGTCCGTTTACCTTGGCAACAACATCAAGTACATTTGGTGTCCATTCAAACGCTTTTATGTCTTTAATATGAATAAACCAATCTAAAGCTTCCTGCGACACAGGTTTTCCATCACGGTAGTAAATATTGTTTCTAAAATAGTCATCCTCGTAAATCATTATTGCGTTATTGTACTTTTCAGGATAAATGGTATGCCTGTTGCCATATTTGTACCACTTTATCCAGGTGTAAGTCTGGGCAAAACGCTCCTTGCTGAATCCAAATTCAGGATCAAATTCGATGGGTGTCCTATCCTTTCCTTTTACTAAAACAACATCCGCGACTTTGTTTTTAAGATACTCCTCGCGCACTTCTAATGCGGAAAGAGGGATGCCATCTTTTTCGAAATGGTGATTGTACTTGGCATCAGATAAAAACCATTTACAATATTTATTTGACCAAATCTCATCAATTCCGTGGTTGCCGTCAGGCCCACCCTTCACTCCGGGTCCAGCACCAATAACACGTGTGACATATCCAAAAGCGTTCATTACTGCATTTTGTACCCTCATAAAATGTGCACAATGGAAACCTTCGCCCTGCAACGCTGCATCAAGAATCCCCTCAGCATAACCATTGCCACTATAATGGTCACTATGGTCTTCAATGCGTATAACAGACTTTATCCAATGCCTTAGTAACAGCATTCGTTTAAACTCGTCTGACTCTCCTTGAACGACTGTGTCAAGCCGATATTTTTTAATTAAATGACCGAACTTAGAAGAAGTCAGGTCTTCAAATAATTGAAATTCGGTATTTGCTAAATAAACAGGGTTGTCAACTTCTGCTATTCGGTAGTTGCTTTTATTTTTTATGCAACTGTTGCCAATTACACCCAATAGGGCTATTAAGGCAATTGAAAAAATTTTATTCATGAAATCCACTTTTTTACATTTCATCGTATGAATCATTAGCACAAAAATCAACATCCAGAAGGAATTTTTTAAATTTTGAATTATTATGCTGAATAGTCATCATATCACCTTATATATTATTAGGTGACATCAGTAGCTAAACTATAGACAGGGAAAGCGAACTTTTTTAGGGCGCATGAAAATTTGAAACTTTTCTTCTTTTCAAACCCGTTGGCGAATTTAAGCAGCTAAAGTACGCTTCACCCTACCAATCTATATCTTTCGCATAATTTCGCTAAAGGTTTTTTTTTCAATATTTTCTTTCATAAGCGTATAAAAAAAAACATCTTTGTAAATTAGGTTTTGTGACTACTATAGGATTATGGGGTAATTGTAATTCAAATCATTTTTTTAGTGCCCGGTTTAAATAGTCTTTTAACTTGTATAAAAGAAGATGCTGATATCTAATGGCTGAAGACAAAAAAAGCGAATACGTTAAGGTTTGGGAAAGGTTCATTAAAGGAGATGACGATGCAATCTCTTTTTTATACTTCGAACTATTCGATGAAATGTTGAATTTCGGATTAAAATATACCCGTGACACTGGTATTGTAGAAGATTGTATCCAGGATTTTTTTATAGAACTTTTTAAGAAACAAAAAAAACTCCCCGCTGTCTCTAATATCCGATTCTATTTTTTCAGCTCAATAAAACATAAGGTACTGCGCGAGTTAAAAAGAAGAAGCATACTTCAACAGGGAAATAGCTTGCCAGAATCTGATTTTTTAATTGACTACTCATTCGAGAGTAAATTAATAACCGAAGAAACAAAAAAGCATTACTCCAGATTATTAAAACAATGCATCAGTCAACTAAATTCAAATCAAAAAGAAGCCATTTATTTACGTTTTAATTGCGGAATGGATTACATGGAGATTTCTACAATCCTGGGAATCAACGTTGCTTCATCGAGGACTCTAATTTACAGGTCGGTAAAAGCCATTAAAGATACCATTGAGAAAAACAACCTAACCGGAATTGTTTTATTTAATATATTGAAGTTGTTTAAAGTTAAAGTGGATTTTCGAGAGTGACAGATTGATTTTTTAGCCCCGAGTGCTCCTTGGAAACAACTTCATTATGTAATTTTTTCCCAAATCAAAAAAAAATATCACTTCTCCTGTCTATAGTTTTGCTTTTCTTGTCACTTAAATATATAAGGTGATAAAATGATGAATCGATTTGATAATTATAAGTTTGAAGACTTTTTACTTGACCCCGATTTCTGTGCTTGGGTAATGGACAAAAAGAAACATTTTAATAAAGACTATTCAGCCTATTTCGAAAAGAATCCATCTGTTTACAAAACAGCCCTTCGTGCCAAATTGGTTCTTGAGTTATTGAAAGACGAGAAAGTTTCAATTCCGCTTACACGTAAAATCCAAATTTGGGATTTGGTCCGAAATGCAATAAACAAAACCCAGGCGCCAAAGAATTGGATAGGCAGAAGTTTCAAATACGCAGCAATAATTGTTGTTGTTGTTGGCATTGCTTCTTTATTCTATCTAAATATGAACCGCGATAATGAGATTGACCAGTATATTGCTTCATATAGGACTGACTACACAGAAACAGTTTTAAAGCTTGACAACGGGAAAGAATTCAAAATTGCATCGAAAAAATCTGAGATCGTTTATAATACTGAAGGAGATAAAATTGTCATAAATAATAAGCAATACATCGAACTAAGTGAAAAGAAAAAGGCCAGGCAAAGTCAATTAATTGTCCCATTTGGTAAAAAATCAAAAATTATTTTGGAGGATCAAAGTGAGGTTTGGCTTAATGCCGGGTCACAGCTTATTTATCCTGATATATTTGATGGGAAAAAACGGGAAGTAATGCTAATTGGCGAAGCTTTTTTCAAGGTTGCAAAAAACAAAGAAAAACCATTTGTAGTAAAAACAGGAAAGATGCGAATAGAAGTATTAGGTACTTCTTTTAATATACGGGCATACCCCGATGAGAATATTGAAGAAGCTGTACTCGTAGAAGGAGGAATAAGCCTTGCATTGAAAAACAAAATTATTAACAATAAAGTTGAACTTAGGCCTAACCAACGGTTTGTTGTTTCTAATGAATCTCTTGACTATAATGTATCAGAAGTAAATGTTGAAGATTTCACCTCATGGATAGATGGGGTATTTATTTTCAACAATGAACCCTTAAAAAATGTACTAAAAAGGGTTTCAAGGTACTATAACCTCGAAATTATCGGGGTTGGACAGATCGGCCCCAAATTTATCTCTGGCAAATTAGATTTGAAAGAAGATGCTAATAAAGTATTGGATGCCATAGCCGTTATATCCGATGGGGAATACTTTGAAGAAAATGGTAAAATAATTTTTAAATTGAAGAATGAATAAAACAATTTCACTATAATATAAAATAAAAAGCAATGGCTGGTTTTCAGTGCCAACCTAAACCAGCCATCAGTTCATTTAAGTTAAAATCGTAATAATAACTTTAAAACTCATCAAATTTATGAAAAAAAAATGTAAGAACGTTACTTCTTTATTTTTAAGGAGTAATTCAAAAATTTTGTTGATTATGAGATTAACAACAATTTTCACATTCCTGATGGTCTTTTCAACAGTGGCCAATACGTACTCTCAAATAAAAAAGTTTAATCTGAATGTAAGTGATTACGCTGTAAATGATGTGCTTTCTGAAATAGAAGATAACAGCGAGTTTATCTTTATTTATGAAACAGGGACAATAGACCCTAAACTTAAAAAAACAATTAACATTAAAGAAGAAACAATAGACAAAGTCCTTGACCTGCTATTTGAAGGAACAGAAGTTGTTTACAAAATTGAAGGCAGGCAGGTTTTGTTGTATAAGAAAGGCTCTGGTTTAGTTAGTAATCCTTTTTTCTCTAATTCCATGCAACAACAGAAGCAGGAAGATAAAATAATTACCGGAAAGATTATTGACGAAGGTGGACTCGGGCTTCCCGGGGCGTCAGTTGTAATTAAAGGTACAACTAAAGGAACAATCACTGATGTGGACGGTAATTTTACATTAAAGATTCCTTCTGACGATGTAATATTGGAAATAAGATTCGTAGGTTACGTAACTCAGGAAATTCCTTATAAAGGACAATCGGTAATAAATATTACCTTGGAGCAGGACCTTACCGGGATTGACGAAGTAGTTGTTACCGCTTTTGGTATTTCAAAGGAAGCAAAATCGTTAGGATATTCAGCCCAGCAAGTTAAAGGTGAAGAATTCTCGGAAGCCCGCGAAACGAATATAGCCAATTCCCTGGCAGGGAGAGTGGCAGGTGTACAGGTAACAAACATTGCAACCGGGGCTGGAGGGTCTTCAAGGGTTGTTATTCGTGGGAATAGCTCAATTGCCGGGAATGATGCACCGCTCTATGTTGTCGATGGAATCCCTATTGATAACCAAAACCTTGATCCTGCTCAATATAAAGGGGGTGTTGATTATGGAGATGGTATTTCGGATATTAATCCGGATGATGTAGAATCAATGACTGTATTAAAAGGCCCTAATGCTGCTGCCTTATATGG
>JAADGO010000009.1 GCA_013152355.1 Chlorobiota bacterium
CACTTACGTGAACTGAAGCCCAACCGGTTTGAAGATCTGGTAGCGATGAATGCCCTCTACAGGCCCGGGCCAATGGAATATATCCCCGATTACATTGCCCGGAAGCATAAAAGGCAAAAAGTAGAATACGATTTACCCATGATGGAAACTTACCTGAACGAAACCTATGGGATTACTGTGTTCCAGGAGCAAGTGATGCTTCTGTCCAGGTTGCTGGCGAATTTTACACGGGGCGATTCAGATACTCTGAGGAAAGCAATGGGTAAAAAGATTACGGCCCTGATGGGCAATTTGAAAAAGAAATTTATAGAAGGGTGTAAAGCTAACGAACAGTTTGTTGCCGAATGTGCAGAAAAACAAAAAGACCCTGAAGATATAATCGAGAAAATATGGAAAGACTGGGAAGCATTTGCATCATACGCCTTTAATAAATCACATTCGGTTTGTTATGCCTATATTGCCTATCAAACAGCTTACCTGAAAGCACACTACCCCGCCGAGTTCATGGCTGCCAACTTAAGCCGGAACCTGAACAATATTACAGACATTACAAAATTCATGAAGGAATGCAACCGCATGAAACTAAATGTGTTTGGACCGGATGTGAGGGAAAGTTATGTGAAATTTACTGTAAACAAGAACGGAGATATCCGCTTTGGGCTTGCTGCTGTTAAAGGAGTCGGGCAGGGAGCTGTACTGGAAATTATTAAAGCACGTGAGAAAAAAGGGGAGTTCACAGATATTTTCGATTTTGTGGAGAAAGTAAACCTGCAAACGGTAAACAAGAAGAACCTTGAAGCTTTGGCAATGTCGGGGGCATTCGATGGATTTGGCAATATAAAGCGCAGCCAGTTTTTTGCAGGAGAAGATGAAAATGATTCTACATTTATCGAAAAACTTATCCGGTACGGGAATAAAATACAAAGTGAAAGCCAGTCGATGCAGCAAAGCTTATTTGGGGCTACAGACACAGCTTCAATTGTAAGGAAACCAGAAATCCCGGATGTTGAGGAGTGGGCAAATATTATATTACTGGAAAAAGAAAAAAGCCTGGTCGGGATTTACCTTACTTCCCACCCCCTGGACGATTACAAATTTGAAATTGAGAATTTTTGTTCAAAAGGGGTTAGCCTGAAAGATATTAATAACGATATAGAATTGTACAAAGGCCGGGAGCTCACTTTTGCCGGAATGGTAACCGATGCCCGGGAAGCAGTATCGAAAAAAGGGACACCGTACAGTATTTTAACATTGACCGACTACACCGACTCTTATTCGTTTTATTTTTTTACCAACGACTATGTGAATTTTGGGAAATTCTGCAAAACAGGCTTGTTCCTGTTGGTAAAAGGTAAGGTACAGCAAAAATACAGACAGGAAACATACGAATTTAAAGTATTCCATATAGAGTTGCTGTCGCAGGTCAGAGAAAATTATGTTAAAAGCGTAACAATCAATATCCCCCTTGATAAGATCAATAAATCAGTTATCGAAGAAATTGAAAATTATGCCAACAACAATAAAGGCAAATCTTTGTTAAGGTTTTGTGTGACCGACCCTGAGGATAACCGTCAGGTTCAAATGTTTTCCAGGAATACAAGAATCAGTATAAATAATGAGTTTTTTAAATTTATTGAAAACAATCCGGGGATGGCATACCGTATTAATTAAGGATGTATTATTTTTGAGATCCGATATATTAACATTTATTAAAAAAAATTATGGCTTTAGAAATAACAGATTCTAACTTCGAGGAATTAGTAGTAAATTCAGACAAACCGGTAATGATCGATTTTTGGGCGATTTGGTGTGGCCCATGCAGGATGGTTGCCCCTATCGTTGAGGAAATGTCGGGCGAGTATGAAGGGAAGGCAATAATTGGGAAGGTAGATGTTGACTCGAACCCTGGCGTGGCACGGAAGTATGGAATCAGGAATATCCCAACAATACTTTTCCTGAAAAACGGGGAAGTTGCAGACAAACAGGTTGGTGCTGTACCAAAACAGGTCCTTGCCGGGAAATTGGATGCATTACTATAGTCGTTGGCAGGAACAAACCCCATCATTTTTTCATCCTGCAATTGTATTAGTTTTTGATTCTTTTAAATACCATTTTTGAAGAGTATATTCAATAAAGAACAATTTCATCAATACGACAATCTGGAATTGATTGCCCGTGAGGTGGTTGAAGGGTTTATAACCGGATTGCACCGTAGCCCTTTCCACGGTTTTTCGGTTGAATTTGCCGAGCACCGCTTGTACAACCAGGGGGAATCGACAAAACATGTCGATTGGAAATTATTTGCCCGTACCGATAAATTATTTATTAAACAATACGAAGAGGAAACCAACCTTCGCTGCCAGCTGGTCATCGACACCTCTTCTTCCATGCTTTTCCCTTATTCGAAAGGCAAAAAACAATTACAGAACAAACTTGTTTTCTCAGTTTACAGTGCTGCAGCACTTACTTATTTATTGCGGAAACAGCGCGATGCAGTCGGGTTAACCCTGTTTTCCGATGAAATAGAATTTCATTCTGACGCACGCCTTTCATCGGTACATGCAGAGGTGATGTTCGGGAAACTTTCAGAATTAATCCAACCAGAGAATTTTAAACTTCGTAAAAAAACCAATACCGTAAAAGCCCTGCACCAGATAGCCGAAAATATTCACAAACGCTCGCTGGTAATTATTTTCAGTGATATGTTGAGCAACGATAAGGGTAATGAACTGTTTTCGGCACTACAGCACCTTATATATAATAAACACGATGTAATCCTGTTCCACGTTACCGACCATAAACAGGAAAGGGATTTTGATTTTGCCAGCCGCCCTCACCGGTTTATCGACCTGGAAACCGGGCACCAGGTAAAGTTTAACCCGCACGAGGTGAAAACCCATTACAAAAAAGCCGTACACAACTATTTTGAAGAGCTCAAAGTTAAATGCGGCCAGTACAATATTGACTTGGCCGAAGCCGATATTAATAAAGACTTTAACCAGGTGCTATTTGCATACCTTGTAAAAAGGAAGCGGTTGTTCTAAATTCCTAATAGTTTGACTTCGGAATAGAATAACTTTACGAATAATGCAGGCTAAGCCTCCCTAATTTTTTTCATCATCGATTCCATCTTTTCCCCTGAAATTCCCTACTTTTATTACTTGTTAAACCAACACACAAATACACATGCTGGTAAAAACCTTCGGAAGCGCAGTTTTCGGCATTGATGCCACCACAATCACTATTGAAGTTGATGTAACCCAGGGGATAAAGTATATGCTCGTTGGCCTCCCCGACAATGCTGTAAAAGAGAGTCAGCAACGTATTGAATCGGCACTGCGCCTTAACGGGTATAAATGGCCAAGATATAAAATTGTAATCAACATGGCTCCTGCCGATATCCGAAAAGAGGGTTCTGCTTACGACCTGCCTCTTGCGATGGGGATCCTGGCTGCTTCAGGCCACCTGAAGGTTGAAAAACTTGACCGGTATGTAATTATGGGCGAACTGTCGCTTGATGGGGCTTTACAACCCACACAAGGAGTATTGCCCATCGCTATTAATGCACGGAAAGAGGGTTTCGAAGGCTTTATCCTGCCAAAGCAAAATGCTAAAGAAGCTGCTGTAGTCGACCGTTTAAAAATATTCGGCGTTGAAAATATAAGAGAGGTAATTGATTTTTTTAATGGCGACTCTGAACCGGAACAAACCATTGTAGATACACGCGCAGAGTTCATGGCAAAAGTGGACAATGCCGAACTGGACTTTTCGGATGTAAAAGGCCAGGAGAATGTTAAAAGGGCATTGGAAATTGCAGCAGCAGGAAGCCATAATATTATACTTATCGGGCCTCCGGGGTCGGGCAAAACGATGCTGGCAAAGCGTATCCCCACAATTTTGCCGCCATTCTCTTTAAAAGAAGCACTGGAAACTACCAAGATACATTCGGTTGCAGGGAAAATAAACAAAGAAACATCACTGATGATACAGCGCCCTTTCCGTTCGCCGCACCATACCATCAGCGATGTTGCCCTGGTTGGCGGCGGCAATTACCCGCAACCCGGAGAGATTTCGCTGGCTCACAATGGCGTACTTTTCCTTGACGAGCTCCCCGAATTTAAACGTACTGTGCTGGAGGTTATGCGCCAACCACTTGAAGACCGTAAAATTACCATCTCAAGGGCAAAATTCAGTGTAGAATACCCTGCAAGCTTTATGCTGGTGGCTTCTATGAATCCCTGCCCATGCGGTTATTACAATCATCCCTCGAAAGATTGTGTTTGCGCCCCGGGGATGGTGCAAAAATACCTGAACAGGATTTCAGGCCCGCTCCTCGACCGCATCGATATCCACTTAGAGGTTGTGCCGGTGCCTTTTAATAAATTGTCCGAGTTATCAGCATCAGAAAATAGCGGGCAGGTTCGTAAAAGGGTTGAGAAGGCAAGGCTGGTACAGGCAAGGCGGTTCAGCAATAAAAAAGAAGTGTACGCCAATGCCCAGATGAGTTCGAAAATGATCAGGGAATTTGTTGAACTGGACAGGGAGGGGAACGACCTGATAAAAATAGCAATGGACAGGCTTGGGTTATCTGCAAGGGCATACGACCGTATCCTGAAAGTTTCAAGGACTATTGCCGATTTGGAAGAAAGTGAAAATGTGCAAAGCCAACACCTTTCAGAAGCTATCCATTACCGTAGCCTTGACAGGGAAAATTGGGGCGGCTGATTTTTCTACTACTCGTTTGCAACGAGTGGTTTATCGTTAAATACACTGTAATAATTCATAAAAATAAAATTTAAACAGTCTCATAGTTATTATCATTTTTAATAGTACCTTTGCACGGCACGCCGAATTAATAGAATTATCTTGCAGATTTAACCCAAACTGAGGACATCCAGATAAATATATAATTCGCTATTACATAAATAAACTACCTCGCATCGTCATCAAGGCAGTAAATGGTGTTTGCTTCACAAAGATTAATATTTCCGGCTCGTAAGATATAAATACTAATTATATTGATATATTTCACTTAAAGAAAGGATATAAAATTGAGTAACAATCAAAATTATGAAAATGTAACAACAGCACTACTTTTGGCAGCCGGTACTGGGAACCGTCTTTTCCCATTAACTCAAAGTTCACCCAAATGCCTTACGTTGGTGAATGAGAAATCCATTCTTGAGCGCCTTGTCATTGGGTTAAAAAAGCAAGGATTCAAACGACTGGTTATAGTGACAGGGTATTTGGGAAATTGTATCAAAGAATTTCTAGGGACAAAATCAGGAAATATGGCTATCGAATATTTGTATAGCCCACTTTATAAAACCACCAATAATATCTATTCATTATGGATGGCTCGCAAGATTATTAGTGAGCCATTTATGTTAATCGAAAGCGACCTTGTTTTTGACAGCTCCCAGCTTGATGACATGATTTTTCCAGACAGGATTGCCGTTGCTCGCATGCAACCGTGGATGAATGGGACCACTGTTACAATCGACCAATCTCAAAAGGTCAGGAGCTACCAAAATGGAACTACTTCGCATTTAAATGAGGTCGGGTATAAGACTGTCAATATTTATAGTTTTTCTCTCCCAACATGGCATTCTATTGTAGAAAGACTAAACCAGCATATCGCTGCCGGCATAGTAAACAGTTACTATGAAACTGTATTTGGCGATATGGTGGCAGATGGTAGTCTCTCGCTACAAGCTGTTTCTTTTGACCACAAGCCTTGGTACGAAATAGATACAATTGAAGATTTAGCAGAAGCTGAAAAATTATTTCCTGCAGAGATTTATAAAACCGATATCCCTGACAATATCATTTTGCGACCCTCGCATATATCAGATAGATTTATCAAGAAGATCAAATCTGTCGAATCTCATAAGTTTGCTGGTTAACTTTCATAATTAAAGTCGTTATTTTAATTCTATTAATTAATCAGACATACCTGTTTATGGGACTAAAATTCAAAAAATGTAGTATCATATAGAAAACAAATGAATAAAAATATACATGACCCAATTTAATTATAAGAATCAAACCGAAAAATACGAATATATATCTAAACAACATGGTGGTTACTATCGCCATAATTTTATTGACCATGCTTATCTATATAATCTTTATTTCCCGCCAAAAGCTGTTCTTGCAACCCTTAAAGAAAAAATTCACGACATTGTTTTGAATTACCCAATGGCACAGGATGCCCTTGCCAGTTTAATTGGAAATATAATCCAGCAACCAACAGAAAGAATAGTAGTAGGAAATGGGGCAGCAGAGATTATAAAAATACTATCGGGAAGTTTAGCAAAAAAAATAATTGTACCCGTACCTTCTTTTAATGAATATGCTAATGCGGCACCTAAAGGACGTGCTGTGGAATTTCCACTTGAATTCCCTTCTTTTCAGCTCGATGTAGATAAATTTGCAGACGAATCTATAAAAGTTGGTGCTGATATGGCTGTTGTGGTTACACCAAACAATCCTACGTCGATGTTAGTTCCAAAAGCCGATTTGATTCGATTGTCAGAAAAGCTTAGGCCAAGCAATTGCATGCTTATTATCGATGAATCATTTCTTGATTTTGCCGACAACAAAGAACAAATTAGTCTTGAGCAGGATATTGACAGATATCCAAATATGGCTATTCTTAAAAGCATGAGTAAAGCCTATGGAATATGTGGACTCAGAATAGGATATATGTTAACGGCTAACACAGATTTTGCTAAGGCGGTTCGTAATGGAATTCATATATGGAATATTAATGGATTTGCCGAAGAATTTCTCAGAATACTACCACAATACAAACAGGAATTTGAGGATAGCTGCGAAAAAGTAAAAGTAGATAGAGATGCATTCTATAATAAGCTGTGTGCTATTAATGGGATGACTGTTTTTAAACCCGATGCAAACTATATTTATTGTCGTTTACCTGATGCAGCTTTAAGTGGGTCCGAAGTAACAAAGCGTCTTTTTATTGAGCACAATATTTATATAAAAGATAGTGTTGGGAAAACCCAACCCGATGCTGACCGATACATTCGGATTGCTAGTCGTACCCAAGAGGAAAACAACACACTCATTGATGCCTTAATGGATGTAATGTATTTAAAAAAGTAAGAAGCATGAATGATAAACAACAAATTAGCGTACTCAGCTTTATTAAAGATTTGCCAAATATTTGTTCTCTTTTGGGATTAATGAGTGCCGTAGTAGGAATTTATTTTGCCATTCAAGGGGTTTTTCAGGCGGCAATAATCGGAGTTTTATGGGCAGTATTGTTCGATTGGTATGATGGTATTATAGCCCGAAAAATGAAAGGCAGAACAAAAGTACAAGATGATTTTGGAGCCCAACTTGATTCCATGATTGATATTGTGAGCTTTGGGATTTTACCTGCCATTATACTTTTAAGCTACGGAAATTACAATATTTTGTTTTTACCTGGAGCATTTGTAATTATTGCTGCCAGTGTTATCCGATTAACATATTTTAATGTTTATGGCCTTATCGATAGCAAAACATACAAAGGCTTCCCTCTAGATAACAATGTACTAATATTAGCTTTTGTATTCTTATTTGAAAGTTTTTTTCGCCAATCTACGTTTTCAATAATTATATATTCATTATTAATGATTTTATCTGCTTTAAACTTGTCATCAATCCCAACACCTAAATTCGGGGGAAAGTGGGTTTATGTACTTGTTGCCTATGTTTTGGTAATGACAGCAGTTTTTGGATGGATATTATTGAGTAGGGTTTAAAAATACGGAACTGAATATGTCTGATTATAAAACATTCAGAGATTGCATCTCAAATAATGATAGTGAATTAATAATATATGCAGCAGATAATTTTCCACAGTTTCCACAACGGGATTCATCTGTATCATCAAAATGTGACAGAACGCTCCCCGCAGCCATGTCAAACGATCTTGTAGTTTTACGGGGCACATTAGATCATGAATATCACAAATGGTTGCGTTCATTAGGTCTTGGTTCAGACCTTGTTGTTCAGTACGGTGAAGGTGCCAAGGGAAAGACACTTTCGGAACTGATAATTCATAATCCGGAACCGATTAAAAAAATCATTCGAATATTAGGCAGAAAACCTGTTTACGTACCGTTGTTTTCGGGCAATCTGGAAAAGGAAGCTGCAAAAATTCTTGGAGCCGGGCTTTTCGGAGCACCCGAATCTGAAACATTGAAATATAATGACAAGGCATCTTTTAAAAAGATTTGCCAACAATTAAATATTCCCGTTGTTGAAGGTGTTTCATTCGAGATGCAAGCTAAAAACAATGAGAATTATAACTTGATGAAAAATGCCATTAAGGGATTTTTGCAAAACTACAGCACCGTTATTATTAGAGGGGCACTGGGAGAATCTGGTATGTCATTATATAAAACAAAAGGTGATGATATTGCTGGAATATATCAGGATATCTCAGATAGTGGTGAAAAAGTTATAATTATTGAACCATTCTTAAATGTTTCATCTTCACCTAATGATCAATGGATAATTAGCAGAGATGGAAGTATTAATCACCTTGGAATACGTGATCAAATATGTAAAAATGGTTTGATACATACTGGTACAGTCAATAAAGTTCAAATTTCAGATGACCATTCAAAATATATTAAAGCATGCTCTCTGAAAATTGCAACTAAAATGGCTGAAACAGGTTATATAGGAGTTATTGGTATTGATTATATTGTGACTGACATAGGGGTATTTCCTGTTGAAAATAACGCTCGATTTAATGGTTCTTCTTATGTGAGCCTTATTGTTGATAATATTGAAAAATTAACCACACCTGTTCAGGTATGGAAATTTGTAAAAATTAAAACCACTCCATGCTCTTTTATTGAACTTAAAGAACGTCTTAAATCATCCCTTCATGATGGTGGAAAATTGAATTCAGTATTTCCGTTCAACTGTGAAGAATTATTAGAAACAGGACGTTTTAGCCTTATATTCTTAGCTGAAAATATTGAAAATATTTCAATATTAGAACAAGGAGTGAAAAAAATGCAAATTGAAAGGAATATTTTTATTTAGTGCCAGCAAGAAAACTCATCTTTTCACAGTTTTAAAATAAAAATTCTTAAAAAGCAATAGTCCGGCGCTTTTTTATAAATAGCTGATTGCCAATCATTTAAAACATAAAGTCTCGGTCTTGTAGAACCTTAATAATCAGATATTTGCGTTAAATATTCATAAACACTATACTTTTGTGATATATGTTAAACATTGGAAGTAAAATAACAGAGCTTCGTAAGCAAAATAAATGGTCTCAAGCAGACCTTGCCAAAGCGGTTTAAAATGAGTGCACCTAAATGTGCTGTTTTCGGGCAGGACAAAAAGTATGACAGAAAAAATTACAGAAGGGTTGGCGTAGGGGAGTCAAATAAAAGACAGAGAGAGTTTTGTAAAAACGGCTGGGTTTTATTTGCTGTGGGGCGTGTTGGTCTGCGAGTTCTACTTATCTCCATAATGCGCCCAGGCACTTAAAACAAGAACTGTAACTATTTCTTCATTTATTGAATAGACTAATCTGTGCTTTTGATTAATTCTTCGTGAATACAATCCAGTAAGATTATGCCTTAATTGTTCTGGCTGTCCTGTACCCATAGTTGGATGCTCCATCAGCTCGTTAAGCAACTTTTCTATTTTCTTTAAAACAACTTTATCTCCTGACTTCTTATGCTTCTTAATATCAGCCAAAGCAATTTCAGAAAACTCTAATGTATAACTCATAATCCTAATAAATCGCTTATCCCTTCAGGAGTTGATATTCTCTTTACTTTACCTTCTTCAGCCTGCTTAATGCTTTCTTTAATTCTTTCCACCATTTCAGCATTAAAATAAACATCATCTTCATTTACTGGAGTTAAAGCATAAGCTTTATCTTTTCCACGCTGAACGATTATTTGCTCTCCTTTATCGGCTTTTTCAAAGTAAACCCTTTGATTTTGCCTAAATTCTCTACTACTAATTACCAACATATCTTTAAATTTAAAAGTGTACCAATATGGTACAAATATACTAAATTTTACGTTTGTTTTATACATTGTGTCTCATTTTAATGGATGAAACTTTCCCAACTGCTCTTTGAGTTCATCAAGAATTGCCCTTACATATCTTTGGGTGCTGATAATGTTGTTATGCCCTGCCATATACTGAACTTCACGGATATTCTTTTCTTTTATCCAAAGGCTTATCAAACTACTGCGAACCTGCAAAAAACTTTTAAAGCCACTACCGGGGCAGAGTAGGCATTGCCGCCAATATATGTGTATTCTTTAGTAGTGCTACCCTCTGTTTCTTTCATGTAGCGGCTGCCCGCATACCAACGTGTGAGGATAGTGCTGCTGTTTTCGGTTATAACCATTTTACACCTTTGCCCATCATTGTTATAGGTAAAAGTAGTGGAAAAAGTTGACCCTGCAATGGTTTCACTAATGGTTGACAATGTTTAGCCAGGGTCGTTATATTCGCCTCAAAATTGCTTTATCTGAAAAAAGATACACTGTAATAATTCATTACTTTCAATGCCCCTTTATCTGAGGCCATACCTTTTAACTTTTTCGTTAGTATTTGATATGGAGCTTCAATGGTAGCTAATTTATTTTCATCAAAGGATGGGATGTAATACCACAGGGCTGCGTTACACCGCACCCTGTGCTGCCACGTGCCGGGGCATAGTCCTTGGATAATTTTCAGGCAGTATCCGAACGAATTATGCAGATGTTGATTAAAAGTTATAAATTTAGCCTATTATTAAGGGATTATGAAGAAATAACATGACTGGAATTGACGTAATTATTTTGTGCGATAACAAGGCAAAAAACGCAGGCATAGCCATAGTTACGGCGAGGCTTTTTAACGAAGTTAGCGTGCAAGATTAGCGTGCAAGAGAACGAGTCAAAACGGTTAAGTTATTTCTTCACAATCCCTAAGAGTCCTGTATTCAATCAAAAAGAGTTGGAAAAATGAACCGGTTAGTTGAATTTATTAATGATAAATGGAATTTGAGCCCTGATACCCAGGGGAAAATATTTGCCACGTTAATAATAATTGTTGCCTTGTGGCTTATCCGCCTTATTATCCTGAAGGTTGTGTGGTATCAAACCAATGATGTAAAAAAACGCTATGCCTGGAAAACTTCCATATCGTATATTTTACCATTTATCGGGGTATTTTTTGTTGTTGCTGTTTGGTTCGAGGTTTTTAGAGAAATGGGTGCTTTCCTGGGGCTTTTATCGGCAGGTATTGCAATTGCATTAAAAGACCCGTTGACAAACATAGCCGGTTGGCTTTTCATTATTATCAGGAAGCCGTTTTTAGCAGGCGACCGTATTCAGATTGGCGGCCAGGCAGGCGATGTTATCGACATCAGGCTGTTCCAGTTTACCCTCCTTGAAATTGGCAATTGGGTTGATGCCGACCAAAGCACAGGGCGTATAATACATGTGCCGAACGGGAAGGTGTTCCTTGAACCACAAGCAAACTATAGCACCGGGTTCAGGTTTATCTGGCATGAAATACCTGTACTGATTACATTTGAGAGCAACTGGGAAAAAACAAAACAGATATTGCTCGAAATAGTTAACAATGAAACCATTCTTTTTAGTGAAGAAGCCGAAAAGGAAATAAAAGAAGCAAGCAAAAAATACCTGATATTCTTCAACTACCTCACCCCAACGGTTTATACAACCGTTAAAGACAGTGGCATTTTACTGACCCTCCGCTTCGTTTGTATCCCCCGGGAACGGCGTGGGAAAGAACAGATCCTCTGGGAAAGCATCCTGAAAGAGTTTGCCAAACACCCTGACATTGACCTGGCATACCCGACACAAAGGTTTTATACACTGGGGGAAGGGCAAATGAGGGGTACAAAAAAGGTTTAATCACAGTATCGGGTTGATCTTGTAAGCACCGGTCAATTATTGCAATTCCCAGGGATGTAGATGTTTTATTCCTTCGTAATTTGAAAACTTAATGTCATCAAGCGAAATGACAAATTTTTCGTGGTTGTCTTTAATTAAAAGCAGGTTTCCAAATTCCCGGTCGATTACCTTTTGGCTGCTTAAAAGATAACATACCTGTAAATAAATGGTTTTTTCTGATTTTTGTGCTACAAAATCAATTTCAAGATTATTCAAAATCCCTACTGATACTTTATATCCCATCCTCTTCAGCTGTGTGAAGACATAATTTTCGAGGTTGTAACCAATATCAGAGGGATAAAACCCGAACAGGAAATTTTTAAATGCCAAATCGTTAAGATAGTATTTATACTCACCTCCAAGAGTTTGTTTTCCACGCAGATTATACCTTCCTGCCTGGTGTATGATAAAAGTATTTTTCAGGTAACCAACATAAGTTGAGATGGTTTCATAATTTGTTTTCTTTTGCCTGTTTTTAAAATAGTTTATAATACTGCTGAACGAAGTAAAGTTGCCAATATTGACTGCCAAAAATTTGAATAAATCTTCGAGTAACGGAAGATCTTTTATCCTATGGCGTCCGACAATATCACGCAATACTACAGTGTCCTTTAAGCTTTCGGAATAGTTTCTTTTTAATTCCTCCGAGTTGAGATGAAACATTTCAGGCAATCCTCCGGTTTGCAAAAAAGTAAGGAAATTCTCTTGGAGGTGAGTATAAATATTTTTTATTCCTGCAAATTCAAAAAAATTGAATGGGAAAATCTCAAATTCAATATAACGTCCGGAAAGTAATGTGGCAAGTTCTCCCGAAAGTAGATTTGAATTTGAACCTGTAATAAATAGTTCAAATTCCCCGGTAAAGTCCTGTGAATATGAATTTACAAAAGATTCCCAGTTGCTGATATTCTGTACTTCATCAAGAAAAATATAGACTTTCCCGGTTACCTGATATATTTTTTTGTAATAGTTGAATAAATTATCCAGGTCAGTCGCGGTTTTAATATCATCAAAGGCAGTGTACTCTTTGTTGATGAAAAAAATATTTTGCGGGCTGACTCCTTTATGTGCAGTAAGTAAATTTATAATTTGGCGAAGGATATAACTCTTACCAACACGGCGTTGACCAACAAGAACTTTAACAAGCCGGGTGCCGATATATTCAATTATTTTTTCAAGGTATTCACTTCTTTCATAACCAATATGAAAAGATTGTCCTTCCCAGGTATTGTATTTTCTTATTTTTTTTAAAATTTGCTCCATTATTTTTTCAGTCTTATTTGAATAATGTCCAATTTTTGATTTATTTTCAAATATACTTGAAAAAATCCACTTTATTGTATAAGTGGTACATAAGAATGTCTTTTATCCGGTTTTGTTATTACTATCCTCTGAATCAATCCCTTGCTTAAAATAACGGTTGTAGCAGAAGTATGCTGTGCTAAATGAAAAGTCAGGTTCTTTTCAACATTGCATAAATCAGCAATTTCTTTTAAAGAACTATTCAGTTTCTGGCCTGAAATTGATTGGTTTACATTGATATAATAAAAAAAGCCTGTAAATCAATAGACTTACAGGCGTTTAGTTTCTTTCGGGATTCCCTTTTGGTTGTCCTGCCAGGGCTCGAACCTGGACTCTTCTGATCCAGAGTCAGACGTGTTACCAGTTACA
>JAADGO010000147.1 GCA_013152355.1 Chlorobiota bacterium
TGTTTATATCTTCACGGAAAACAGGTTATTTCATTTCATTCCTGGTATTTATTACGTTTATTATTGCGGCAAACCTGTATTTTAAGTACAACTGTTTAATGCAGAAAAAAATTATTGTATATAATTCAGGGAATAATATTCTTATCCATCTGATTTCAGGCAGGGAAAACTTTGTTGTTTATGAAAACGAAGACTTAATAAGCCGGTTTGGGTTTGAAGCAGTTAATAATGTAATAACAAATCTACATTTGAAACCACCAACTTATTTGTCGTACCTGGATTCTTTTGACAACGACTGTTTTTATTTAAATTCGGGGGTAATCTCTTTCTATGGCAAACAAATCGTGATTGAGAGCAAATTGGGTGGGAACAGGAACAATTTCCCAATTGATATTATTATTTTGCAGGGAAGGGTGAAGCCCGGTTTATTGAAAGCAAAGCATATTGTTACTTACCATAGTTTTGGCAATGATAATGAAGATGTAATAAATATTAAAAAGGATGGGGCATTTATTTTGGAATTGTAAACAGATGAAGTCCAATGAAATTAAGATGTTTCTCGTAGATTTTCAGTTTAACTGAAAACAACTTCGATGAAAATAAAGTTAAGAATTTAGTGAGGAAACATAGAAAAAGTTTATTTTCTTTGGAAGTAATCACACTTTATACGTTACTTTGTCACGGCTTAAGATTGGAACGATATATGAAAGTAGTTATTGCAGGGGCAGGAGAGGTAGGAACACACCTCGCAAAAATGCTTGCAAATGAAAAACATGATATCATCTTACTGGATGACTCTCCCGAAAAGTTAGCAATTATCAGCAGGGAAGTTGATTTGTTAACCATCGCAGGGTCAGCTCATTCGTTTCATGATATTAAAGAAACAGGTATTGCTAAGGCCGATTTGTTCATTGCGGTTACACCGTTTGAAGAACGAAATGTTTTGGCCTGTTTAATGGCAACCTATCTGGGAGTTGGCAGGACTATTGCCCGTATAAATAATTCGGAGTACCTGAAGCCACAATACCGGAAGAAACTCGAAACCCTGGGGATTAAAGAACTTATTTACCCTGAAAGCCTGGCTGCAAAAGAGATTGTTGCATCGGTAAAACAAACCGGTACCCGCCAGTTAATCGAATTCTCAAATGGCATCTTAATTTTACTGGGTATCAAAATCAGGGACAATGCACCTATTGTTAATAATGAACTCCAGGAGTTGTCATTAAAAAACAAAGGCATCCTGGTGGCAGCAATAAATCGCGAAAATAAAACATTAATACCTCGCGGCAAGGATTATATAAGGGATGGCGATATCGTATTTTTCATCACCACAAGAGACAAACAACAGGTAGTTTTCGACCTGGCAGGGAAGAAACCATTTGAGGTTAAGAATATTATGATACTGGGCGGTAGCCGGATTGCTCAAAAAGCAATTGAGAAACTGGGCGACCAATACCGGATAAAAGTAATAGAGAATAACCTTGAACGTTGTGAACAAATTGCCGACAGGTTTGAGAATGTACTGGTAATAAACGGAGATGGGCGAAACCTTGAATTATTGAAGGAAGAGGGCATAGAAAAGATGGACGCATTTGTAGCAGTAACAGGGAATTCTGAAACCAACATACTGTCGTGCCACCTTGCCAAATCGATTGGCGTAAGGCGTACCATAGCCGAAGTTGAGAACCTTGCTTTTATGGGGATTGCCGAAAATATGGGGATCGGCAGCCTCATCAATAAAAAACTGATTGCTGCAAGCTATATCTACAAGTTTACATTGAATGCCGAAATCTCAAATGTAAAATGCCTTACAGCTTCCGATGCCGAAGTCTTTGAATTTATTGCCAAGCCAAATGCTAAAATAACACAAACCCCAATAAAAGACCTTAATTTCCCTGAAGAGGCAACAATCGGAGGTATTATCCGGGGAAATCAGGGGTATGTCGCTGATGGAGACACCCAAATCCAGGTGGGAGATAAAGTTGTTGTGTTCACGCTCCCTTCAGGTATAAAAAAATTAGAGAGATATTTTAAGTAACCTTACCTCGTAAGTAATATAAAATGGTAAATCTTAAACTAATCTTAAGGGCTCTTGGATTCTTACTTTTGGTTGAGGGTTTAGCAATGTTAGCTGCTATGGTTGTCGCCATAATTTATAAAGGAAGCGATATCCATGCATTTGTAATTTCGTCCCTGATTTGTATATCACTCGGACTACTGCTAATTGTACTTACCCGGAAAGCGTCAACAAATATCGGCAAAAGAGAAGGTTTTACCATTGTTACGTTAGTATGGGTCGTTTTTTCCTTTTTTGGAAGCATCCCATATATTTTAAGCGGTTCGATCCCCAATTTCACCAATGCTTTTTTTGAAACAATCTCCGGGTTTACAACAACAGGCTCATCAATACTTGACAATATAGAAGCATTACCGAAAGGCATCCTGTTTTGGAGAAGTACAACCCAATGGCTTGGGGGTATGGGGATTATTGTACTATCTCTGGCAATTTTACCTATTTTCGGAATAGGGGGAATGCAGTTATATACCGCCGAAGTACCTGGCCCGGTACCCGATAAAATAAGCCCTAAAATCCAACAAACGGCAAAAACGCTATGGGGGATATATTTGTTGTTCACCCTTACAGAATCCCTTTTGCTTTGGATTGGCGGGATGAGTTTCTTCGATGCTATTTGCCATTCGTTTACAACTATGGCCACAGGTGGTTTTTCGACAAAACAGGCAAGTATAGCCTTTTGGGATTCACCATTTATTCATTATGTAATTATTGTTTTTATGGTTCTGGCAGGAACCAATTTCTCACTGTCATATTGTGCCTTAACCGGCAAACTCGACAGAGTACTTAAAGACGAGGAGTTTAGGTACTACCTGCTTTTTATCCTGATTTTTGTAATACTGATATTTACAGGGCTGCTGATTACTGAAAATATGGGCACTGAAAAAGCTTTTCGCGATTCATTGTTTCAGGTCGTATCTATAATTACCACAACAGGCTATGTTACTGCTGACTATCTGCTGTGGTATCCGTGTCTCACAATACTGATTTTCGCATTATTCTTTTTTGGTGGTTCTGCCGGGTCCACAGGGGGAGGGATAAAAATAATGCGTATTGTTGTTTTGCTCAAGAATAGTTATTATGAACTCAAAAGGATGGTACACCCCAATGCGGTTATCCCGGTGCGGTTCAACAAACATACAGTCGACACGAAGATTGTCACCAATGTATTGGCCTTTTTTATCATTTATTTTATGATTTTTATTCTCAGCACTGTACTTTTTTCTATAATTGAGCCCGATTTACAATCATCGATGGGAGCTGTGGCAACCTGTTTGGGGAATATTGGCCCCGGGCTTGGAAATGTTGGCCCAACAGAAACATTTATGCATATCCACCCTGTAGGGAAATGGTTCTTATCATTTTTGATGCTATTGGGCCGGTTGGAACTATTTACCGTATTGGTGTTGTTCTCAAGGTCTTTCTGGAAAGGATAAAAATTTCAGGCAGCCTTTCCCCTATAGCTTTCCCTGAGGGTTAGCATAAGTAGAAGTTATTTAAAGTTAAATGGAATTTTCGAGAGGAATATATTGATTTTAGTGGCGAGGCTCGGTTTTTCTTGCATAGCCAAAGCTATGGGAGAAAAATTAGCTGAAGTCCAATGGAATCAAGATGTTGCTCGTAGATTTTCAGTTTAGCTTTAAACAACTTCGTATAATAAATTAGCTGGTAAACATCATTCTACTACAATGAATGCACTCGAAAAGGAACTGGTTATTTCTTTTAGGAATGGGAATCAAAAAGCTTTTGAATTGATTTTCAAGACCTATTACAAACGTTTGTGTAGTTATGCCATCACCTTTTTGCACCAAAAAGAAACCACCGAAGACCTTGTAAAAGATGTGTTCATAAGGATGTGGGAAAAACGGGGGGATTTTAATATTACAACCTCGTTGTCCGGGTATTTATTCAAATCTACCCGCAATGCTTGTTTAAATTACCTTTCGCGCGAAAAAGAAAAGAACAGGTTAATCTCAGAAAATGAGGCCAATCTGATCAACATGCAGATTGACCTGCATTCTGGCCACGACTACCCTATTGCCAACCTTATTGAACAAGAGCTGGAAGTAAAAATAAGGGGCGAAGTAGATAAACTTCCACAGCAGTGCAAAGAAATATTCAAGTTGAGCCGTTTTGAAGATTTATCACACAAGCAGATCGCAAAACAACTCAACATCTCAGAAAATACTGTTAAGGTACAGATATACCGTGCATTGTCAAAACTAAGAGTAGCACTAAAACCTTACCTGCCAATTCTTATTATGCAGGCCATTGCTCAACTTTAAACAACTTCTTTTAATGAATATCAAAAAAATCACACCCGTTTGTAATACCACCTCCCCTTTTTTGTGTCATCATAACAGAACCCATAAATAAATGAATACTAAAACCGACATTCCAAAAGAAATAAAAACTTCCCTTGTAAGTTATTTATCGGGGCAGATAGCTAATGAAGATCTCAATATTTTGGACCAATGGATCCAGGAAAGCGTTGAGAACAAGAGGTTATTCGACCAGATAAATGATATATGGCAGGCAACGTCAAATTTGAATCAAAAACTAAACTTCGATGCAAACAAAGCATGGGATGACATATCAAAACAATTGAACAGCCCATCATCTAATATTAAACCTGCCTGGAAAATATATTCCGAACTAATAAAAATAGCAGCAGTATTCGTTTTTGCCCTGTTTCTGGGAGGGACGGTATTCTATTTCATCGATAAAAATAATTATCAGCCACAAACCGTTGAGTACGTTGCCCCATTGGGGTCGCGTTCGTTCTTAAAGATGCCCGATGGCACAAAAATATGGCTCAATGCAGGCACAAAAATTCAGTACCAAAATAATTATGGGGTGGATAACCGTAAGATAACCCTGATAGGTGAGGCTTTCTTCAATGTAGCAAAAAACAAGAACCTCCCGTTTATAGTACAAACATCAGCAATTAATATTACTGCATTAGGGACAAAGTTTAATGTAAAAGCTTATGCTGAAGAAAATAGCATAGAAACAACTTTAATTGAGGGTTCTGTAAAACTCGAAAGTTTGGATGCACGATTTAAAGAGCCCTTGGTTTTAAGCCCCAATGAGAAAGCAGTTTATACAAAATCATCCAGGTCGATGGCGATATCCGGTAATAAGGGTATAGGTAAAGCAGAAAAAATACCTCAATCGAAACCATCGCTCACGCTTTTTAAATCAGTTGACCCCAAACCAATTATTTCATGGAAAGAAAAAAGGTGGGTTATAAGTAATCAGAAATTAAGTGAGCTTTCAGTGAAATTAGAAAGGCGGTACGATGTGAATTTCATATTCGAAAATGAAAGGCTAAAGGATTATGCCTTTGGAGGTACTCTTGAAGATGAAACCCTTGAACAGGTATTAGAGGTTATAAGCTTTGCAGCTCCCATAAAATATGTAATCGATAAAAGGACTGTATATATAAAAGAAGATGCTGATAAGATTAAGAACTTTAAAAATTTACTGATGGAATAAAATTTAAACCAGTAATTAAAATTGGGAAGCCGTACCTGACTTCCCAATTACATAGTGTTAATTTTCGTTGCCTTATATATTGGTAGTATGCAGGCAACAAATTGTTTAACCTTAATAGTACAAATTTATGAAAAAAAATTGTAATGGATTGTCCTGTTTGTTAAAACGGGACATTAAAAGTTTTATGCTTATGACTAAGCTAACCGTACTTTTGAGCATGTTTTGCGTTTTACAGTTGTCGGCAACTGTTTATTCCCAAAACACGAGGCTCTCTCTAAACTCTTTGAACAAAACAGTAAAAGAAGTTTTCCTGGAGATTGAAAACCAAAGTGAATTCCGGTTTTTCTACAATGAAAAATTTATAGACCTAAACAAACGGGTAGATTTTAATATTTCAAACGAAACGATCGAAGATGTAATGTCAAAGCTGTTTGAGAATTCAACGGTAACTTATAAGGTTATGGAAAATAACCTTATTGTCATTACTCCAACTACAGTGTTTCAGGAAAATACAGTCAAAGGGAAAGTAACTTCTGAAAACGGTATTCCAATCCCGGGGGTGACGGTTGTAATAAAAGGAACCTCCAGCGGGACAATTACCGATACAGACGGCAATTATCAAATTTCTGCAAATGATGATGATGTGCTGGTTTTTTCTTTTGTGGGTATGAAAACCCAGGAATTCAGGGTTGATGGGAAATCCGAAATCAACGTAGTAATGGTTGAAGACGTAATTGGCCTGGAAGAGGTAGTGGCCATTGGTTATGGCACCATGAAAAAATCGGACCTGACAGGCTCTGTTTCCCAGGTAAAAAATGAAGAGCTGGAAGCTGTTCCGGTTTATAATATGGAACAGGCACTTAAAGTTGGTGCAGCCGGGGTAAGGGTTACTCAAAACTCGGGAACTCCCGGTTCAAGGATTGAAGTGAGAATCCGCGGCGGGAACTCAATGATTGGTGACAACCAGCCGCTGTATGTTGTAGATGGGTTTCCGGTAACCGGCAGCATTAATTTCCTAAACCCTTCGGATATTGAATCGGTTGACATTTTAAAAGATGCCTCAGCTACCGCAATTTACGGGTCAAGAGGGGCAAATGGCGTTGTAATCATTACTTCGAAGAGAGGCAGGAAAGGCCAAAGAAGTAAGATTGAGGTCAACAGTTTTTATGGGATTCAAAAAGAGATCAACCGTTACGATTTACTTGATGCAAAAGAATATGCTATCATAGCAAATGAATGGTTGAAAAACGATGGTAAAGAGCCGTTTTTTAATGTAGACCAGGTTCAAAACCCCGGAACCGATTGGCAGGATGCAATTTTTCGCACCGCACCAATTAATAACCATACCATTACATTTTCCGGGAGTTCTGAAAAAACAAGGTTCTCTTTTTCAGGGAACTATTATGACCAGGACGGAATATTGATTAATTCTGGCGTAAAAAGAGGGTCGGCCAGGCTAAACCTGGACCATGAAATGAATAGCTGGCTGAAAATGGCTGTTAACCTGAATTTGTCCAGGAGGGAACGATTCACTGTCAGTGTGGATAATGGGGCACGGGGTACCTCCATGCTCTCTGCGGCAGCTTCGGCCCCGCCAACATTGCCAATTTACGATGCCAATGGGCAATACACACAAATTGAGCAAGCCTATACTTTTGGTTCGGCTGATATGAGGAACCCTTTATTATGGAGTGAAAATAAAAACCGCTCATTTGCTAATTCTGTTATTGGGAACACAACATTCGACATTAAAATAACAGATGAATTGTCATTTAGGACACTTTTGGGGCTTGAATACACAAATGTATTTACAGACAGGTTTTATCCTATCATCTTTAATAAAGACAGGGGGTACGGAGCACAAGGCAACTCATACAGTAATTCTTTCCTGAATGAGAATATTTTAACCTACTCAAAAAACTTCAATGATGTGCATAGCCTCAATCTGATTGGTGGTTATACCTACCAGACAAGCATGTACCGGTCGTCTTATATAGGCGTAAGCGGCTTTGCCAATAACACCACCGAAAACTATGACCTTTCGGCTGCCGAAACCGTTGAAAACCCAAGTTCCGGCTATTCGGAATGGACACTGGCTTCATGGTTGGCAAGGGCCAATTATTCTTTTGATAATAAATACATGGTCACAGCGAGCATAAGGGCTGACGGGTCATCAAGGTTCGGAAGCAATCATAAATGGGGTTTCTTCCCTTCCACAGCTTTGGCCTGGAGGATTTCTGAAGAAGCATTTATGCAGGACATCTCATTTATCAGCGACTTAAAATTAAGGGCAAGTTACGGGATAACAGGTAACACGGCATTATCGCCATACCGATCTCTTGATCGAATGTCATCGGTAAAAGCAATTTATGGCAACCAGACCGATGAGATTGGGTTTGTCCCTTCAGGCATATCCAACAGCGACCTGAAATGGGAAACCACGGGACAACTTGATGTGGGTTTCGACTTAAACATATTGAACAACCGCTTTAGGTTTACTTTCGATTATTATAAGAAAATTACAAAAGACCTTCTGGCTTCCGTACCGCTTCCTCCTTCCATTGGGTTTGGTTCAATCCTTAAAAACGTGGGGGAAATTGAAAACCAGGGGATTGAATTAAGTATAAATGCTGATATCATAAAAAGTGAATTCAAATGGGATGCTTCGGCACAAATATCTGCAAACAGGAATAAAGTAATAAAAATTGCCGGAGGCAGCGATATATTGAGCGCAGGGCAAGGTGCACTGTGGCCAAGTTCAAATATCGCCAGGGAAGGAGAACCACTGGGCGTTTTTTATGGTTTAAAGGAAGACGGGCTGGATGAGAATGGATTTATAAAATACAAAGACATCAACAACGATGGGGTTATTAACTCCTTAGACCGTGTTATATTAGGGAGTCCATACCCCGACTTTATTCTTGGGTTTAGCTCAAATTTTTCTTACAGGGATTTTGAACTGAACTTTACGTTAGACGGCGTTTATGGGAATAAAATATTCAATGCAACCGGAGGGACACAACTAAATTCATTCCAAAGGGGAACTAACCAGTTTGCCAGGATCATGGGTAATTACTGGACGGCTGAGAACCCTGACCCCAATGCAAAATACCCTAAAATCAGTAAAGCAACCCAAATTACCGTATCCGACCGTTTTATTGAAGATGGGAGTTATTTGAGGGTAAGGTCTGTAAAACTTGCATATAACCTGCCCGTAACAAAATTAGGGATGCCCTGGTTCGGAAAGGCCCAGGTGTATTTATCAGGAACTAACCTTTTCACATTTACCAACTATACGGGCCTTGACCCTGAAGTCAACACCAGAGGGACAGACTCTTCAAACATAGGTAATCGTTTGAGAATCGGGCACGACCAGAGTGGTTATCCGAATGCCAAGATATATGCCGTTGGTTTAAAACTTAGTTTCTAATCTTAAAAGTTAAAAGAATCATGAAAAAAATAACTATAATATTTCTGTTGTTTGTCCTGTTTTCATCATGTGAGAATATGTTGGAAGAAGTCCCGAAAAGCTTCGTTTCAAGGACAAATTATTATCAAAACGAATCAGATGCCGAAGGTGCTATTGTTGGAGCATATTCATCTTTAAGGACAGACTTTTACGGCATCACTTATTACCTTATGGTAGAACTGCATGGCGATTTCCTGGAAGGCAGGGGCTCACAGGCTCCGATCAGCCTATTTAACCAAATTCTAGACCAAAGGAATATTAACCGTGTGGCTTCAAACTGGTCTACTTTATACAGTGCCATTAACCGTACAAATGCGGTGTTGGATAATGTTGCAAAAATTGAGGATATCAGTCAGGAAGCCAAAACAAGGATACTTGCCGAAGCACATTTCTTAAGGGCATTGGCATATTTCAACCTGGTGAGAGGCTGGGGTGCTGTGCCGATCAAAACCTCGGAAAGTGTCGATTTAAGCACAGTAGGGTCGCCAAGAGAGCCCGAAAGCAAAGTATATGAGTTAATCATCCAGGATGCAATTGCTGCTGAGAGTGGGTTGCCAGAAGAGGTAGGAGGCGAAACCGGCCGTGCCTCAAAATGGGCGGCAAAAATGCTGCTTGCCCATGTTTATTTAACATTGGGAGACTGGGGGTTAGCTGCCGAAAAAGCAAACGATGTAATTAACAGTGGCTATTATTCCCTTGTTACCGTATCAAAACCCGATGATTTCTATAAAATATTTGCGACTGAAACGAATTCAGAAGATATTATGTCGTTGCACCACTCCGAAACAAGGGAGTCGTCAATTCAGACTTTTATCCACCGGGGCAAGGCATACCCGTATAACTACAAAAGTCGCGGCTATTTTGCATGGCTCCCAAAAATGAATTCATTTATTGGGGATAGTTGGGATGATAAAGACTTAAGGAAAAAATTCAATTTGTACACCGAATATCAAAATGCAGACGGAGAGTGGGTATCATTACCTGAATCCTACCCTGTCCTTTTCAAAAAGTTTATTACAGACCCCAATGGCATAAGCCTTTACAGTATCCCTATTTACAGGTTTACAGAGGCTTTCCTGTTTTATGCCGAGGCTTCCTGTATGGCCGAAGGGTCACCATCCCAGCTGGCTTTGGAAAGGTTGAATATGATAAAACGGAGGGCTTATGGATATGACCCGGCCGTTGCTTCACCTGTCGATTATCCGTCAGGTATGAGTAAAGAGGATTTCCGCGACGCGGTTTTAAAAGAACGGGGCTACGAGTTCATCCTTGAAAGGAGGCGCTGGTGGGACCTGAAAAGGACAAATAAAGTAAGGGAAGCAATGCAGGCTGTAGGGAAGACCTTTATTGATGAGCGTTTGCTTTGGCCTATTGCCGAGGATGAAATAAATAATAATCCTGCAATAAACCAGGAAGACCAGAATCCGGGTTATTAAAACAAGTTTAAAATTAAATCCCGGTGGTTCATCCTACCGGGATTTGTTTTAGTTATGAAATACAAACTATTAACTAACATTTCCTTATCTTAAATTTATATTTTGAAAATTCAAATACCGGTAGGGTGAAGTTCTGCCCGTATGTAAATGATAAACTATAAAACGAAAACTGGCTAAAAATAATGGGTACAGATGACTGCCGCAGCCATTTTTTCTGTAATTTTGAAGGGATTTTATCAAAATAGAAACAGAGTAGGGTTGTTTTACCAAATAACCTTGTGAAACCTGAAAAAGAACATTATGAAAACAGCTAAAACTATCGTTTTAAAAAAAATAAACAGGATAATGCGTACTTTAATAATC
>JAADGO010000135.1 GCA_013152355.1 Chlorobiota bacterium
AACTTTTGCGGGCAAAAAGTAACAAAATTCAAAGCCTTCCCAATGAGATAATTTTAATGGTCAACAATCTTACAAGTGGTTATCACCGTGACTTTCAGCTTTTGAAGGGAAGCATTATGGAAGCTACAGATCAAGTGAAGGAAAATATTACAGTTTTTGATTTTATGTTGAACCACATACTGGTGAATAAAAATATATTGGATGACAAAGAGATGTACAAATATCTCTACAGCGTTGAGTCAGTCAACAAACTGGTGAAAGATGGAATGTCTTTCAGAGATGCCTACAAAATAGTCGGAGAACAAATCATGGGTGGTGATTATCATCCGGAGAAAGCACTTCGGCACACCCACGAGGGAAGTATAGGTAACTTATGCAATGATAAAATCAGAGAGAAATTTCACAATTGCTACTAAGAGAAGGCAGGCTTTTAGAGCGAAGGATTTCGTGTTTGTTGAAGTTATATCGTTAAAAAACAAAAAACTTTACAAGATCTGCACTCTTTTATGTAAGGATTTTCTCCTTTAATTGTCTCAACTTTGCATCACTTTATTTTAGGATAAGATAAATCGTTATTATTGACATCCTGAAATAGTTGTCAAAATTGAATTTGTTATGAAGAAAAATGAAATAAATATAAAAAACAGGAAAAGGGAGACAATCTGTTTTCCGGAATCAACATTACCACGGGTCGTCGTTATAGGTGGCGGATTTGCCGGTCTTGCCATAGTAGAAAAATTAAAAGGCAAACCGGTACAAGTCGTCCTTATTGACAAGAATAATTTTTATCAGTTTCAACCGCTGTTTTATCAGGTGGCCACCAGCGGGCTGGAACCTGACAGTATTGTCTTTCCGTTCAGGAAACAGATTGGCAGAAGCAAAAATATAATTTTCAGGCTTGCAGAGGTAATGGAAATAAAGACCGAAGAAAATATTGTAGTAACCAATAAGGGAACAATAAGTTACGACTACCTGGTATTGGCTACAGGTTCTACTACAAACTTTTTCGGAATGGAAAATGTAGAACAGAATAGCCTGGGAATGAAGGATATTCGTGATTCACTAAACATCCGCCATATGATGTTGCAAAATCTGGAGCAAGCGGCCATTACCTGCGATGATAAGGAACGGGATGCCCTTACAAATTTCGTCATTGTAGGTGGTGGTCCGGCTGGTGTGGAAATGGCCGGAGCCCTGGCAGAGTTTTGTAAATATATATTGCCAAAAGATTACCCTGAATATCCAGCTTCAATCATGAAAATTTATTTACTGGAGGCTGTAGACGAGTTACTTGTTACCATGTCCGACAATGCATCAACCAAGACGTTAAGCTATTTAAAAGCTCTTCATGTCCATGTTTTGCTCAATGAATCGGTGGTGGACTACGATGGGGAGGTTGTTAAGACGAAAAGCGGAAAGGAAATTTATGCCAGAAATTTAATCTGGACTGCAGGTGTTAAGGGGCAGTTACCTAAAGGTATTGGTAATCAGTCTATAACACGAGGAAACAGGCTAATTACTAACGAACATTTGCTAGTTGAAGGTTACAAGAATGTATTTGCCATAGGCGATCTTGCGGCACAGATATCAAGCGACACGCCACGAGGACATCCTCAAGTAGCACAGGTAGCCATTCAGCAGGGCCGGTTTCTTGCTAAAACAGTCATGGAGATAATTGAGCAAAAAAAGCCACTTACAAAGCATTTCATCTATAAGGATAAAGGCTCGTTGGCTACCGTTGGAAAACGAAGGGCAGTAGCAGATTTGGGGAAACTCAAATTTAGTGGCTACACTGCCTGGCTGCTATGGTCACTCGTTCACCTTATGTCCATTAGCGGGTTTAGAAATAAATTACTTGTAGGTATGAACTGGGCAATCAGCTATTTTAGTTACGATAAAAGCAATCGCCTTATTATCAGAAATTTTAAGCGCAAATTGTAATATGATAATGGCAAAACCTATTCTATGATTTTTGGTTTTCTCTTCATTAAATCATAATACATTTGTCCTATAATATATATTATGTTAAATTGATGATCTTAAACAAAAGGGAGAAAATTCATTCCCTCCCTTTTGTAAAAATTATCAGGCCTACTTTTTATTAGACATAAGTTCTTTTAATTTATCATTCATTTTTAAACGGGCATAAGCTTCTTTTAGCCCTTTGATAGTAGGCTTATCATTTGGATTAAGCGATAACGCTTTTTCCAACCACGGAATAGCTTTTTTCAAGTTACCATTAGCCTCTTTTTCCATAGCTTTGAATTCCTTATCTTTACTCAAAGGTAAATCGTTGGCTACTTTCTGAATCTTTGAAGCTTTGTTTACATAAATAGCTCCTATATTATAATAAGCTTCAAAGAATTTGGGATTTACTTTAAGTGCAGCCTCATAATAGACCTCGGCACTATCGGTTTTCCCCATATCATCATAACTTTTCCCAATCAGGAAATTGAAGTTGGCATTGGCCGGGCTGTCCGGTTTCTTGACGATAGCTTCTTTCAGACTTTGAATCAGCTCTTCAGACTGACCTCTTTCAAGATACAACTGAGCCTGTTCCAGTAAAAGACTCAGGTTATTCGGAAATCGTGAGCGTCCTAGTTTAACGGCAGCAACAGCACCTGCAGTATCACCCATCTGTTGTAATGCACGATTGTAATAAACAAAAACCTTAGGATGTTTAAAATTAATATCTACACATTTTTTCAAATATTCGGCGGCTACTTTGGGCCTACTACCCAAAACACCGGTGATGCCAATATTAAATGCCGCCGTTGTGTCATACGTACCTAACTCCCTGGAAACCTGAAAAGCATCTTTGAAATATTTGATTGCTTTATCATAATCTTTCGCTTTGAAACCCGCGGCTCCTTCACTATAAAATACAGCAGAAAGCTTTTTAATGTATTCATCAGCATCCTTGGTTATTTTCTTTTTAGTATCCAATGATTTAGCTTTCTTCAGTGCCATAAAAGATTTAGATGCGGCCAAAGTATCTAAATTTCTGAACTGTGGTAACGGAGAAGTTGCAATGTCATAATATATTTCACCGTAATACAACCACGTTTTGGCATCATTTATTGTTTTGCTGTTCTGTACAGCCTTGTCAATGGCCTTTTTTGCACTCTCAAGCTGTCCCTTTTCCTTATACATATAGGCGCTTGTCCGACTACTTTTCTGTGCAAAGCCTACTGAAACAAATAGCAGGCTCATCGAAATTGATAAGATTAACTTCTTCATATTAATACATTTTTTTGTTTGCAAAGATATAATTTACAATAATTATACCATTCATATTACTTATTTATCAAGT
>JAADGO010000118.1 GCA_013152355.1 Chlorobiota bacterium
CAAAATTCTATACAGCGTAGCACATCAAAAACCTGCATCGATGCAACTGTCCTGCCCGTCCAGGCAGATGCACGGCGTACGTGCCAGTTTAGGTTCGGCGGCCAGCCGTATTCACCTATGCCCCTTGTTTCGAAATAAGCTATGTTCCAGTTGGTATCCAACCCAGACACGAAACTTTCCGATGCCCATCTATCTTCATCATAACTGCGCAGTACGATCATCAACGGTTTCTTCCCCTCGGGCTTATTCCTCCACCGGAAATCAACTTTCAGCCGCCATCCTTTTTCAGAATCAAAACTGTATATATTCCATCCATATTTTGCCCCATCAAGGCTGCGGAACTCCATTTTAGAATTTAAGGGGATTTTTTCTTCAGGGAATGCGCCAAATGTTTTTACAGCAAGGAATTTTTTTACTGTATCGCGGAAAGCAAATAATTCTTCTTTTGTATTTATTTCAGGAGGAGCAGGCAGCTGCACAAACGAGTCCTGGATTTTAGTTGTCCTGTCGTTTTCAGGTACCCCGTCAATATAAACCCTTAATTCATTTTCTGAAAGCATATCTTCCTGCGACAGGTCGATGTCACCGGCTTCTTCCGGCGTTACTTTTTTGCCCATCAGGTTTTCGAGGAAGAACGAATGGATTTTTTCCCTTGAGATTTTGTGGTAGGAATGCCCCCCCGGTGTTATTACCAAACTGATTTTACCAGGGTCGCCATATAATTCATATATCTTTTTTGTGCCTGCATATAGTTGTTCAACCGATTCAATAGTATTCAACCCATCACGGTCGGCCTGCCCGATAAGCAAAGCCCTTGGTGCTATCAATGCCCCTATATCCTGGAAATCGGCCTGGTAAGTATTGGTAGGCATCATACAGTCGCAATGCCCGTCAATGGTGCGTTTCCCGATTTGGGCTTTTAACGTGCTTGCTCCACATACCGGGGCAACTGCTTTGACACGCTGGTCGGCTGCTGCAATATACCAACTCTGCGAACCTCCTCCGGAGATTCCTGTAACACCCATATTCCCGGGGTCGACCTCTGCCCTTGCAGCTAAGAGGTCCAGTCCGCGTATGGCATTCCACAGTTCTACTCCTGCCGGATTATAGCCACGGCTGTACCAGTGGAACCAGCCATTGGCATAGCTCCCCCAATGCTCGCCCCTCACTTCGCCCCATTGTATGGTTTCAATTACCATACAGACAAACCCCAATTCTGCAAATTTCTTTGGGAAAGGCTGGTAATGTACCTTTTGGGTAGGCGAATGGCCGCAGACATACAGTATGGCAGCCGTTGGTTTTTCTATATTGTCGGGTATATAAAGGTTGGCAGGGACGTACAATCCAGGCAATGATTCATAATAAAGCTTTTCGATGCGATACCCTTTCTTATGGATAACCCCGGTGATTTTGACATTTAAATCTGTCCGTTCTTTGTACATATAATCCTGGAGCCCCATCATCTCTATGAACTCACCGTAACGTTGAGCCCTGGCATTTTCCCAGCCTTCAATTGTATTGATATCCGAAAGAGTATTGTCAGTAATCTCTGCCGCCACTCCCGACAGGTAACTGCGGATATTATTTTGCTGCACAGGCTGTGTAGCCGTAGGTTTACATTTGCAACCGTGGAAACAAAAGATAATGGACAAAAGGGCCGTGTAAAATAATGTTTTTTTCATGTTAAAGCAGGTTTAGGTATTTATTTTAAGTTATTTCCGGTTTCTAATTCCTTGCCATCCACCTTTAATAATGAAGTTGTTTAAAGTTAAATCTCAGGCATAGCTCACTCTTATAAGCTGTCTAAAAAACAAAAATTAGACAGCTTCTTAAGTACTTTTCAAGCACAAATATTTCCTCATCCATTTATATGTCCATTCTTCAGCAATTGGGGCAACTCCATGCCCTTTCCCATGATTCAATAATTCGACAGTCCCCTGTTTTTTGCCATATAATTTGTATACAGGCTTAACTGCTTCAATGTACGGGCGGCTGAATTCCCCATCGGCCGAACCGCCACCGATTAAAAGGAATGGTTTAGGTGCAACCAGGGACAATACTTCGTGGTGCTGATGCCCAAAGTCGCGTATCCCTTCCCCTAAATACCAGGGGGCATCCCAGTTTGAAAAGTTTATGCCAATGCCACCTTCATTACTGACAATAACTTTTACCCTGTCGTCAAATGCACCAAGGTAAAATACCTCTTTTGCACCAAGCGAGTGCCCCGTTGCCCCAATCCTGCCAGAATCAACTACCTCTAAAGAGTCCAGGACATCAACCGCACGCTGTGCATCAAACAGCATTTTAGCCATCCCTTTTGACCCAGGGTGCCTCTTTTGAAATTTAGCCACTTCTTCTAAAGCCGAGGCTGATTTATTTTCATGCCACCGCAGGAAACATTGCGGGCAAAAAACCACAAAACCCTGCTTAGCCAGTTTATAACCAAATGCTACAATATGCCCTTGCTCTACACCCGAAATATATTTCATTTCCCCATCGCTGGTTGAGGGCATAGCTACAATGCCCGGTAATGGCTCATCGATATTTTGAGGCATTAATAAGTACCCCCGAACTTTTACGCCGGGTTCTCCTTCGTATTCAACCAATTGCCGTATAAGCCCTTCCGGGCGGCTCTCTTTTATTACTCTGAGTTTAGGTAGTGTGGGGTTAGGGGGGAGTGCCCCTAAATAATCAAGCCACCTTTTTTTGATAATTTCGCGTTGTACTTTCCATTCTGCCAGTGTGGTAATTGGGTTACCTTCCGGGCCTGTCAATAAAGGTACCAGCTTTTCGATATTATTAACAGTGAAACCACTAACTATCCCTGCAGTAGTTAATCCTATTCCAGCCTGGGTAATTGCTACAATAAACTTCCTCCTGTTCAAATTTCTCATAACCGAATAAGAATAATCCTAATTAGTGGGGAAATTATAAAAAAATAATTAGCTTTCGAAATCTTTTATTCACTAAATAAGACAACGATATAAAATACCACTGTTTGTATCCTAAAAGGAAATGAAAGAAGCAATATACTAAATATGTGAGGATTTAGGGAATTACCTCCTACTGCTTTTCTATATTGGCTTATTTATTATTGTTCACAAAAATTAAGGTAAATGGGTTGCTTTAACTCTTCAAATATTATTAGCTTTAATTAAAATTCTACCTGGAAATTGTAATTGCAAAAATTAGGGGTTAATATTGCATCTACAGGATTTGGAATTATTGTTATGTTGAATTGCAAAAAAAGCTTATTCCCTTTGTTTTTGATTGTACTTAATTATGAAGTTTAAAGATCAGATATTAACGGATGATTGCCCTGAATTTAAAATAATCTTTAAAAAGTATTTCCCCTCTTTATATTTATTCGCAGTAAAGCTGACCAAAAATGAATTCCTAACTAAAGACATTGTACAAGAGGTTTTTATAAAAACCTGGAAATCATCTAATAATTTTGAGAATGAAAATGCCCTAAAAGCTTTCCTTTATTTATCAACCAAGAACCAGTGTATTGACCATTTACGAAAAAGAAAGGACTATAAGCCAAATGTGCCCGTTGATGAAAAATTATTTGAAGAAACTTACCTTGACGAAGTAGTAAGGGAAGAAACTTTCCGTTTACTTGATATTGTCATTGAACAGTTGCCTCCTCAAAGAAGAAAAATTGTTGAGTTGACGTTGAAAGGCATGGGGAATAATGAGATTGCCGAGTCTCTTCAAATTTCGGTAAATACAGTCAAAACACATAAACTAAGGGCATATAAAACCATTCGGGAATTTATGGGAAGTCAATTTGCCGTGATTATTTTAACCGAACTGGTCAATTTCTTTTAACTTTCTTGGTATTCCTGTCACCCATTTAAGTAAAATCCCGTTTAAATAGTAAATGCAACTCTTTTTTTGCTAATACATGGATAAAATATATAAAAAATTTAGAATAGCGGCATTGTTGATTGAGGAGATATTCGGGCAGTTAAGTACTGAAGGGGAAACCGAACTTAAGAATTGGAAAGAGGAGCACCAACAAACATATAATTACCTTCACGAATGGGAGAATTATAAAACAAGGAAGTCCCAATTATCTAAAATTGATGTTTCAAAAGAATGGCAGGTATTTCTTAGGAGGAATCATCAAAGAGGAGGAACCCGGTTTCACTGGGGCCGGGTATTTAAATACGCTGCTTTGGTTTTTATTATCCTATCTTTTTCATCTATTTCTTATTGGTTGTTGTACCCCCCTGAAAAAAAGGTTGTAAAAGAGGTTGTACCTGTAGAGATACCGCATGGAGAGAGAAAAGCGGAGCTAATACTAAGCAACGGGCAAAGCATCCAGCTTTACCCGTCATACGTAAACATACTGAAAGAGGCAGACGGGACAGTTATTTACAATGATTCGGCAATGATTTCTTATGAGGGGGCAGGGAAAGATGACATAAATAAATCAAATACAATATTATATAATACATTAAATATTGCCCGTGGCGGTGAGTACTTCCTTGTTTTAAATGATGGCACCAAAGTTTGGTTAAATTCACTTTCCGCCCTAAAATACCCTGTTGTGTTTACAGGGAAAGAAAGGATTGTTGAACTAACCGGCGAAGCTTATTTTGAGGTTTCGCATGACCCTGCCCACCCATTTATCGTGAAAAATAATAGTTACGATATAGAAGTACTGGGTACCTCATTTAATATTTCGTGTTATGATAAAGACGATGTTGTAACAACCCTTGCCGAAGGGCACATTAAAATACTGAATATAAAAGGTGCGGAAAAAGCAGATTACAACCTTTCAAAAAACGATCAGTTAATCCTAAGTTATACCGACCAGTCGGTGAAAGTACAAAAGGTTGACGCAAGGACTTATAGCAGCTGGAAAAATGGGAGCTTTTGTTTTGAAAATGAAACTTTGGGGAAAATCTTCCAAAAACTGGAAAGATGGTATAATATTGATGTCATTTTCAAATCGGAGGAAGCGAGGTCGTATGATTTTACAGGGATACTGCCAAGGTTTGAAAATTTTGAGATCATATTAGAGATGCTGGAAACAATAAGTGATGTTAAATTTAGTGTCGATGGCCATACTGTTGTGATTGATAAAAAATAGGCAGGAGAATTTAGCGGATTCTCCTGCCTAATAAATAAATCTCAGATACAAGAGTGTATCTGCATGTTTAACTTGATAACGTAAAATTATGAAAAAAAAACGACAAATTCATCTTTCCTGTCAAACAGGGAGATGGAGAAAATTGTATTTAGTAATGAGGAATTTCTTGATCTTGTTTTTCCTGCTGAATTTTCAGGTTACAGCCAATGTACTTAGTCAGCAAATTGTAAGCCTCAACTTTAATAATGTCTCTTTAAAGACATGCTTGAAGGCTATCGAACAAGAAACAGGGATTGGTTTTCTTTACAGCGGCCAGGAAGTTGAAAAGGTCGAAAACATAACTGTAGACGTAACCAGGGAGAAATTAAGTAAAGTCTTGGATGATTTACTCCTAAAAAATGGCTTTACTTACCAAATTAGAAATGAAGTAATCTTAGTCAGGAAAATGCCTGAGCCGGTTAAAACTACAATCCAAAGCGAGGCTGAACAGAAAAAAGAAATTAAAGGTAAAGTGACCGACCAAAGTGGCGACCCGTTACCCGGCGTGAATGTTGTGGTAAAAGGGGTAAGTAGTATCGGTACTATTACCGACTCCGAAGGGAATTATTCCATAGAAGTGCCTTCTGATGCAAAAGCCCTTGAATATTCCTTTATAGGGATGATACCACAAACAGTTGTAATTGGCAATTCCAGTGTCATAAATGTTACGCTGGAATCATCTACCGAATCGCTTGACGAAGTCGTTGTTACAGCTTTAGGCATAAAAAGGGAAGTAAAAGCTCTTGGCTTTTCAGCTCAGGAAATTGGCGAATCAGAATTATCTGCAGCAAGGGAAACAAACTTAAGTAGTTTCCTGACAGGTAAAGTTGCCGGGGTGCAGGTTTCAAAAACCGCCAGTGGTGTAGGTGGTTCAACTGTGGTAACAATTCGTGGTAATAACTCGCTTACAGGAAACAACCAACCCCTGTATGTTGTTGATGGAATACCTATAATTAATGAAAGCCACAGTTCGCCTTCCAGCGGGCTCTTCTCCGATAATGACTATGGCGATGGAATTGGTGATATCAACCCTCAGAATGTTGAATCAATGACAGTATTGAAAGGGCCTAATGCATCGGCTCTTTACGGTTCCCGCGGGGCAAATGGTGTTATTCTAATCACCACCAAATCAGGGAAAAAGAAAAAAGGGATAGGTGTGGAAATTAACTCAAATGTTGCATTTGATGTGATCAACCTTATACCAACCTTCCAGAATAAATACGGTTCGGGGTACGATGACAATGGTGTTTCCAATTATGGTAAGAGAGAAGTTAATGGTGAATATTATTACTATCCTGAATGGGGCAACCTTGATAGTTGGGGCGGGCCTCTTGACGGAAGTATGTCTATTATCGATGTTTACCGGATGCCCGATGACGATGGCCCTACCCGGATAATGCCTTATGTTGCCCAACCTGCTAATAATGTCAGGGACTTATTCTATAAAACAGGCATAAGCAATACCAATAATGTTGCTATATCAGGAGGGAGTGATAAAACCAGTGTGAGGTTATCACTTGGCAACTCATCTAATGAAGGGGTAATACCTAACCATAAGATTATCAAAAAGAACTTTTCATTAAGGGCAAATTCGCAGATTAGCAAAATGTTCTCTGTAGATGCAAAAGTTTCTTATATGCGTACGGAAGGTTACCAGCGCCCAACATTGGGCTACCAGGATCAAAACCCTGTATGGAACCTGGCAATATTGTCAAGGTTTACACCGCTTGATTTTATTAAAAAATACTATGAAAAGACAAAAAGCTACGCAAGGTTCCCGGGCATGAACTACAATCCATGGTACATTGTCAATGAATTGAAGAATGAAGATTATAGAGACCGGATGCTGGGCTATATGTCGGGGACTTTAAAATTTAACGACTGGTTAAGCCTGATGGGAAGGGTTGGCACAGACATGTATACCGAAGTCAGGGAAAACAGGTGGCCCATAGGTGCTCGTGGGAGGACTTACCGGAAAGGGCGCCTGACCCAATCAATCCGTCATTACCGCGATGTTAATGCCGATGCTATCTTAACTGCTTCTAAAGAGTTTTCAAGTAATTTTAGCGGTAATTTATCCATTGGTGCCAGCCTGTTATCGCAGAAAAGGGAAAGGATGAGTTGGGATGCCAGAGACTTTAAAGTAAAAGGCGTTTTCGATGTGAGCAATGCAAATGATATACGTGCTAATAATCGTTTATGGCAGAAAAAGATACAGTCGGTGTTTTTCACAGGGCAGTGGGGGTATAAAAACTATTTGTTCCTTGATGTGACCGGGCGTAACGATTGGTCTTCGGCACTTGGCGAAAATAACTACTCATTTTTCTACCCTTCAGTAAGTACAAGTTTTGTTTTTACCGATGCTATTAATATTAGTAATAATATTTTAAGTTTTGGTAAAGTACGTGCTTCATGGGCACAAGTAGGTAACGACTCAGAGCCTTACCTAACCCAGCAAGGCTATAACCTATACAATATTACCTTGAATGGGCAGCCTTTTGCGTCAAAAAGCGGTGTTATCCCCTTATGGAACCTAAAAAATGAGCTAACCGAGTCATGGGAGATGGGAGCTGATTTGAGGTTCTTTAAAAACAGGCTGGGAGTAGATATAACCTATTACAATGGGAAAACCACGAACCAGATATTGCCGGTTACTATATCAACTGCAAGTGGATATAGTAATGTAGTTATTAATGCGGGCGAGATACAAAACAAAGGATTAGAGGTTGTATTATATGCTACTCCCATTAGTACCCCAGGTGGATTCCGGTGGGATGTAAGTGCTAATTTTTCTACTAATAATTCTAAAGTGGTTGAACTTGCTCCCGGTATTGAATCGTATTTGCTTGTTAACACTGACCTTAATGACATTGAAGCAAGGGTAGGTGAACCTTTTGGGAATATAATCGGATATAAATACAAAAGGGCTCCTGATGGCCAAAAAATCGTTAATGAGAACGGTAAATATGTAAGGGAAAGTAAACAATCAGTACTTGGAAATATTACACCAGACTGGATTGGAGGTTTAAACAATACTTTCTCCTATAAAGGCTTTTCGTTTAATTTCTTACTTGATTTTGTACAAGGTGGCGAGTTGTCTTCTCATACCAAACGTATGATGGTTCAAAAAGGGACTGCTAAATTTACAGAAGAAGGCCGTAGGCCTGTTGCTACCGATGCAGAAGGCAACCAATTACCTTATGTAGGGGTTTTGGAAGGTGTTGTTGAAATTAAAGATGCAGATGGTAATGTTACCGGGTATGAACCAAACACCCAGGCAGTGCCAGGCCATAAATACTGGGCAAACAGGGCATGGTCACGTATTGGCGAAGAATTTATTATTGACGGCAGTTACGTCATGTTACGGGAAGTAATGCTTAGCTATGCTTTCCAACCATCGCTCCTCAAGAAAACACCGTTTTCAGGGTTGACTTTAACATTAGTTGGCAGAAACCTGTTGTATCTCGAAGAACACATGTTGGGTATGGGGGTTTCTCCCGAATCAGCACCTAATACATCAGCCGGAGCTGCTGGTATCGAAGCATTGGCTATGCCTACTACACGGACATACGGACTTAATGTAAAGCTAACTTTCTAGTGAATTAAAATAGTAAGAGAAATATGAAAACACATATAAGATTAAAAATATTTGCAGTTTTATCATTAGCATTCCTAATGATGAATTCATGCACAGATGAGTTTATAGAAATAAATACATCAAGAGACCTACTCCTGGAAGATGAAGTAAATGTTGACATGATGTTCACTCGTGTAATGGCATATATCTGTATAATAAGTAATGATGACGGTATGGGTACCATCGGAAATTATAGTGGAATGTCGGTATCCGGAGGCAACAGGCCATTCCAGGATGGTGAAGCATCGGGTGTATGGTCAATAACCTACGGGAATTATGGAAGGAATTTAAGCGATATAATTCGTATTTGCCAGGAACGTGATGCCAAGGAAGGAACTAATGAAAATGTGAACAAAATTGCAATTGCCAGGATAATGAAAGCCTGGGCATTTGCAAAATGTACAGATACTTATGGCAATATTCCATATTTTGAGTCTTGCTTGCCTATTAAAGACGCTGTATACCAGCCTAAATACGATTCTCAGAAGGATATCTATACCGACCTTTTCAAAGAGCTCAAAGAAGCTGTTGCCCAACTTACCTCAAGTGAAGGAAGTTATGGTAAAGCAGATGTGTTGTACAGGGGGGATGTTGAAAAATGGAGGAAATTTGCCAACTCTATCAGGCTTCGTTTAGCATTGCGTGTACGTTATGTTGACCCCGCAATGGCAAAGGCTAATATGAGCGATTTATCAGAAGCGGATTTAATAGCCAGTAGAAGTGACGATGCCGTAATTAACACCAATAGCCAGTATACCGAATTTATGAACCCACAATGGAGCGACCTGGTTGAAAGAGGGGAAATAGTTGTAAAAAGGGTAATTGGTAAAACCATGTTGGATATATTGAATAACAATAACGACCCACGTACAAAAATATTTGCAGATACAGCAAAAGCTGATTGGCCGGGAACCCCGGGGTACGAGGACATTAAAAATTTTGGGTACAGAGGCTTACCCCTGTTGGGGCAATGCCCGGTTCAACAAAAATACCCTTATGGAGAAGAAAGTGTCTCCCGTTGGTCCGACCTTTTATGGGTTGAGAAAATAGAAATGTCCTTATATAAGGCATCTGAAACTTATTTCACCCTTGCCGAGGCTGCTTTATTTGGGATAAAAGGTTCGCCTGCCGATGCTCAGTCCTTTTACAAAAAAGGGCTTGAAATAGCAATGGCTCATACAAAAGAGTTCTACGGAAGTTGTGTCCCTCAGTTACCTGCAGTAATAAGGTTATTCCGCCCTGGGTCAACGGATGCTGAGATTGCCGAGCAGATTGCGGCAAAAGAAATAACCCAGGCTCAAATTGACGATTTCCTTGCAAATGCCCCGGTTGTCACATTAACCGGCTCCGAAGAGGAAAAGCTGGAGCAAATTATTAACCAAAAAATGGTTGCCCTTTTCCCAAACGAATACGAAGGATGGGCTGATTATAGAAGGACTGGGTATCCAAGGATTCTTGTAGGTGACGATGCAGACGACCTACATGGTAAGATGCCCCGCAGGATGCCATGGCCTACCAATGAACAAACGATCAATGGCGACCAGTACAATGCTGCATTGTCTGCAATAGGAGGCGTTGACAACAGGACTATCAGGATATGGTGGGATGCTAACCCAAATCCTATTCATAAACACCCTGGAACAGTGGAGTGGAGAGAACAAACCTGGTTAAAATAATCTTTCTTTTATAGTTTAGTTTACTAAAAAAGCTCATAGGGGGAAACTCCTGTGAGCTTTTTGTTCTCTTTTTGGGGAATGCTTTGCAATGATCCCTGAGTACCCTGCAACCTTTGCTTTGGTGCCCATGGTTGATGTTTTTTGATAGTGCAATAACAAATATATATGAGGCGTTTAAATTTTTGGACCCCGTTCTACAAAAAAGAGCCTCCCTTTTCTGAGAGTCTGAAAACCCCCGCTAATACTACTATTTACAGAAGATAATATTTGAGGAGTTGAGGAAACCCCGGTAAACTAATAATAATCAGGCCTACCATTACGAGGAAAAGAATTTTGATTTACATTACAATTAATATTACTTTAGCAAAAGTTTATTT
>JAADGO010000212.1:0-13222 GCA_013152355.1 Chlorobiota bacterium
TACCTGAATCCTTCAATAATTGTATTGTGCCGGCCAGGTTTTGCGAACGGCAGACAGGGATATTGTAAAGAGCCCCTGCCGAGGTCTTTACAGCATCGGCATTTAAACGGGCAAAGCCTTTTTCGGGAATAAGCAATGCATCGACCCCGGCACACTCTGCCGAACGGGCAATAGCACCAAAATTGCGCACATCAGAAACCTGGTCGAGTATTAAGATTAACGGGTCTTTGCCTTTGTCATAAATTAAAGGGAGTACATTTTCAATATCCTGGAATTCAATAGGCGACATCAGCCCGATAACCCCCTGGTGGTTTTTGCGCGTAACCCGGTTTATCTTTTCAACGGGGACAAACTGAAAAGGTGTTTTCGACTCTTTAATAGCCTGGAATAGTTCATGGAATAATTCATTGTTAAGCCCTTTCTTCAGCAAAACACGGTCAATGGGTTTCCCTGATTTAATAGCTTCTATTACCGCACGGGTACCAAATATATAATCTTCTTTATTCATTACCATATCTTTTTTGCCTGCCACTTTTCGAGCTCTTCATGCACTTCCTCCCATTTCCCCATTGCCAGTTTAAGGGCCGATTTAAGGTTCTCATAATCTTCATAAACGGAGTGGTCGTCAATAATACCCGGTTGCGACAGTAGTTGGTCAACTTGAGCAATTTTTATTTCAATATCTGAGATTTCCTCTTCGTATTTCTCTATACTTTTTTGCAACCGCAATATGTTACGGTTAATTTCCTTTTTTTGTTCGAATGAAACCCCGCCTGCGCCAGTATTTTTTTGAGGGCTGTTCTTCCCATTGTTTTTTTTAGGGTTATTCTCTTCCAGCTGTTTCAATGATTCTAATTTCTTCCGCCTAAGGAAATCATAAATACCTCCGAGGTGCTGTTTAATTTTGTTATGCCTGAATTCGTACACGCAATTAACCAGTCCGTCCAGGAATTCCCTGTCGTGTGAAACAACCAGTATTGTCCCGTCAAATTCGATCAATGCGTTTTTAAGTATCTCTTTTGAGCTCATGTCGAGATGGTTGGTAGGCTCGTCAAGCACCAGGAAGTTGACCGGTTCCAACAAAAGCTTTATCATTGCCAGCCTCGACCGCTCACCGCCTGAAAGCACTTTTACCTTTTTGTCAACATCATCGCCCGAAAACAGGAATGCCCCTAATATATCGCGGATTTTTGCCCTTACTTCGCCTGTTGCAATATGGTCAATTGTTTCAAGTACGGTTTTCGTTTCGTCAAGCAGCTCCGGTTGGTTCTGGGCATAGTAGCCAATTTTAACGTTGTGCCCGATTTTCAGCTCCCCTTCATATTCCAGCTCCTGCAAAATCATCCGGGCAAGGGTTGTCTTCCCCTCGCCGTTACGGCCAACAAATGCTACACGTTCCTTTTTTTCAATGGTGATGTCAATGTTATTGAGGATCAGGTTGCTCCCATAACTTTTTGAAAGCGACCTCCCTTCAATAATTACTGAGCCCGACCGGGGAGCAGGGGGGAACTTTATACGCAAAGCCGACCGGTCTTCTTCTTCCAGTTCGATGCGGGTAAGCCTTTCGAGTTGCTTAATCCTCGATTGCACCTGTACTGCTTTTGTCGCTTTATACCTGAACCGTTCAATAAACTGCTCGGTGCCGGCAATCATTTTTTGTTGGTTGCGGTATGCTGCCTGTTGTTGTTCCTGTTGTTCTTTTTTCCACTTCACGAACCCTGAATAATTGGTTTTCTGGTCGTATATCCTACCCAGTACTATTTCAATGGTCCTGGTCGAAATCGCATCCAGGAAAGCTTTGTCGTGCGATACCATGATCACTGCCCCGTTATAACTCCCAAGGAACTCTTCCAACCATTGGATCGACTCAATGTCAAGGTGGTTGGTGGGTTCATCCAGTAAAAGCACATCCGGCCTTTTGAGTAGTATCTTTGCCAGTTCGATTCGCATTCTCCACCCCCCGCTGAATTCGGAGGTAGGCCTGTCGAAATCGCTCCGTTCGAAACCCAGGCCTGTCAATGTCTGTTCTATTTCTGCTTCGTAGTTCCCTCCCCCCAATATTTGGTAGTGCTCATTCAGTTCTGAGGTTTTTTCAATTATTTTCAGGTATCCCGGCGACTCGTAATCTTCACGGGTAGATAGTTCTGAATTTAACCGGGCAAGTTCTTTTTCAATAGTTAATAATTCGCCAAAAGCCAGTTCCGCCTCTTCTTTCACACTTCTCAAGTCGGCTGTTTGCATTTGCTGGGGGAGGTAGCCTATGGTAACACCTTTGGGGATGGTTATTTTTCCTGCACTTGGTTGTTCTGACCCTGACAACATTTTGAGGAGGGTCGATTTGCCGGCGCCGTTTTTCCCTACCAGGCCGATCCTGTCTTTGGGGTTTACCAGGAATGTGACCCCTTTGAACAGTTCAAATCCGCCAAAGTTGACGTATATATTTTCTGCAGATACCATAGCTCATTATAGAATTGCGGCAAAGATAGTTAATTCGATGACTCTCATAAAAAACAATCCCGGGTAATCAGTTACCATTTTTCACTGCCGGCATAATTTTACAGGCAACCCTCTTTTTTTACAAACTTAAAATGCCTTTCCCTTCTCTTAAAATTTCCAGGTTGCCGCCGGTGCAATCTACCACCGTTGATGGGGTTAATTCACCATAGCCACCGTCAATTACAATATCAACAAGGTCCTTGTACTTTTCGAATATTAATTCGGGGTCGGTTGTATATTCCAGTATTTCGTCTTCATCGTGGATAGAAGTAGATAAAATCGGATTCCCCAACTCTTCAACTATTGTCCGTATAATGGTGTTGTCAGGAATTCGAATCCCTACTGTTTTTTTCTTCCCTTTAAAATATTTTGGCACATTGTTATTTGCATCCAGGATAAATGTAAAGGGCCCCGGTAAATGCCTTTTAATCAGTTTGAACAGATGGTTCGATATCGGACGGGTATAATCTGACAAATGGCTAAGGCCGCTGCAAATAAATGAGAAATTAGCTTTTTCAATTTTGACACCTTTAATTTTTGCAACTTTCTCAACGGCTTTATAGTTGGTAATATCGCACCCAAGCCCATAAACAGTATCGGTAGGGTAAATAATTAACCCGCCATTGTGCAAAACATCGACAACCTTTCGTATCTCCCGGATATTGGGGTTTTCATTATATAAACGTATTAACATAATAACTGCCAAAATTTTTGGTGCGTAAATGTAGGTATTTTCATTATATTCGCTCCGAATGGCAGAAACTAATTTTGGGCTGCCAGGGGAATGAGTGGGAGATTAACAAAAAATCAGGGCTGTTTTTACAGAAAGTAGTTCATAATGAAGGACTTTATATTGAAGACGAATCCACAACTAATTCAAACAAAAGATGGTTCACATACCTTGTACCTGCCGGGAATAGACGAGCAATACCATTCATTGAACGGAGCCATTACCGAATCGTTGCATATATATATTAACAATGGCTACCTTTATCATCAGGGGGGAGAAAAAAATGTTTTTGAGGTTGGATTCGGCACCGGGCTAAACTGTTTGTTAACAGCATTAGAATCGGAAAAACAAAATACCCCTACAACCTATACAACAATTGAGAAGTACCCTTTGCCGAACGAATTGGTACAACAATTGAATTACCCGAAGTTTCTCGACAAAAAAGCAGTTGGCTTATTTAATAAGATCCACCAGGCAAACTGGGGCGAACCGGTAAAAATTACAGGTACATTCAGCCTTTATAAGATACAACTTGACATCACTACTCAGCCACTGCCCGGGGTACTGCCCGCAGATGTTATTTATTTTGATGCATTTGGCCCTGACAAACAATCTGAGATATGGGAACTCCCTGTTTTTGAGAAGGTTAGTGCAATTACTCAAAAGAATGCTGTATTTGTCACCTATAGTGTGAAGGGTACCGTAAAACGCAGGCTGGGTTCAGTTGGGTTTCAGATTGAGAAACTTCCCGGCCCTCCGGGAAAAAAGGAAATCTTGCGGGGGGTCAAAGTCAGGTAAACAGTCTTTGAATTTCATTGAATAAAAAAATCTATGATTCCGGCAAAAGCGAAAAAATAACATTATCTTCGCAACTCAAATTCAATAAATTAATATATATATGCCTGGAAAAGAATTGAAAACCGGCCTTGAGAAGTTCAGCTATGCTCTGGGAATGAGTGTTACAAGTAATTTTATCAAATCCGGCTTAAGTCAATTAGACCTGGAAACATTCACGGATGGGGTTAGTGATACATTCAATGGCGAAATGCCAAAATTACTTCCTGACGAGGCCAATAAGATACTGGAAGAGTTTATTAATGAGTCTGTGGGCAGCGAGGGAGATAAAAATCTTAAGGAAGGGCTGGAGTTCCTTTCTAAGAATGCTACAAAACAAGGTGTGGTAGAGCTGCCAAGCGGCTTGCAATATTCGGTCATTTCGCAGGGGGGTGACGAACGGCCAAAGCCCAGCGATACTGTCCGCTGCCATTACCATGGAACACTTATTGACGGGACTGTTTTCGACAGCTCGGTTGAAAGGGGCGAACCTGCCACTTTCCCGGTAAACGGAGTTATCAGGGGTTGGGTAGAAGCATTGCAATTGATGCCTGTTGGTTCAAAATGGCGGCTGTTTATCCCACCTGAACTTGGCTATGGCGAACAAGGAGCCGGAGGTGCAATAGGGCCAAACACAACCCTTGTATTTGATGTGGAACTTTTAGAAATTGTATAATCAAAAAAACTTTTATCATGAAAATTAAATCTTTTATCCTCTATTCATTAGGGCTTTTTATCTTACTGGGGACTGCCTGCCAGCAGCAAGGTATTTCTTCGAAGAATATAAAACTGGAAACACCGGCCGACTCTGCCAGTTATGCCATTGGCGTACTTATTGGAGAAAATAACAAGCATAATTTAGCTACTGCTCCAGGTGGAGACCAGATAAATGTCGATATTATGGTTGCAGCTTTTAGTTTATTAATGCATGGCGAAGAGGCTATAATGGATGCTGAAACAGGAAATACCGTTGTGCGCAGGTTTTTCAAAAGTATGACTGAAAAACAGGGGCAGAAGAATCTTGAAGAAGGGAATGCCTTCCTTGAGAAAAATAAAACACGTGAAGGTGTTACTACTACCGCAAGCGGGCTGCAATATGAAATACTGAAGCAGGGTGACGGGCCTATCCCAACTGAAAAAGACAAGGTGAAGGTTCATTACCACGGGACATTAATTGACGGCACTGTGTTTGACAGCTCTGTTGACAGAGGCGAGCCCGCAACCTTTGGGGTAAACCAGGTAATTAAAGGGTGGACCGAGGTATTACAGTTGATGCCTGTTGGGTCGAAATGGAAAGTTTATATCCCTGCTGACCTGGCATACGGTGAAAAACCACGTCCGGGTGGTAAGATAGGGCCCAATATGACACTTATTTTCGATATAGAATTGCTGGATATCGTAAAACCTGAAAAATAATGGGGGAAATAGCAGAGTAGTTGCCTGCTTTTCCTAAAATTATTAAGAGATTGTTTAGATTTTAAACAGCCTTTAAGGAAAATATTTATTTAAATGGGATTCCTGCAAATGGACAATAGCAGGGTCCCTTTTCAAAATTTTTGTTCGATGAGCCTAACTATCAAAGGGAACATTTTAAAAATCCTGAATCCGGAGTCAGGAGTTAGCCGGGCAGGTAAAGAGTGGAATAAACAGGAATTCGTAATTGAAACCCAGGAGCAGTTCCCACGGAAAGTTTGCTTTACGCTGTTTGGCGATAAAACCTCTCTAATTAACGGGATGGGGCCAGGGCAGGAAGTTGAAGTATCTTTCAACCTTGAATCGCGCGAGTACAATGGCAAATGGTTCCATAATATCAATGCCTGGAAAATAGATGCTGCTGATACACAACCCCCTGTAATGGATGCACCGCCTGAATTCAGGCAGGAAGATATACCTCCCGAATCAATAGACAGCGAACCGGGGGATCTGCCGTTTTAATAGGGATTTTAATATTTTAGTATTTCAATATTCACGGGAATATCCAGAAAATCATCTCTTTTAGACCTGTTCTCAGATAGCCAGGCCTCAAATTTATTTTTAAAAATATAGCTGATTGCCTGATTGGAATTATTCAAGATCCCTTCAATCAAAGCCTTATCAATTCTTTCATTTGTTTGGTACTTCTTTATTACCGAATGTGACAGATTCAGGGAATTTTTTTTTCATTTGGAATTGTTTATTTTTTATTAAAGATTTCGCTAATTGAATGCCAATTCAATACAATAGAGTCAGACCTCATCTGCTTATCATCGCCTGCATAAATGAGGTACTGCTCCGATTTTTCATTACCTGAAACTTTATGCCAGTAATTAAGCCCTTTAAAGAATTGTTTTACTATGGTCTTTCCCGATTTTATTTCAATAGCTTTTAACATACCAGGGGCTTCAATTATTACATCTACTTCGTTCCCGTTCGAGTCACGGTAAAACCAGGTATCAGCATTAAGCGTCCTGTTGCATATATATTTTTTCAGTTCAGCTATCACGTACGACTCGAAGATAAAGCCCCGCAGGTAGTGATATTGAAGGTCTTCAGGAGTTTTTATGCCGAGCAGGTAACACAATAACCCCGTATCATAAAAATAAATTTTTGAAGATTTAACAATCCGTTTATTTAGATTTTTTGAATACGGATTTAAGCGAAAAAGGATATAACCCGTCTCCAGGACTGACAACCAACGCTTAACAGTTTGGTAGGAGACCGACAATTCATTCCCAATCTCGCTGAAATTAATGAGTTGCCCTGTACGTGCAGCGCATAATTTCAAAAAATCACGGAACGAGTTTATGTCTCCCACATTTATTAGTCTCCTGACATCTTTTTCAATATAAGTGGATATGTAATCCGCATACCAATTGTGATAGTTTTTTATTTGTTGAAAGAGCCTGGGGTAAAATCCCTTATGGATTACTTCTTCCAGTGTAATGTCAACCGTAGGATAGATTTCATCCTGTGAAAAAGGAAGGAGGTGGAATATGGCAACCCTTCCGGCAAGGGACTGGGAAATACTTTGCATTAGTAAAAAATTATTGGAGCCGGTAAGTACATACATTCCGTTTCTAGCGGTTGCATCAATTTCTACCTGTAAATAAGAAAAAAGTTGCGGGACATGTTGTATTTCATCGAATATGGCCTTTTGCCCTGCAGTTTTAAGAAAACCTTTTGGGTCGTCCAGGGCAAACGCCCTGATTTCAAGGTCTTCCAGATTTATATACTTATAGCCGGGCAATAAATTTTTCACCAAAGTTGTTTTGCCCGACTGCCTTGGGCCGGTAATTGTAACAGCCGGCATTGCTTTCAGCGCATCTATGATGCTTTTCGCCATTTCTCTTTTTATCATCTCATGCTATTTAGACATCCAATATCTATTTTGCATAAATGTAAAATTTATATTTGTATTTGACAACTTCTATCTAAAATTCTTGAGTGATTCAAGAATATCTTTTAAAGTTATTGGTTTGGAGAGTACTTTCCGGTTTCTATCGATTAAAAACATAGTGGGGGTAGCATAGATATTATATTCCTGTACGGCCTCCCCGTCCCAGCCTTTGAGGTCGGAGAGGTTGTACCATAGGTCGAAACCATGTTCATAAATAAAAGTTTGCCACTCAACTTTTGAGGTATCCAGTGAAACAGTGATAATTTCAAGATCGGCAGGTTTTTTTGTTTTGTACCACTCTTTCAGTTTTGGTAACATTTCTGTACAATGGGGGCACCAGCTTGCCCAGAAAAGCAACAATGTTTTTTCCTTTTGAACCTGCGAAAGAGTAATCGGATCGCCGTTAATGTCGTTTAAAGTAAAATCAGGGACGGTATTCCCGATCTTCATTTTCTGCCACGATGCAAGCCGCCTTTCAAGGGTGGTTTTTTCATCTGTTTGGCAGGTGGTATTGATATACTTTTCAGCTATATAATTAGTCTCTGCAAGAAAACTCTGCAAAATCAGAAATGTTTCTTTTGGCGATATTTTTATTTTCCTCAATTCACTGATGCTCAGGCATCACTTCATCTCCAAAAAGTAAAAATCTCATCCCAAATAATTCATTTCGTAAAATTCGACAGTTTTCTGAGACTAATTAAGTATATTTTGAAGATTGAGTTTTTCAAAACCACGGACTAAAAAATCAAGGATAAACTCATAAACGATGTTTTAGTGAGGGCTTCACTTTGAGTGAAACCCTCACTATTGCTGATTGAACCAAGGATCACATCTACCGCTTTCATGAACTCCTGTTCCTGTTGTTCCCTTGTTAAACCTCGCTGACCATGAAACAAGATGTACTTAAATACCTTATCGGTGTAAATAGAAGTGTTTATCAATGTTTCATCAGAAAAATCAAGCCGGTTGAAAAAATCTTTTTTGAAAATCGTTTTTCGTTGTTGCCCTGACAGATTTCCATCCAGGAAAGGTTCGCGGTGCATTTTAATAAGTTTGGTTGCAAAAAGGTTGAGATTTTCTTCGGTGGTTTGTGTGATGAAAGTGTCCCGATCTTTTTGGAGGCGATTGTACCGGGTGATGCGGTTTGTAACCGCATTATTCCGGAAGATGGAAACTTCCGCACCCGGTTCGGATTTATGGCATATTACCATTAAGTACTGCCCTTGCCACTCGCAATGCATTCCCACCCAGGATTTTTTGTATATCGGTATCAGAATACCCCATCTGAACCATCCCTACTGTAAATAGTGGCCAATTAGTCCATGCCATACTCTGCCGCATCTCAGGTTCTTCTTTAAAAGTGTCTTTAGGCCATAGGGCTTCCCACCTTGTCCTGGCTTTCCTGGTTGCTGTGATTTTATTGTATTCCTCTTCCGAATATTTAGACGAGTAGGCAAGGTCTGTTGCAATAGCTACATGGTCGGGACCGAATTTTCTCACTACATAATCGATATGTTCCATCATGGTTGCAATATTACCGTCACCACCAAGAAAACGGGGTATACAACAAATACCAATAAAACCACCGGTATCTGCTATGGCCCTGATCACATTATCAGGCTTTGACCGGCAATGCTTATTAATAGAAGCAACAGTAGTGTGGCTTGCCACTATCGGTTTTTCTGAAGCCTTAGCTGCATCGAGGCTTGTCTGCCAGCCCGAATGGGCAATGTCCACTATTACCCCCACGCGGTTCATCTCTTTAACAACGGCATGGCCAAAGTCGCTTAATCCTCCGTTTGCAGGCTCGCCACAACCATCTCCTATCATATTGCGGCGGTTATATGTAAGGTGCATCATCCGGATTCCCAGCTGGAAAAATACTCTGATAAATCGCAGTTCTTCTTCCACCGATACCCAATCCTGTGGCAATGGCACACCGTTTCCGCTGAAATAAAGGACTCGCCTGTTTTCCTTTTTAGCCCGGACAATATCATCGGGGACAACAGCTTTGCTGACAAAATCCCTCATCATGTCGGTTGAATATGTGAAACGGGCAAGGCGTTTGAGCAACCGCTCAATGGAGTTACCCTCTTCACCGGCATTCTGGAATATACATGTCACTCCTGATGCCTTCCATGCATTTGTAAATTCGTCCCTTTCTCTTTTATTCTTGACAAAGCGGGTCATTATCATTTCCTCACGCATATCCTGCAATTCAAGCTGAGACGCATTGTCTTTTATAGCTGCGGCAATAGCAGCACCATCAACAGCAGCTTTGGGCATGAATCCATAAGGTTCAATCACCAGTGAGTCCTTGTGTAGTTCCAATCCATGTTCCAATTGTGACTTTGTTGGTTTTAATATATTCAGTGCAACTTCGCGTGCTACCTTAATTTGTTCATTCATCTGGAATGGCTCTTGTGTTAAGTCCATCAGGTTAAAGAGAGGGCCACTGCGTAGTTCAGATGCTGAAAGAATTGAGAGTCCAAGGGAAGCCCCTAAAAACTGGCCACGTGTTATCTTTTTTTTGTTCATCGTTAATTTGAATTATTTGAACCGAAATTAACTCTTTTTTTATATTTTTTTATCCTTAAAGTGGTGTTTCTTCATTGTTTTATCATTTTCAATTTGGTCTGTCCAAAAAACCTCATTTATTGAGTATTTGGGATTTCTCCCTTTTCTTTACAGCACTCAATGCAATCAGCATAACTGCGTTATTCGGAGTAATCCTGCCATCAGCACTTACATATTTAGTGGAGCCTTTCAAATTAATTTCTTTTACCTTTTTCCCAAAACGTCTGTTCACCCATTCAAATGCAAAAAAAGTTATCGGTTGGCTTTGAGTTTGGGCAGCACAATTAATTGCATCGGCAGCATAACAAAGTGTATTCTGTGTATACCATGTCTTACCCTTGAACATAGCCAGTTTCTCCTTAATAACGTCACTCCTTTCCGCATCCCATTCGAGTATATTAAATCCATACCGTATAGGTATGCTTTCTGTAAACCCGTCTTCGTAGATTACTTCATACCATCCTAAAAGGTCTGCGGTATCCTCAAAATTATATATTTTCCGGAATGACTTTTTATTGGACGCCATTACGGCACAGGCATGCAGGAAGATCAGGCTGCTGATATCTTCATTTATCTGAATTCCTTTGACTTCATTTACAAATGGATTTTTCTTCTCTCCTTCGGTTCCAACAACAACTGCATATTTACCCGATTCTAAGGATGGATTTGCAAGATTAAATATTTTCCCGCCTGACTTTAATTCCCCGGTTTTTAAAACCCCAATCCCGGCTCCGGCTATATTTTTTTTCGCTGAGATATTAAAATGAGGACTTATATCTATCGTAACAATAGGGTCATTTTCTTCGCTGGGAGCTTTTTCCCCTCTCAAATTACTTCGCACTTCCGGCATCATACCCTGGGCAATCTTTAAAAGTGCTTCTTCTTCAGGATAATTTTCTGACCATAGTAGATTGGCACAACCAAGGAATTCATACATCCGGTTTTTACCAAAATTAAATTCTGTTGTCCCCTCCCATGATGAAGCTGCGCCACCAATCACACCGGCCCGTTTTATCCTGCGTCCCCAGTTGATAATATCAGGTTCAAAATTTCCATATATTTGCTTAAACCCCAACTGTTGCAGTGTAATATCATTATTCTCATCAGGCCAGAACCAGTTAATAATTAAAATATCCTTCGGAATAGAATCCTCTACAACAGAATAACGGAGCCCCCCGGGGGTTTGATATTTGTAACCGGTAATACCGACTCTGTTTTGAGGCCCCACTCCACGTTTATTCTCTAAAAGATGGTCGCCCCACATTACAATCTTTACTCCCTTGCTGGTAAGGTAATTATGTATCATATTAACATCATGCGCAAACAGCAGGGAATAATCTTTACCCTTGCAGCGTGGGCATACACCCAATGGAGCCCCCCACCACTCATCGTGGCCGATACTTATCAATTTAGGATTAAATACCTCTATATATTCATCAAACACATCGAATAACAACTCGTACGTTTTGGGATTTGAAGGGCAATATGTGTCTGGCCAGATATCACCCTGGAGTTCAGCAAGTTCCGGGTGGCGGGTTAGCAGATAATATGAATGGGTAAGTGAAGGTATCTCAGGGATTACTTCTATATGGTTCTTATTGGCAAATCTTATGATATCCCTTACATCATCTTTTTCCACTATATCGCCGTCTCCTGCATCGCAATTTGGCGAATCTCTCATATTTCCAAGGATTCCTTTAATGCGGTTTAAGCGTGCATACTTCATATATTTTGCAAACTCAACCCAACCCGCATTTATCTCCGGATGCTTGTCCAGCCTCATACAGGTTGCTTCAATAATGATCTTATTAAACTTATAAAGTGCCATAAAATCTGCCAGGAACCTCTTAAAGAATGCGATGTTTTCAGGCCCCGGGATATACAGCCTTATTCCCCGGAACGGAAGATTAGGCCAGTCGGTGACCTCTACTCCCTGAATGCTTTTCCCATTTCCGCCCATAAGTAGCTGGCGCAAAGACTGCAACCCGTAAAATGCTCCGGGTCCGTCCCACCCTGCAATAACTACTACGTTGTTTTTAACATGCAGTATATAACCTTCGGGGCCAGGTTTCTTCTCTGTTAATTCCAGTTTATGCTCACTGCAATACTTCCTGACCAGGGGATTATCCAGGGTTCCCATCAACACGGCTTTCCCATTCTTTGGAATATTCGTGCATGTCTTAATTTTTAAAGCCACACCGTATTTGTCACTTAGCTCTCTCACCAGGGAGCGGGCCAGTGAGATATCGTGTTTGCTGGCATCTTCAGGGATAAGGATGGATATGGTTTCATCCACAGTAAATTTATCCTGAGTAATCTTAAGCTGTTGGGGAATGGGGAAAATTATGGGGTTTTCAATTGCAAAAACCTTTAGCGGGCAGGTAAAAAGAATTCCACAAATGACAGGCGTTAACATTAAGCACCAAAGGACGTTTTTTTTTGTATTCATTATTAGATTATTAAGTTCTTTGCCAGAAAATTATTTATCTCCTTACAGATTCTTTAATTGAATGCAATTTGTAATATTCAGCACCTATGGCAATAATATCAAAGTTAACCAGAGAAATCTGGTTAACTTTGATTTTTCATAATAATTGTTGAACCAACGCAACTATTACCTTTTCTCTACTATAAAAGTTGTTTAAAGTATCAATCGACCGTAATTGTATATTCTTTGACAACCCGGTTTAAATCATATTCATCGGCAGAGAATATTCTTTCTTTTTTATACCCGCTTCCTTTATATTTCTTTTCCCCAACGGTTGTCCCTATTATGGTTACGGTATATGTGCCCGGGGTTTTATAGATGTACTCCAGTCTTTTATCGCCTATATCAATGTTAAACCCGGTTGACCATCCCTCTTCAGGTTCAAGGAAGCCATAGTCTGTTACAAAGTAATCTAAAAACTCACCTGTCATCTGATACAATGCCAGGTCTGTATAAAGTGTTGTATCCTGTAACAGGATGTTCATAGAGGTCCTTGCTTGTATTTTACTGATATAAACCTGATTTACAATTCCTTTAAGCAGATTAGTTGCTTCAACCGGGTATAAGCCTGTTGCAACTATTGCAGCGAGGCTGTCTTCAGGCAAATATAATTCTTCCTTATCTATGACTTTACCTTCTGTAACTACCTCGAAACTATTTTTATATGTATGGCCAGGGTCGCCTGTGTAAATTGCAAACCTGTCAGCATAGCCTTCAATTG
>JAADGO010000212.1:13284-24030 GCA_013152355.1 Chlorobiota bacterium
GGGTCGAACCCTACAAGTTTCTCGCATCCGGGAAATAATAAAGCTGCGGATACGATTATGATTATTGAAAATAGAATATTTTTCATTTGTTCAGTTTTTTTTTATTTAAAACTTAATTAATAACCGGTGTTCTGAATAAGATTGGGGTTTGATTCTATTTCAGAAACAGGTATTGCGTAATACGGATACTTTGAAAGTTCGACATTAGCTTTATAGTTTCCAATTTCTTCGGGGAAAGTAGCCGGATAGGCTTTCCCATCATCCGTGTATGCAATCCATTTCATCCTTTCATAGAGTAATCCCCAGCGGGTCAGGTCAAACCACCGTTTATTTTCGCTTGAAAGTTCCCTTGCCCTCTCCAATACAAGATAATCAAATATAGATTGATAATCAGGGTAATCTGCCGGGGTTAGATCCGGTACATTTTCAGCAACATACCTGTATTCACGAGGGAAGACATCCAATAATACAGTATGGTCTCCATTAACGTACCTTGCCCTTTCCCTAATTTTGTTTAATGCCCAGAAAACTTCAGAATTAGGGCCATTATTAATTTCATTCAGAGCTTCTGCATAGTTAAGCAATACTTCTCCATACCGGAATATTATTACATCAACTTCCTCATCCCACTTATTATAATTTTCGGGGGTTGGCCACCCTCTGTATTTCCCAAGGCAATAAGGATATGAATTTGTATCATCTGTTTTATATAATAAATCTTTGGCCTTGTCGTATAAAACATGTACAACAGACCAATCTTTCCTTATACTGTCAGATTCTTCCCAAATAGTGCTGAAATAAACCGTTGCCTGAATACTCCGCCAGCTTCCTCCTTTCGATGAAGGCAAGCCGCCGCCAATGCCGGCACGCAGTATAATGCTATTTCCTTCATTAATACCTCCGGAGGTATATTTAACGGCAAATATTACCTCTTCATTATTTTCATTCTTATAATGGAATACATCAGGGAAATAAGGTACCAGCCCATATTCATGTGAGTCAATTATTTGCTTCGATAGCTCGGCACATTTTTGGAAATAGGCTTTCCCGTCTCCTTTCCCATCTCTTTTTTCCAAACTCCCCAGTGTTAAATATACTTTTGATAATAATGCCTGTGCTGCCCCCTTGGTAACACGCCCATAATCTTTTTCCGATTGTGGGGCTAAATGTTGTAATGCAAACTTTAAATCTTTAATGATTTGAGCATATATAGTATCAGGGGCGACCTGAGGAATATTTACGTTAGCAAGGTCTGTTGTTTCATGTAGTGGCATAGGGATATTAACAAACTCCCTGACCAGCCCGAAATAAAGGAAACTACGTATCCACAATACTTCACTTAACAACTCATTCTTGCGTTCATCGTCCATCTCAATATCAGGGATATGGTCTAATGCAGTATTGCAGGCATTTATTCCGAAGTACCTGCTTCTCCAATGGTCTCTAAGGTATCCATTATCAGGGAATGGCATATATATATCCTTAATATTTTTCATAATATCATTAGGTTTAAATAATGCTTCTCCTTGTGATATAGCTTCAGCCTGTAAAGGGTCGTAACAGCCAATTACAATAAGTTCAGCATCCTGGGCTGTTTTAAATGCATTGGCAGGAGATAATTCTTTCTTTGGTACTTCTTCCAGGAATTTTTCACATGATGCAAATGTGAAGAATATTAATAAGACACTTATGGCGTTAAATATATATATTTTCATAACATTTATTTTTTATAATTAAAAACCAATATTTACACCCAATGTATATGTAGTTGAACGTGGATAAGCTCCAAGGTCAATGCCAAACCCCACTTTCCCGACAGTACCTTTAGAGGTATTGGCTTCAGGGTCGTACCAACTATACCTGGTTATTATGAATGGGTTACTGACATTAAAGTAAACCCTCAGGTTTTTAAAGTTCATCTTTTTTAACTGGGCTTTATTAAGATTATAACCTAACACAATGTTGTCACATTTAAGAAACGACCCATCTTCAACCATACTACTAACTACAAAACCATTAGAAGGGTACTCAATCCTAAGGTTATTTTCAGGATGAAGCGGGCTCCAGAATTTACCTTCCATAATTTTTAGCTTATTTGTTGTAGGTATCGAACGGGTAAGTTGAGAAGTATTCGGGTTGACCACATCGTTGCCGTAGCTATACCTCATGGTAATACTTAAGTCGAAATTTTTATATTCTACCGTATTGTTGAAACCACCGACAAACGATGGGGCAGTGTAAGCAATTGGCACCTTGTCGTTTCCATCAATTAATCCGTCGCCATTAACATCCACTAATTTTGTGTATCCTTCAACCGGCTGGTATGTTAATGTATAAGGGGAATTTTTCATTTCCACTTCATTATTTAAAACTCCATCTTCAATATACCCGACTATTATCCCAATTGGATACCCCTTTTTTACCAATATTTCATTATTAGACATATTAGTAATCTGCCCGCGGCTATAATACATCTCTGTTGATTCCCCAAGGTCAAGTATTTTACTCCTGTTTAAAGAAAATGTAAGATTGGAAGACCAACGGACTTCTTTGTCAATGTTTATGGTGGAGATTGCGAATTCAAACCCCCTGTTCCTTAATGACCCCACGTTCATTGTTGCTTTACTATAGCCACTTGACATAGGTAACTGAACATCGAGGAGCATGTTTGTTGTATGTTTATTATATAAATCCAGTATAAAGTTAACCCTGCTGTCAAACAATGCAAGGTCTAATCCAAGGTTTGCTTGTTCGGTCGATTCCCATCCTAAATTAACATTTGCCGGGCTTAATGGAGCCCTCCCTTTGTAATAATTACCATTGCCAAAAGTGTACCCAACTGTTTGCATCATCGCGAGAGAACGGTATGTTGGGATTTGATTATTGCCTACTATCCCAAAAGATGTCCTCAATTTCAGGTTGTTTATAAATGATAAACTTTTCATAAACGACTCTTCAGACATTCTCCAGGCTAAGGCGACAGAAGGGAATAAGCCCCATTTATTATTCGCCCCGAATTTTGAAGCACCATCAGCTCTTAACGATGCAGTAAACAGGTACCTGTCCAGATAGGAATAATTAAGCCTGCCCAGCCATGAGGCCAAAGTAGATTCTGAAATACTATTAGTGCTGGGGTAATGAAGCATAGCAACCGACCAATCATTCAAGCCACGGGACTCATCTGAGTAATTTTCAATCCTCTGGCTCCAATAGTCAGACTCCCAGGCGTTTGCCTCAAATGCAGCAAGTATATTAATCTTATGCGAGCCAGTTGTTTTTTTATAGTTTAACCTTGCCTGATACGACCAGTTATTATCAGTAGAGCGGCTATAATTTGCAAAACCGTGTGAACTTAACCCGGCCGCAGTGGTTGAAGGTACAAACCTCCCGGATGTTGAAAATAATTGGTAGCGGCTATAGCTGGTGTAGAATTTAATATCCTTGAAAATTTCATAAGACAAATATATATACCCTGACAATGTTGTCCTGTCTTTCTTTGTATCAATATCCTCTAATGAGGTTAACAGATTCTCGTTTTGCCAGTAAAAATCAGCCAGGTCTGACTCAACATCGCCATAATTCCAGTCTTTGCTTAAAAACGGGGTTGTTTGCAATGCTTTTTTAAACATTCCATTGAAACTCCAATCTTCTGTAATTCCTTCCGATTTGCTTAACGTGAATGACAGCGAAGCCCCAATTTCAAGTTTGTCATTGATAGTCTGTTGTATTTTAGCATTTAATCCTTGTTTGGAATAAAGCGAACGTTTAAGTATCCCTTCCTGGTTCAGGAAATTCCCGCCAATACCATATTTGGTATTCTCAGAGCCATGCAAAAAGTTCATTGAGACATTTTTTACAGGGGCAATCTGTGTAAGCTCATCCATCCAGATTGTATAAGGTGTATTTTCATCTCTTTTCTGCCAGGCTGCACCTTTATGGTCTAAGTCGAATTGATAAGGATACCACTCTGAATAATAATCCTTGGCATATTTTAAGAATTCCGGGGGTGTCAGTATCTCAGGTGTACGCGACATTTTAGCAAGTCCGTAACTGGCAGTAACATCCAACCTGTTATCTCCCATTTTGCCTGTTTTAGTTGTAATAATGATTACGCCATTGGCAGCCCTGGCGCCATAAATCGCAGTTGCACTGGCATCTTTAAGTATTTCAATCGATTCTATCTGATTCGGGTCAAGCTCATTTAGGTCTCCCGCAAATTCAAACCCATCGACTAAATATAAAGGCGATGAGCCGGCTGTTAAACTGTTCCCTCCTCTTATAACAACATCAAACCCGCCTCCCGGGGCTCCGTCATGTTGAGTAATCTGGACTCCGGCCACTTTCCCCGACATACCCCTTAAAATATTAGTGGGCTCTCCTGACATAAGTTGTTCCGAATTAACTGATGAAATCGACCCTGTTACATCGCTTTTCCTCATTGTACCATACCCAACTGCAACGACTTCTTCAATTCCAACCATTTCCTCCTCCAGGACAACGTTTACAGAGGTTTTCCCTGTTATATCGACCTCTTGGCTTTTCATTCCCACGAATGAAAAAACCAATGTTTTCGCTTCTACAGGGATCAAAAGTGAAAAGTTGCCGTCAGAATCAGAAACGATACCGATGGTTGTACCTTTCACTACAATAGAAACTCCGGGTAATGGTAATCCTTGGGCATCTTTAACGGTGCCTTTAATCTCCTTTTCCTGAGGTTGTTGCTCAATAATCTCGGGCAATACCCTAACCTGTTTATTTGCCTTGTGTATTATAACTGCCTTATGGACAATCTCAAAAGACAGGTCTGTTCCTTTCAAACATTCAGAAATAATCTCTTCTGCTGTTGCATTCTCAAGTTGGATGTCCAGCCCTATTATTCCCTGGATATCCTCTGAGTTGTAGAAAAAGTTAAACTGAGTTTGCTTTTTAATACTCCAGATTACATCTTCAAGACTTGCATTCGTTAACCGTAGGCTTATTTTGGTTGTCTGGGAATAAGTCTCATTCGTTGCCGCGGTTAACTGTAATACAGAGGCCATGACAAGAATACACATTAGTTTCATCATAAGGATGTACTTTTTTGTCAACACTCTCTTTTGGGAAGTGTAGCCCACATTAATTTTTTTCATACCTTTGTTTTGTTAGATTTAAACTACTAATATTTCTGCTTTTGCAGATCTACGCAGGGGGTGCTGGTTACACCTCCTGCCTTTTTTCAGACTTTCTTTTTTAAAATAATAATATCATTATTGATTTCTATTTCTACTTTATTGGTTGATTTTATAATGTCAAGAATTGAATCTATATTCCCATAGCGGTCAAGGCTTCCGCTAAACCGTAGTTCTTTTAATGAGTTATCCATGAAACGGGCTTCTACAGAATACCATCGTGTTAATGTATTCATAATATCATACAAACGTGTGTCGTAAAAGATAAATTCCCCATCTTTCCAGGCAGTATAGAGGGAAACATCTACTTTTATAACTTCTAATTGTTTGCTGGAGATATCAAAAACAGCCTGTTCCTCCGGTATTAGTATCCGCCCTTTCATGTTTTCATTATTATTGCCTTTTACCATAATTTTACCTGCCACCAATGTGGTTATTACTTTCCCTGTATTCTCATAGGCATTTATGTTAAATGTAGTCCCCAATACTTCCATTGACATTTCCTTTGTTTTCACTATGAACGGGTTATCATTTTTATGTGTTACTTCGAAATAAGCTTCGCCTGTTAGTTCAACCTCACGCTTATCCCCAAGGAACTGTACAGGGTATTTGAGCTCGCTTAATGAATTCAGGTATACATGGGTCCCGTCTGCCAGAATTAAATCGAACTCACCGCCCCTGGGGACTTTTACTGAATTGTATAATAGTGCCTTTGATTTTTTATTGACTGGCTTGATGTAATTTAAAAGGCCATTCGTTTTTTGGATAGAAGTCCCATCTGCTTCAGTTATAAGTAATTCGTCAGGCGAATCAAGCACAACAGAATTCCCGTCATTTAAAATTAATACCGCTTTTTTCGAACCTGCCCTGATTTCTACTGTTTGGGGTACAGCTCCCTGCTCATATCCCGGATAAACGAAGTAGTAAAATCCCCCGGCAATCAGTAATGGTAATAATAGTATGGCAGCATATTTTAAAAATGCCCGCCTACGTTCCCGTTTCTTTTCTTTTCGGATGAAAGGATAAAGTTGTTTCCATCCTTCCAAAGTATCTATCTTCTCCCTAAAGGAATACCACGATTGAAAATGAGTGCTATTCCTTATTTGATTATAAAGTTCTTTGTTTTCCGGCCGGCCGCCTATCCAGGTATAAAGCTCCTTCATTTCATCCGAACCAAGATTATCTGTAATCTCGCCAAAAATCAACTCTGCAATTCTTTTATAACCGTTATGTTTGCTCATTTCAAATCAAGGAAAATAACTGGTGAATATATTTAATAAGCACACAAGTGGGGAAAAGGGGTGACAAGAAATTAGATTTTTTTTATTAAAGTTGTTTATCGCATCCGGCCGCTTAAGGATTGAGGTTGTTTAAAGTCAAATTGAAAACCTGCGAGTAACATCTTGATTCCATTGGACTTCAGCTAATTTTCCTTCCATCCCGAGTGTTCGGAATGCAATAAAAACCGAGCTCCCCGAGTATTCGGGGCTGAGAATCAATCTGTCACTCTCGAAAATCCACTTTAACTTTAAACAACTTCATAATCCCTTAAAGCAAAACTCATCATAAACAAGGGGAAAATATCCTTCCCTAGTTTAATCCGTAAAGCACTGTACGCCCTTTGTTTAATTGTTTTTATCGTATTGATTGAAACATCCAGGTACGCAGCAATATCTTTATTTTTCATACCATCCAGGGATAGCTCGATCACTTGCCGGCCTTTGGGTGTTAGTTCCTGAATTGCTTTGTATATTAATTCGTATGTTTCCTGGGCTATAATAGTGTCCTTAAAGTAAATTTCTGACTCTAGCTCTTCATAATATGCCCTATCCCTTATTTTTTTATCACGGAGGTAGTTTAAACAACGGTTTTTTACGTATTTAAAGAGATAAGCTTTAGCAGACGGGATTGAGTAGATATCAGATTTTTTATTCCAAAAATAGATGAATGCATCCTGTGCAATGTCTAATGATGCATCGTCATCTTGTAAATATTTATTTGCAAATAAACATAGTGTAAGATAAAAACCATCAAAGAATTTCTTGAAAACCTTAATATCACCTTTTCTGATATCCTCAATCATTACTAAAATCCATAATTGAACACAACCCCTGTTAACAGGACTAAATTAGCGTTCGAATATACAAAATATTAATAATCATATTACGAAGTGTTTAAAGTTAAACGACTTCTACATTTAATAATGAGGGAACCAGGGCTGTTCGATTCTAAATGATTCTTGTTGTATGGGGGTATATGCAAAACCGCGGTGTCACTTCTTTGCTTCACAGGGTTTCTCTAATTTGTCAGGAAATCAAACACACTGCTTGCCCTGCTGGATGATGCCCTCTTGTAAAGTTCGGTATAGGTTTTGTTATCTTCTGGCCTTTTTCATTTATCTTTTTTACTGTTGCAGTCAAAAAAAAACCGGATATTTAATCCGGTTCTTTTAAGGAAATTTTAAATCAATTCAAATTCATTTCAATTAAACCTGTTACTTCTGTTTCTAAGATGTCGTATGAACAGGCAAAACTCAAGATCTTGTCAATGGAGCTATTTGAAGGTGAAAAATCTTCATTGTCCATTTCGACTAACAATTCTTCGAACCCGGTATCAAGCTCTATCTCTTCTAATTTGACTTGTGCCGGCTGAGAATATTTAATTAAGTAAATAAAAGTAGAATTCCTCATAGGCGATTTAAAGTTAATGTTTATTTTAAAACGCCTTATGACATAGTATTATTGTGTTAAATAAAGTTAATTTTCAGTCAGGCAGAGATTCTTTTTTGCGATCAGCTTCCGGAGGTTTATCAGGGCATAACGCATCCTCCCCAGTGCAGTATTTATGCTAACGCCTGTTTGATCGGCTATCTCCTTAAAGCTCAACCCCATATAATGGCGCAAATAAATTACCTGCTGCTGGTCTTCGGGTAACCCTTTAATCAAATCTTTTACCTCTGAAAGAATCTGGTCTTTAACCAGTATGTCTTCAATATTATCTTCAGAGAATTTTTGAGAGTTGAAAATATCAATCTCTGACCTGTCATTAGAAATTGTCCCGTTGTTCTTTTCTTTACGAAAATGGTCGATAATCAGGTTGTGGGCAATGCGAAGCACCCAGGAAACGAATTTCCCGTTTTCAATATACCTTCCTTGTTTCAGTGATTTAATTACCTTAATAAACGTATCCTGGAAAATATCTTCTGCCAGTTCCTGATTCTTCACAATTAATAAGATATAAGAAAATATCCTGTTTTTGTGACGGTGGACTAAGGTTTCGATAGAATTTTGATCGCCTTCGATAAAATTTTGTACGAGCTCATAATCGCTCAGTGTTTTGGTTCTGAACATTACTTCCTATTTTATTTTATTTAAAAACAAAAAGTAAAGTTTCTACAATAGGCAATCAGGTTTTAAGAAAAGTAAAACAATTTTTTAATTTTACGCTGTGTAAAAATGCTACATTTTAATGTAAAATACAAATCTTTTTGCACTTAATTATTTTATCATAAGAATATGCAAGGTAAACAGAAGGGAGTTAAATATATTGATATTCAGGGTGCAAGGGTGCATAATCTTAAAAATATATCGTTACATATCCCACGTAATAAATTCATTGTAGTAACCGGTGTTTCGGGCTCGGGGAAGTCCTCTCTGGCATTCGACACATTGTTTGCCGAGGGGCAAAGAAGGTATGTTGAAAGCCTTTCGGCTTATGCCAGGCAATTTTTGGGAAGGATTAATAAACCTGAAGTTGATTATATTAAAGGGATACCTCCGGCAATAGCGATCAAGCAAAAAGTTAACACCCGTAACCCACGGTCGACGGTTGGGACATCAACCGAGATTTATGATTACATGAAATTGCTGTATGCAAGAATAGGTAAAACCTTTTCGCCTGTTTCCGGACAGGTAGTTGTACGCGATGATGTTACCGATGTTGTTGATTACCTGAATACCTTTCCTGAAGGTACCAGGTTCATTATAGCCTCCCCGCTAAATACTAAAAACGGGAGGACTATGCTCGAAGAAGCAGAATTGCTTCTGCAGCAGGGGTTTACGAGGATTGAAGTTGATGGCAGGATTGAAAGGATTGACGGGCTGATTAAATCGGGGGATAATAAATTTTGTCCGGAGGGGTGCAATATCGTTATCGACCGGTTAATGACGGGACTGGACGAGGATACGCAAAGCCGCATGGCAGATTCTTTGCAAACAGCTTTTTTTGAAGGGCACGGAGAGTGTATTGTAAAGGTTTATATAGATGGTGAAACTATTTCCAGGGCGTTTTCCAACAGGTTTGAAGCCGATGGTATTGAGTTTGAAGAACCTTCTGTCCACATGTTCAGCTTTAACAACCCGATAGGAGCCTGCCCTTTATGTGAAGGTTATGGTAAAGTGATCGGTATTGATGAAGACCTGGTCGTACCCAACAAATCGTTGTCGGTATACCAGGATGCCATTGCGTGCTGGAAAGGTGAAAAAATGGGCGAATGGAAGAATAAACTAATCTACAGTGCTGAAAAATTCGATTTCCCGATTCATAAGCCCTATTACCAGTTGACAGAAAAACAACGGCACCTTATATGGACGGGCAACCGTTACTTCAAGGGGTTAAACAGTTTTTTTAAACATTTGGAGGGGAAGAGTTATAAAATCCAGTATCGTGTAATGTTGTCGAGGTACAGAGGGAAAACGACCTGCCCGGAATGCAGGGGGAGCCGCCTGAAAAAAGAGTCCGGCTATGTTAAAATCTCCGGCAAATCGATACAGGAACTGGTGTTAATGCCTGTTGTTGAGCTACAGGGATTCTTTAAAACATTAAAACTTAACGGCCATGATAAGGAAATCTCCAGGCGTATTTTAATTGAAATAAATAACAGGCTCGGTTTTTTATATGATGTAGGATTAGGCTACCTGACCCTGAACAGGTTATCGTCTACCCTTTCCGGCGGCGAATCGCAGCGTATCAATTTAGCTACATCGTTGGGAAGTAATCTGGTCGGTTCCATCTATATCCTTGATGAACCAAGTATAGGGTTGCACTCAAGAGACACCAACCGGTTGATCAAAGTATTGCGTAAATTCCAGCAAATAGGGAATACTGTTTTTGTGGTTGAGCATGACGAAGAAATTATCAGGGCTGCCGACCATATTATTGATATAGGCCCTTATGCCGGAAGGCTGGGTGGCGAAGTAGTTTTCCAGGGGACGCATGATGAATTGAATAATAACCCGAATAGCTTAACGTCCAGGTTCTTAACCGGTTCTGAGAAGATTGAGGTGCCGCCTGCCCGCAGGAAATGGAATAATTATATCGAAATAGCCGGGGCTCGTGAGAACAACTTAAAAAACATAAATGTAAAATTCCCCCTGAATACGTTAACAGTTGTGACAGGCGTTAGTGGGTCGGGCAAATCCTCGTTGGTTACAAAAATACTGTCTCCGGCACTAACAAAGCTCTACGGAGGGTATGGCGAGCGGACCTGGCTCCATGATGCTATCCTGGGCGATATTCAGCAAATAGAAACTGTTGAGTTTGTCGACCAGAACCCGATTGGCAAATCTTCGCGCTCGAA
>JAADGO010000107.1:0-16964 GCA_013152355.1 Chlorobiota bacterium
ATAGCTTTGGCTATGCAAGAAAAATCGAGCTTTGCCACTGAAAATCAATCTGTCACTCTCGAAAATCCACTTTAACTTTAAACAACTTCATCATCTTCGTTGTTGCCGTGCGGACAATGTTCACAGTAGTATCCAATAGCCCCAAATAATTGCTTTTATGGGCTTACCTATCGTAAGAATACAGGCTTTGGCCGAATAATTATCATAAATAGTAACTTTAATCAGTAAATTGTATCAAATTAAGCATATTTGAATTAAACTATTGCTGATTCTTTGATTCTATAAGAAGCCGTCTAAATTTTATACTGTGCAAATAATAATTGAGAACCTAAATAAAATATACGGGAACGGGAACCATGCTGTGAAAAATGTGGATTTAAAAATTCCCACCGGGATGTTTGGGCTGTTAGGGCCGAACGGTGCCGGCAAATCAACCCTGATGCGCATACTGGTAACATTAATGAAGCCAAGTAGCGGAAAGGTAACTATTAACGGGCTCGACTTGTTAAAAGACCGTTGGCAAATCAGGCCGATGCTGGGTTATTTGCCCCAGGATTTCCGTTTCTTCCCCAACCTTAAAACGTATGAGTTCCTTGACTACGCAGCCCGCCTGTCAGGGATGAGGAGTGCCGGCAAGCGGCACCGGGCTGTCGACCAGATGCTTGAAGAGGTAGGGTTGTTCGAAGCAAGAGACCGAAATGCCAACAAGCTTTCGGGCGGTATGAAAAGGCGGCTGGGAATTGCCCAGGCTTTAATCAACGACCCTAAAATTATTATTGTTGACGAACCCACAACGGGCCTCGACCCCGAAGAAAGGATTCGGTTCAGGAATCTTCTTTCAAAAATCAGCGGGAAGGATGTCATCATCATCCTTTCGACTCATATTATCGGGGATATTTCGAGTACCTGCCACAACATGGCTCTGCTAAACCGGGGGCAGGTAGCTTTTTCCGGGTCGCCCGAACAGTTAATCAACGAAGCCAGGGGGCATGTATGGTTACTAAAAGCTACTGAAACAGAATACCTTGAAATCAACGAAAGATTCCCGGTAATATCCACGATCCCCGCTGATGGCGGCTGGGAAGTACAGGTTGTTGCCGATGAGATTAACAGCTACCATGGCGAACCAATTGAACCAAACCTGGAACATGCCTATGTTTATTTTATGGAAAAAAAACTAAATCAGTGGACTAACGCATAAGCCTGCCCGGCACTAAGAAACTAAACTATGCTTTCAATATACAACATATCATCAATTGCCAAATACGAAAGGAAGACCCTTTTCAGGAGTTGGTTTTTCAGGATTAGTGGAATTTTGTCTCTTATCATCCTCTTTTTTATGAACCTGGGCATTATTTCTGATGGAGGCCAGCCCGTGTGGGTTTTCCGCGCAATCCCATCGGCTATTCCCTATTTCAACCTACTCATGTTGAATACGGTACAGGCAGTGATAGCCGTTTTCCTGGCATCCGACTTTTTGAAAAGAGACAAAAAACTGGATACAACAGAAGTTATTTACATGCGCCCGTTGACCAATGGTGAATATGTAATTGGGAAAACACTGGGAAACATCCAGGTATTCATGGCGTTAAATATTGTTGCCCTTGTTATGGCACTGTCCTTCAATTTGATTACAACAGGAGTAGATGTAAATTGGGGCTCGTACATCATCTACCTGGCGATAATCAGTATCCCTACCCTTATTTTCATTATGGGCCTTTCGTTTTTTGTTATGAGCATTCTCAAAAACCAGGCAGTTACCATGATTATAATACTTGGCTATATCAGCATTACCCTATTTCTGCTTCGCGCCAATTATTATTACATTTTCGACTATATGGCTTTTAACATCCCGCTGCTACAATCCGGGATAGCCGGATTTGGAAATCTTGAGGTAATCCTGATACACAGGGGTATTTACCTGAGCCTGGGCATTGGTTTTATCCTTATGTCTATCTATCTTTTAAAACGCCTTCCCCAATCAGAATCAATGACAGTATTATCGTTGGTATCCGGCATTTTGTTTATTGTTTTTGGCTTTTACCTCGGATACAACCATATTGAACGTTTCAGAGGCGAAGGCCGGCTCAGGGAAGAAGTAATTGCCTTAAACAACCAATATGCAGGGAATAATTTTGCCGATGTTGTCAGTCAAAAAATTCAATTAAAACATAAAGGGAAGGAAATAGAGGTTGCTACTCAAATGCTCCTGAAAAATAACTCAGGGGTATCCCTCCCCGAAATAATTATGCACCTGAACCCGGGGCTTAATATTTCTTCGGTCGAAAAGGACGGAAGCAAAGTGGGTTTTGAGAGGATTAAGCACCTGGTTATTATAAACTGTGGAAATCCGTTGACCCCGGGAGACTCAATGAATATCAATATAAAATATAGCGGTTCGATAAATGAAGCAGTTTGTTACCTGGATATTGATAAAGAAACGCGTAACAAAAAATTTGGCATTTTTGTACTAAGTACTGATAAACGATTTGCATTCATTCAGCCCAACTACGTTTTACTGACACGTGAAGCCAACTGGTATCCATCTCCGGGAATCTCCTATAGCTCTGAAAAAGCCGGATGGCACAGGCAGGACTTCATTCATTTCAACCTTGAAGTAGAAACCAACCAATCACTTACTGCCGTTTCACAGGGTAAAGTTATTCATACTGAACCGGGTAAATTTACTTTTAACCCGGAATATCCGTTAACCCAACTCTCTTTAGCGATAGGTAATTACGAACAAAAATATTTTGATGCCGATAGTGTCCGTTTTGCGGTTTGGTACATTAAGGGGCATGACTTCTTTTCCGGGAACTTCCCCGATATCGCCGATAGCATTCCTGAAATTATTACTGCCCGTTTTGATGATTTTCAACGTAAATACAACCTTCTTTATTCATTCAACAGGTTGTCGATTGTTGAAACTCCTGCCCAGTTCAAGTCGTTTGAGAGGACATGGACCTCTGTACAGGAATATATCCAACCGGAACAGATTTTATTACAGGAGAAGGGTTATTTGTTAAAGGAGTCGGATTTCGGCACACGCATAAAACGTGAAAAAAAATGGGCAAAACAACGAAAGGAAAGCCTTTCAGAAGAAGAATACCAGGAAAGGGCACTAAACAACTTCCTTGGTAATTTTACCAGGGATGAAGGGCGGTCGAGTTTCAGGATGGTTATGGGCGGGGGTTTTGAAGCAGAAGAAAATGCCAATCCATATTTTATATTCCCTGAATTATATAATTTCCAGAACAACATAAGGTCTGATAAATGGCCGGTAATTAACCGTGTTTTTGAAGCATACCTGAAAAGCCAGGGTGCAACCAGTATGCGTTCGGCTTTTTTACGGAATATGAGTGGCGGGAATGAAGATGAGGAAGCCAATATGGCATTGCAGAGCAAAACATTTGCCGAATTACTTGCCGATACCGAACAGCGTAAAATTATTGATAATATTATTAAACTAAAAGGCGATGTACTTTTCAGCCTGATACAAACCAAAGCAGGAGAAGCTAAATTCAGGTTATTCCTTAAACGCCTTTTGGAAAGGTCGAAATTTAAAACCATCTGTTTCGATGAATTTGACAAAATGGTAAACGATGAGTTTGGGATTGCATTAGCCCCGTTTATGGATACATGGTTTAATGGAATCGGTTTACCCAAATACCTTATTTCGCCAATCAGTGCGGTAAAAGTTAAATCGGGCGGGCAGATGAAAACCATGGTCTCATTTAAAGCCTCGAATATGTCGGATTATGAAGGGATTATAAAGCTGGTATTCAGGGTTGGCAATGGCCCCGGAAGGATGTGGAGAGGCTTCAGAGGTACTCCTAACCCCAATAACCAGATAAACAAGGTACTTTACCTGGATGCCCATCAAACCAAAAAGGTAAGCTACCTGCTAAACAGTGAGCCAAGGATGCTGTCTATCAATACGCTTACTTCAGGAAATATCCCGCAACTTATCATACACCGGTTTACAAAAATAGAAGAAGACGACAAAGTAAAACCTGTTGAACAGGAGGTAGTTTCTGAAAAACCCGTATCCTTGCTCGAACCAAACGAGATAATCCTGGATAACGAAGACCCGGGTTTTGAAGTTACGGAGAATACCAACGCCAGCCTTTTACAAAAATGGCTGCTTAAAAACGATGAAAAAGAGGGGAAATATTCAGGATTTGTCCCCTGGCGGCCTCCTTCAAAATGGACCAACACTACCAACTCCGGTTATTATGGAAAATACATCAGGTCGGCATACTATATAAAATCAGGCGAAGGCAAACAGAAGGCAACCTGGAATGTGCCGGTAAAAGAGGCTTCGTATTACGATGTGTATTACTATGTTTACAAAGAGAGGAGTTTCAGGAGGCATGGAGGTGGGAAAGAAGGCGAATATACTTTCACAATTTACCACGATGACGGAGTGGAACAACAGACCCTTGATATCCATAATGCCGAATCCGGCTGGAACCTGATCGGGTCGTACTATTTCTCTCCCGGGATCGCAAAAATAGAACTTTCGGATAAATCAACGCTTCGCGTTGTATTTGCCGATGCCGTAAAATTGGTCAAGCTATAGTAAACAACTAAATAAGGAATATGAATACATTACAACCAAAAAACTTCACGAACAAAATTTGCCTTACTATATTCATTTTGTTTGGCATAATTACACTACAGGCACAAGAGGTTTTAACCCTTGAGAAAGCCCTTCAATTTGCGGAAACCAACAGCCCGGATATAAAGCGATCGTTACTGAACCTCGAACGCTACCAACAAAACCTGGTTGCACAGAGGGCTGCTTTGAAATCGAGGTTCAGCCTCGATATCTCTCCTGCTAATTATTCAAATACCCGTAGGTTCGACAACCGGTATTCCCAATGGTACACCAATGAAACATTCTCATCAAATGCCTCTTTCAGGGTAGAACAACCAATTCTGGTAACAGATGGTACCATTTCGCTGATCAACAGGTTTGGATGGCAAAACAGCAACTCAACCTTCCAGGGGGATTTATCAAAAAACATAGCTTTTACAAACAACCTGTACCTTAACCTCAAACAGCCTGTTTTTACTTACAATAAGCTTAAAATGAAATTGAAAGAACTGGAATTAAACTACGAAAATGCCAATATCAGTTATGCCATCCAGCGCCTGAACCTTGAAAAAGATGTCACGCAGTATTTTTTCAATGTGTACATGGCACAGATGAACAAAAGTATTGCAAAAGATGAATTGGCCAATACACAAAAAAGTTACAATATCATAAAAAACAAAGTTGAAGCAGGACTGGCAGCTAAAGAAGAGTTGTACCAGGCAGAATTGAACCTGGCAACGGCTAAATCAACCCTTCAAAACCGTGATGTTGATTATGAAAATGCAAAAGACCAGTTGAAACTGAACATTGGAATGAACCTAATGGAAGATGTGATGGTATTGGCCGATGTGGCTGCAAACCCCGTGCCTGTAGACCTGCAAAAAGCTATCGACCATGGGTTAAGTTCACGGATGGAACTGCGCCAGCGGGAAATCGATATTGAATCAAGCCAATTCGAACTGATCAGGACGAAGGCTTTGAATGAATTCAGAGGCGATATTAATTTAACCTTTGGGATTATTGGCGATAACGAAAAACTAAGCCAGGTTTATGATAACCCTACAAAAAACCCTCAGGTTGCCCTTTCGTTTAACATCCCACTGTTCGACTGGGGTGAAAAAAAGGCACGTATAAAAGCCCAGGAGGCAACAATAAAAACACAGGAACTCAGCCTTTCCGATGAAAAAAATCAAATCATCATTAGCATCAGGCAGGTTTACAGGAGTTTAAAAAACCAGCTGACCCAGATTGAAATTGCCAGGCAAAATGAAAAAAATGCGCAGCTAACCTACGAGATCAACCTGGAAAGGTATGAAAACGGCGACCTGACCGGGATGGACCTGAACCTGTACCAAACACAGCTTTCAGAGAAGAAAATAGCATATTACCAATCTCTTATCAACTATAAAATAGAATTGCTCAATTTAAAAATACAGACTCTTTACGATTTTGTAAAAGGGGAAGCGATTTTACCCAACGAATTATATATTGGACACAATTAATACCTGAAAACAAAATGAAATCGATACGCATCTTAATGATTACTATTGCTTTTGGGGCAATAGTTAGTTGCAACAATCAAAATCAAAGTGAAGAAACAGAACTGGCTGTCCCGGTTTCAGTTGAAGATATCAAACCTCAGACTATCCGGAAAATAATCAATACCACCGGAACAGTAAACGCTACCTTCGAAGCCGAGTTAAGTTCGAAGGTGGCAGGTGAATACAACTTATTAAGAAACCCGGCAACAGGCAGCCTGTTTAAATTGGGCAGCAAAGTAAAAGCCGGACAGGAAATTATTAAACTGGAAGACGATGAGTATGTCAACAGCATTGCTATTGAATCAAAACGGCTAAACCTGGAAATCTCGGAACAGGAATATGAAAAGCAGAAATCGCTGTATAAAAAGGGCGGGGTTACTTTAAGGGAGCTACGCAATTCCGAAATTTCGCTAACCAATGCAAAATACGAATACGAAATAGCAAAAATCAAGTTGGAAGACATGAAAATTGTTGCTCCCTTTAGCGGGATTATTGTGGACCTGCCTTATTATACTCCCGGCACCCGGGTTGCCAGTGGTGTATTAATGGCCAGCCTGATGAGCTACGATAAAATGTATATGGAGATTAACCTGCCGGAAAAAAACCTTGCCGATGTAAAGACAGGCCAAAAAGTATGGGTGACAAGTTATACACTCCCCGATGACACACTTCAGGGTACCGTTGCCGACCTGTCGCCGGCCATCAGCACCGAAACACGGACATTTAAGGGCAACATCTCGATTAATAACCCCGGACTGAATTTGCGCCCGGGCATGTTTGTAAAAGCCGGTATTATTATTTCAAAAAAGGATAATGTAATAGTTATTCCGAAAGACATAGTGGTATCAACCAGCCGGGGTAAACTGGTATATATTGTTGAGCGGAGTGCCGCCCGTGAACGCCGGATAACAACAGGAATTGAGAATGAAGGTATGATTGAGGTTATTGATGGACTGAAGTTTAACGACCGCCTTGTGGTAAAGGGCTTTGAAACTCTTCGAAACGGCTCAAAAGTAAAAGTCATACGTTAATATTCTAGCTGTCAGGCGTTTAATATATAAAGCATTATGAAGAAACTAACCCGATTTTCTGTCGATTACCCGGTTACTATCCTGATGGTGGTACTGGGGGTAGTACTTTTGGGCTATATATCCTACAATAAGCTGGGTGTTGACCTGTTCCCCGACCTGAATTCTCCCCGTATTTTTGTGGAGGTAAAATCCGGCGAACGCCCTCCCGAAGAGATGGAAAAACAGTTCGTTGAGAATATCGAAGCACTTGCCATCAGGCAGCAGGATGTTATTCAGGTAACATCGGTTACAAAAGTGGGCTCGGCACAAATAACTGTTGAATATACCTGGGGAAAAGACATGGACGAAGCTTTCCTCGATTTGCAAAAAGCACTTAATACCCTCATGCAGAATTCTGAGGTCGACAACCTGGAAATTACCCAGCACGACCCCAATATGTCCCCTGTTCTTTTGGTCGGGTTGACTCACCCCGGGATTGACGACATGAATGAGGTCAGGAAGGTAGCGGAAAATTATATCCGAAACGAACTCGTTAGGCTCGAAGGGATTGCAGAAGTAGAACTGTCGGGGCAGGAAGAAAGAGAGGTTGTTATAAAAACAGACCCTTACCGGCTTGATGCATTCGGGTTTACGCTGGATGTTATCAGTCAAAAAATTGAAAACTTTAACAGGAATGTATCGGGCGGGAGAATCAGTGAAATGGGGCTGCAATACATTATAAAAGGGGTAAGCCTGCTTGAGAATGTCGATGATTTTGAAAACCTCATTATCGGTTATGAGCCTGTTGTATCAACAACTACCGAAAAGAATACTACCGAAAAGGCTCCAATATTCCTGAAAGATGTTGCCACCATTAGTTTTACAAATAAAGAACCTTCCAATATTGTCAGGATAAATGGCAAGCGGTGCATTGGCCTTTCAATTTATAAAGAGACAAAATTCAATACTGTCAAAGCTGTTGAACAGGCCAATAAAACCCTCGCCCAGATAAGGAAAGCACTGCCGGGTTACCAACTAACGGTTGTAAGCAACCAGGGGAAATTTATCAGTGCCGCTATTTCAGAAGTTGAAAGAACAGCTTTAATAGGCATCCTCCTTGCAATTATTGTATTATTCCTCTTCCTGAGGAGGATGGGGACAACCATAATTATTAGTGTTGCAATTCCAATTTCCATTGTAGCAACATTCAACCTGATGTATTTTAACCACCTCACTTTAAACATTATGACACTTGGGGGGCTGGCGTTGGGAGCAGGGATGCTGGTGGACAATGCCATTGTGGTTGTCGAAAATATTTTTAGGAATCATGAAAATGGCATGGATGTAAAAGAGGCCGCAATAACCGGCACATCTCAGGTAGGAGGGGCAATTACAGCTTCCACCCTTACAACAATTATTGTGTTCCTGCCTATTGTTTACCTCCACGGTGCTTCGGGTGAATTATTCAAAGACCAGGCGTGGACAGTGGCATTCTCACTTTTGTCGTCACTGGCTGTTGCTATTTTCTTAATCCCGGTAATGTACCACCGTTTTTATAAAAACAAACCATCGCCTGTCGGGAGAAGGTCAATAAAAATGAGCTGGTACGGAGATTTCCTGACTCAAATACTTAAAATCAAATGGCTTATTATCATTATTGCCATTGCCCTGATAGCAGGTTCATTGTTGCTGGTCCCATTCATCGGGACTGAATTTATGCCGCAAACCCAAACCAAAGAATTTTCCGTTGAATTAAAACTTGCTGAAGGCACCGAACTGGAAAGGACCGAATCGACAGTAAAGAATATAGAATCAATCCTGACCGGCTACCTGGGTGAGAACCTTGACAAAATATACAGCCATGCAGGGCCAGGCTCAGGCATTGAGAGCGATGTCCTGTCGATATTTGAAGGAGAGAACACTGCCGAAATAAAAATTATTTTAAACAAAGATTCGCAGATGAATTCTGATGATGTAATAGCTATAATTGGCCGGTTCACCAAAGGGATTCCAGGATTAGAGGTTAGTTATTCGAAAGAAGAGAGTGCTTTAAAATCGATTTTAGGAACCGATGAGGCACCTGTCGTTGTTGAAGTCAGAGGCGAGGACCTGGATCAGATAGAAAGCCTTGCCGAAGAAGTCAAAATGAAAATGGTTAATATCCCCGGGCTCTATAATGTCAAGACCTCCATTGAGGCAGGGGCTCCCGAGGTTGAGGTGAAGATCGACCGCCAGCGGGCCGGGATTTACAACCTTTCTGTAAATACCATTATCTCCCAGATTCAGGAACAACTGGAAGGGAAGAATGCCGGGCAACTGGAAAAAAACGGCGAAATGCACGATATTACCATCAAACTGCCCAAACGCAGCTTATCAGAAATCGAACAGCTGTCCATACGGTCGGGAGGGCAGCTGTTCCGGTTAACCGAAGTAGCCGATATTAGTTATGGCGTTTCTCCTAAAGAAATTTTCAGGCGGAATCAGAACAGGATTGGGAAAGTGACGGCTCAGATGAACAGAGGGCTGGCGTTGGAGCATGTCTCAAAAGAAGTAAGGAATGCCATCGGCACTATCACTCTGCCTCCCGACTACAGGATTCAGGTAACGGGAGAAGAGGAGAAACGGCAGGAGTCATTGCAGAACCTCGGTTTTGCTTTATTGCTGTCGGTCGTACTGGTTTACATGGTACTTGCCTCCCAGTTTGAGTCGCTCATCCACCCATTTACAATCCTGCTTACAATTCCTCTTGCGGTAGTTGGTAGTATCCTTACCTTCTTTATTCTGGGAGATGCCCTGAATATTATGGCAATCATCGGTATCATTATGCTGGTGGGCATTGCCGTAAACGACTCGATTATCCTTGTTGACAGGATCAACCAACTGAAGAAGGACGGGGAAAGCAGGGGCGAAGCAATACGTTTGGCAGGGCAGCAACGCATAAGGCCGATTATTATGACCAGCTTAACAACAATACTGGCATTGTTGCCACTTACTTTTGGATTTGGGGAGGGTGCTTCATTGAGGGCACCAATGGCACTGGCTGTAATTGGCGGGTTAGTCACATCAACCCTGTTGACCCTGGTAGTGATTCCATGTATGTACGACATACTGGACCGGTTCAGGAACCTCTTTATTAAGAATCCTTAAGAGACTGTTTAATAGGCGTCAACGGTGTCCTAAAAAAAGAATAAATGAAATTCATCATACACAGGAAAGTTTTTATCAGCATGTTGTTTCTCGGGCTCACCATGCTGGGGTATGTATCATACAAACGGCTGCCTGTTGAATTGATGCCCGATGCCGAACTTCCCATGTTGTTCGTTCAAATTAGTTCCCGGATCGAGGTCGACCCGAATTATATGGAAAACCAGGCTGTCGTCCCAATTGAAGGGGCAATCGGCACCATGGAGGGGATTGAAAGTACGGAGTCGTTCATAAATAGCAGGCAGGCTACTATTACCGTTAATTTCAAAAAAAATATCAATTTCAAATATACCTACCTGAAACTTCAGCAGAAGATCGACCAGGTAAGCGGCAACCTGGATGAGAACTTTATTAGTAACCGTAACAAAAGTAAATATCAGGCAACTTACCAACCAGTTTATGGAATTGCAGGTGAGAGGGTCAGGAGGGGTCGACAGGGTCAGGAATATTGTTGACCAGGAAATTAAAAATGAACTGGAGAATATTGACGGGATTGCCTCTGTAAACGTCTATGGAGGGAAGGAAAAATCCATTGAGGTGTTGCTCGATATGAATGCCTGCAAAGCATACGGTATTACACCTTCGCAAATAAGGGAGGCTTTGTCCAGAAACTCAGAAACCCGGACTTTTTGCGGGTATTTACACGATTTCCAGAAACAATTCTTTGTGCATGTTTCGGCAGAATACAATAATGTAAGCGACATTGAAAATATAAAATTGGCTGAAGGCCCTATATTATTGAAAGATGTGGCTGAAGTATATTTTGGTGTAAAAGAAGAGACAACTTACAGCCGGGTAAATGGGAAAGATGCAATTTCAGTGTTATTGGTCAGCGACTCTCAGTCAAACCTTATCGACCTTTCGCATAAAGCAAAAAAAGTAATTGCTGCATTGAACAAAAAACTCGAATCAAAAGATATCCTTATCGTTGTCCAGTCAAACCTGGCTGAAACGATGGAGGAAAACATAAACCAGATTATCCGACTGGCTCTGATTGGGGGGCTTTTGGCAATTTTTGTGCTTTGGATGTTCTTGAAGAACCTGCGGATTATCTCATTTATTGCACTGGCAATCCCGATCTCGGTTTACACGGCATTCAACTTCTTTTATGCTTTTGGTATCTCTATCAACAGCCTCACCCTGGTTGGGATGGCCCTTGCCATTGGTATGCTCCTCGACAATAGTGTTGTAGTTTTAGAAAATATCTACCGCCTTTCTGGCAAAGGCCTGGGGCCAACCGAAGCAGTAGTACAGGGGACAAAAGAGGTCTGGAGGTCTATCTTTGCCGCTACCCTGACCACCATAATCGTTTTCCTGCCTTTTATATTTTCTTCGGAATACATGATAAAAATTATAGGAACACACATTGGCGTTTCTATAATTTCCACCCTGCTCGTATCGTTGCTGGTTGCATTACTGCTTATTCCGATGGCAACGCATTACCTGTTGGAAAGGAGCATGGCGCACAATATCTTTTACGAAAAAGTAACCACAAACAACCGGGTCATTCAAATATATATCTTGTTACTGAAAGGTAGTTTGCGGAATCCGGCACGAACCATCGTTGGGGTACTGGTACTTTTCTTCCTTACCACTTTTATTGTTTTGGCAATGAGTGTCAACAATCTTCGGGAGGTAGACGAGAACCATTTCAATGTTTATGTGGCCATGCCAACAGGTTCGACCCTTGAAGCTACCGACCTGGTTGTAAAAGAAGTGGAGAACAGAGTTAAAGATATTGCTGAAAAAGAAGATGTTATTTCCAAAATACAGGAAGAAGAAGCAGTTGTTACCATTACGCTTAAAGACGACTTTGAAAAAATTGCCGGGAGGAAGGCCGCAGAAATAAAATCGGAAGTTGAGTCGAAAGTAACCGGCATAAACAATGCTGATGTAACAATGACACAACCGGCTTCAGGCCAAAGCTTCAGAGGGCGGGGAATGAATAATCCCACTGAAAACTTTAGCCGCCTCATGGGAATCGGCTCCAACCGGGAAAGGATTGTAATTAAAGGCGAAGATTTCAAAATAATGCAGGGGGTTGCCGAAGACCTTGAATATTACCTTGAAAACCTTGAATCAATCCGGAGTGCTAATATTAGCGTTGCTTCAAACCGCCCCGAAGTACACCTCCTTTTTAACCAAATGCTGTTGACTGAATATGGTGTAACACTCAACAATATCTCTTCAGAGTTAAACTCTTTCGCAAAAGAATTTAATTCGGGCGCAAAATTTAAACAGGGCAACGAAGAATACGATATTACTATTAAAGAACAGGATGCTGAAAAAGAGCAGGATAAAAACATGGACGACCTGCGCTCTTTGCAGATAAGCGGCCAGTCAGGAGGTTTATACGACCTTCAGGACTTAGCTGAAATCGTCTATGCCGAAGGGATGTCAAGTATTACACGGGTCAATCAGGAAAAACAAATTGAAGTAACTTACCGTTTTGTAGGCGAATCAGAAGAATCAAAAGACCTATTAGAGGCTTACCGCTTAGAGGTCGATGAAATTGTAAGTGCATATAAACTCCCCTCCGGGGTTGCTGTTGAAGTGATCCATGAAGAAAATGAACTAAATGAATTCTACTTCCTGATTGCAGCAGCTTTTGTACTCATCCTAATGGTGCTCGCATCGGTTTTCGAATCTGTATCAACACCGTTCGTCCTGATGTTTTCAATCCCTCTGGCAGCAATCGGCTCTTTCCTGGCTTTAATTTTTACAGGAAACAGCCTTTTCAATGCAAACACCCTTACAGGATTCCTGATATTGCTGGGAATAGTGGTCAACAACGGCATTATTTTAATTGATTTTACCAACATCCTCCGAAAGAGGGGCTTCAGGAAATCGCGGGCTTTAATGACAGCCGGGTTATCACGAGTCCGCCCCATCCTGATTACAGCAATTACTACAATAGTGGCAATGTTCCCTCTGGCAATGGGACAGGCGGAATATGTCGGTGCCATTGGGGCTCCTTTTGCAATCACCGTTATCGGAGGACTGGCATTAAGCACTGTGCTTACTTTAATTTTTATCCCGACTCTTTATGCAGGGCTTGAAAATTCGCTCAACTGGATAAATTCGCTCAACTGGAAAATTAAAGTACTCCATGGGGGGCTGTTCATTGCGGGAATTGCTTACACTTATTATGAAGTGGATAGTTTTGTGTGGCAATTGCTAAACATCGTACTATTGGTGCTCCTGATCCCAGGAGTTACCTATTTTATAATGGCCAGTTTGAGGCATGCAAAACTGAAATTGATTGGTGACAATGAACCGATAAAAATTGAAATCCGTAACCTGGTAAAGATATACGACCGCAGTAGCCGCTTTGAAAGAGAATGGAAAGGGGGGCTTAAAATACGTGAACGGGCAGGATTAAAAAAAGATTATAAAAAAGCCCGCGATTTTTATGATTTGATCTGGCAGATACCTTTGTTGGGATTTCTCCTCTTCTTTATTTTTATCTATATCGAAAACAATTTTTGGATGTTTATCCTTTCTCACTTCGCCTATTTTATGCTGCTGCTCGTATGGAAACCTGCCGAGAAGGCGCTCCTGAATAAATATGAATCCAGTGGGAAAAAAGTTTACCTTAAACTGCGGAAAGTGGCCAGGGGCATCCTTATATGGGCTACTCCACTGGTATTCCTCCTGGTATTTTATAAAAAATGGGATAACCCCGGCATGGTAATTTTTGTTGCCATTATTTGGTTACTTTGCCTGGTTGTATATGTAACCTCTGAATACCTGGCCCGCAAAAATATTAACATCGACAGGATTTCGGGTAGGTTTGGCACACTACGAAGAGGGTATTTCCGGTTGGTGAGGCAAATACCGGTTATTGGCAAACGAAGGAACCCTTTTAAAGCCTTAAGCAGCGTTTCTATGGATATTGGCACGGGGATGTTCGGGTTACTCGGGCCGAATGGCGCAGGAAAATCAACTATGATGCGTATTATTTGCGGAATTTTTGACCAAAGCTACGGGAAAATACATATCAATGGTTTGGATACGCAGAAATACAGGGAAGAACTACAGGGTTTAATTGGCTACCTGCCACAGGAGTTTGGCACTTATGAAAACATGACAGCATGGGAATTCCTGGATTACCAGGCTATTCTAAAAGGGATCAGCGGGAAAAAGGCCCGGGAAAAACGGCTGGAATTTGTATTAAAGGCAGTCCATATATATGATAAAAAGGCTCAAAAGATTGGCTCTTTCTCAGGAGGGATGAAGCAACGCATCGGGATCGCCCAGATATTGCTGAACCTCCCCAGGATACTGGTGGTTGATGAGCCAACGGCAGGGCTCGACCCACGTGAGCGTATCCGGTTCAGGAACCTGTTGGTTGAGTTGAGCCGCGAAAGAATCGTTATCTTCTCAACACATATCATTGAAGATATTTCGAGTTCGTGCAACCGGGTGGCAGTCATCAGCAGAGGAGAAGTTAAATTTACCGGGACGCCACAGGAAATGATCTCTCTTGGCAAAGGTTTCGTTTGGTCGTTCACGATCCCGGCCCGCGAATTCGATGACTTTGCCAATAAACAAATGGTCGTCCACCATATACGCGAAGGGGAAAATATCAAAGTCAGGTGTATCTCATCTGAAAAACCTGTTGAAGATGCAATCCCCGTTCAGCCTTATCTTGAGGATGCCTATTTGTGTTTGCTGAAAGGGATAAGCTAATATTATTTTATATTGACAGTAAATGTGTTTAAAATGAAACCATCAAATAAATTACAGGATATACCGGCTATCGTTGTTAAAATGGTAAAGTACAACATGAAGATAATTTTTGCAAGCCGGTTTATATGGTTCTTTTTGTTCTCATTAGGATTTTTTATTGGGGTTTCGCTCCTTTTTGTTTACAATGGCAATACCTTAAATGAAGCCTCTGTATATGGCATTTTGCTTTTCCCGGGAATAATCCTGATTTTTTATCCAACAATATTTGGGATACAAAATGATGAAGATGCCGGGATGCTTGAAATATTGTTCGGAATACCGAACTACCGCTATAAAATATGGTTGTTACGGTTGCTGATAACTTACCTGTTAATATTCATCCTGCTTGTTTTGTTTTCCTGGCTCTCCTCCATTTTCCTGGCTCCGGTAAGCACATTTGAAATTGCAGGGCAATTAATGTTCCCCGTAATTTTCCTTGGCAGCCTCTCTTTTATGTTTTCCTCGGTTATTAGAAATGGTTACGGTACGGCTGCAATAATGATTCTGATCGGATTTGCTTTATTCATTTTAACTGATACCCTCGAACGTTCGCAGTGGAATATTTTTTTAAACCCATTCAATATCCCCAATAATTTTAATGAAATAATATGGGAGGGAGTAATTATCAAAAACCGGATTTTCCTTTCTGTCGGGATAATAGTGAGCATCCTTTTCGGGCTTTATAACCTGCAAAGGAGGGAGAAATTTATTTAAGTAACCTTTTCGTTGGCAGGAAAATCTTTCCCCGATATAGCTATTGGCTATACCTGTGGAATATTTTATATTTTTACATTTTGGGGAGTTGATGCAAAACACAATGAGACTGTTTAAATTTTATTTTTGGTGAGTAGTCTATGGATAAGAATAAATGATAAGAATAAATTAAAAATAAAAGATGAATTAACAGAGTTTCTTCTTTACACCACTCCTGATGGAAAGGTAAAAGTTGAAATATTTTTTCATGATGAGAATATCTGGCTAACGCAAAAGCGTATGGCAGAACTGTTTGGGGTGCAACGCCCTGCTATAACAAAGCATCTTGGAAATATCTTTAAAGAAAATGAATTGAACGAAGATTCAGTTAGTTCCATTTTGGAACATACTGCCGATGATGGTAAAAGATATTCAACTAAATATTACAATCTCGATGCCATTATTTCAGTAGGCTACAGGGTAAATTCCGCACAAGCAACACAATTTAGAATTTGGGCAACAGAAAGACTAAAAGAATATTTGATAAAAGGCTTTATTCTTGATGATGAGCGATTAAAAAACGGAAAATATTTTGGTAAAGACTATTTTCAGGAGTTGTTGGAAAGAGTTCGTTCGATACGGGCAAGCGAACGTAGAATTTATCAGCAAATCACCGATATTTTTGCCGAATGCAGTATTGACTATGACCCGAAATCACAAACCACCAAAAATTTTTACGCAACAGTTCAAAATAAATTTCATTTTGCCATAACAGGGCAAACTGCTGCTGAAATAATTTACAAAAATGCCAATGCAAACAAAGATTTCATGGGGTTAAAAACCTGGAAATCCGCACCTGACGGAAGAGTTATTAAATCGGATACTAATATTGCCAAAAATTATCTAAACGAAAAAGAGATAAAAAAATTAGAGCGGACAATTTCAGGATTTTTCGATTACATTGAAAATATTATTGAAAACAGAATCTCTTTTACAATGGAAGAATTTGCCGGTAGTGTTAATAAATTCCTGGAATTTAACGAATATAAAGTATTAGATAATGCTGGTAGAATCTCGAAAGCAAAAGCTGAACAAAAAGCATTTGAAGAATATGACAAATTTAATAAAACCCAAAAAATAGTATCTGATTTTGATAAGCAAGTAAGCAAATTAAAGATGAAAAAT
>JAADGO010000107.1:16974-17672 GCA_013152355.1 Chlorobiota bacterium
ATGAAAAATAATTTAATACAACAAAAGAAAACATAAATCCTTAATCCTTAATTTTTAATCTTTAATCCTTCATTCTTCATCCTTCATCTAAAAATAAGAAATATGAATTGGACTAAAGCGGCCATATTACTATTATCCCTTTCTATTGGCTTTTCATGTAGCAACGCTGAGAACATTGGAAATAAAAAAGTATTAATCAGCACCAACTTTGGAGATATTGTTGTTGAATTATTCAATGAAACACCAAAACACCGGGACAATTTTATTAAACTTGCGAATGAACATTTTTATGACGGGCAGTTGTTTCACCGGGTAATGAAAAATTTCATGATCCAGGGAGGCGACCCCGGTTCTAAAGGAGCTGAGCCAGGCAAAAGGTTAGGGATGGGCGGTCCGGGTTATACCATCCCGGCCGAATTCAACCCAAAATTTTTCCATAAAAAAGGTGCGCTGTCTGCAGCCCGCCAACCCGACCAGATGAACCCCCGGAAACGTTCAAGTGGCTCTCAGTTTTTTATCGTGCAGGGAGAGGTCTTTACAAACGGACAGTTAGATACACTGGAAATGCAAATAAACTACGACCGTAAACAGCAGCTTTATAAAGAATATTTTAACAAAATCCAGGCAGTCCTGATTAAATTAAAGCAGGAAGGGAAGCTGGATGAGTTTAATATAACAGTGGCTGAAACAAGGGCTTC
>JAADGO010000183.1 GCA_013152355.1 Chlorobiota bacterium
AGGAAAAATCCAAAATAATGTATAAATCCAAAAGTAATGTTAATGAAAGTAATCCTAATATTTTTTTATCTGTCCCTCCTGGTATCTGTTTTTAGTTGCACCGAAAATGTAGAACTAAATTTCAGGAAGGAAAATCCAACCGTGGTATTGAACTGTATCCTGAATACAGGACAGGACACCATAACTGCCTGGCTGACAAGATCAAAACCTGTCTCGGCGGATAATGGGTTTGAATCTATAGAGGATGCAGAAATAACACTTTTTGAAGAGGGTGAAGCTGTTGGGGTATTTTCATGGAGTGATAGCAGTGCCTACATCCTGCCAATAAAACCAAAGCCCGGCAAAAAATATAAAATTGAGGCGGTATCTGAAAACACTACAGTTTGGGCAAAAACCATAATGCCAAGATCTGCCAATGCAATATTTGAACGGGTTTATCCGGTAGAGTATGGCAGTCATTATAAAGTAAGCTTTAATGATGATCCCGATAAGGACAACTATTATTGGATTTCAGCGACAGGCTACGAAAGAATTGGGGATGATATGAGAAAGAATATTGCCTACACTTTACATTCCAATTACCTATATGCCGATGATTTTAACCAAAGGATTAGCCAGAACGGGGGATATAGATTTGAATATGATTATTACCTCCGGCTTGAAGATAATGGCTTACAAGGCGATGGTATTGATGTTGTTTTTTGGCCTGAAGGTATTAACTTCCCGCACGAAGTCTTCCTGCTCTCTGTTGACTACCACCTGGATAAATACATGAAATCGAGCCTGATGCTTGAAGAAATGGACCTGTATGCCGAGGAATTACCCATGATATATTCCCCCTTCCCTGTTTACTCAAACATACACGGTGGCACCGGGATTTTTGGTGCGGTAAATAGTTGTTCTAAAGTTTTCCTCAAAAAAGTAAGGAATGGGTAAGCATTATCATAAGCAGATTTCATTATTTTTTGTTTTGAGTGTTGCAATGGCTATCACAGCAGTGGCTCAGAATGACATTACCATTAGCGGGTATGTTTCCGATGGTGCAACGGGCGAACGGTTAGCCGGGGCAACAGTTTACGCCCCTGAATTAAAAAAGGGCGCTTCCTGTAACAATTATGGGTTTTTCAGTTTAACTGCCCCTGCCGGGCGGTTAACTTTGGTTTTCAGGTATGTAGGTTTTGAACACAAGGTATTAAACCTCAGCCTCGCGAATGATTCGGCCATTAATATTCAACTATTGGCGAATAATGTAGTTGGCGAAGTAGAAGTGAAAGCTTCCGCTAAAGAAGATTTTTTATTGTCGCCGACCATGAGTATGCACCGTATCAGTTCGAAAGAGGTTGAAAGAATACCGGCGGTGCTTGGCGAGCCCGACCTGCTGAAAGCTATCCGGTTACTACCCGGCGTGTCGTTTGCCAACGAGGGCTCCACCGGTTTTAGTGTCCGTGGCGGCAGCCCCGACCAAACCCTGATCTTACTTGATGGCGTACCCGTTTATAATGTAAACCACCTTTGGGGCTTTATGTCGCTGTTTAACAACGATGCCATAAAAGATGCTAAACTATACAAGGGCGGGCTGCCCGCACGTTTCGGAGGGAGGCTGAGCTCGGTTTTGGATATTAGCATGAAAGAGGGGAATATAAAAGAGAAAACCGGGACATTCTCGTTAAGCCCCATTGCCGGGCGTTACACATTCGAAAGCCCCATTGTGAAAGACAAAGCATCATTTATTTTCTCGGCACGGAAAACATGGATGGATGCCCTCTTGTGGGCATGGCAAAAACTGGAAGGCCAAAACAATGATGAGGGGGCGCAGTCTGTTACTTATGGTTTCTGGGATATTAATGCAAAAGTAAATTGGATAGTAAACCGCGATAACCGCATTTACCTGAGTTTCTATACCGGACGCGATGCATTTATCCACGAAGAAGGCAGCGGGCGGTTTAGCGACTATGCAAAATTTAGTTACAACTGGCAGAACCTTACAAGTGTACTGCGTTGGAACCATATTTTTTCGCCAAAGTTGTTTGCCAACTTCTCTTTTTACAATAGCCGGTTTAAACAAGAATACTTAAATAAATTCGACAAAAAGGGGGGAACCCGTTATAAAGGGTACAATGATTTAAATGATTTCTCGGTAAAAGGCGATTTTGACTGGTATCCTTCGTTTGCCAACAGTATAAGCTTTGGATATAAAGTATCGCTAAAAAAATTCAGCCCCGAAATCATTTCATTAAGGGATGACAGTACCTCTATTAAATTTGATAAAGATATTTTTACACGGAACTTTATCTCAGAAATTTATTTTGAAGGTGGTTTTAACGTAAGTGAAAACCTCAAAGCAAATATTGGAGGCCGGGCCGGGATTATGTCAACCAATGGAAAGGATTATCTTAGCTTCCGGCCAAGGGTATCTGTACGTTACCTGTTTTCTGACAGGGTTTCCGGGAAAATTTCCTATTCGCGCATGAATCAGTTCCTGCACCAGTTGAAAAACACAACCCTGGGTATCCCCACCGAACTATGGGTTTCGTCAACTGATAAAATAAAACCAGGCTACTCCGACCTGTTCTCAGCAGGAGTATTTTTTAAACCCTCCAGAGAATATAATCTTTCTGCCGAGGTTTACTATTCCTCCCTTCGCAATGTAATCAGGTATAAAAATAGCACCATGGCAATTAAAAGCAGAGGGGAGAGTTGGGAGGATTATATTACAACGGGGCGGGGTAATGCCGCCGGATTGGAACTAATGGCCGAAAAAACTTCAGGGAAATTAACGGGGTGGCTGGCTTATACACTGTCGGGAAGCACCCGCAAATTCGATGATATTAACTTTGGGGAGGCTTTCCCATACACCTATAGCCGCCGGCACCAGCTCAACATATACGCGAATCTTCTCATCAAAGAAAAAAGTAGGAATGGGAAAACAATCAGGAGGGATTTGTCGGCTAATTTTAATTTTGCTTCAGGCAACTATATTACGCTGGCAAAACAGGAATACCAGGGTATCCCCCTTCCTCTGATGGAGGGGTCGAGATACAGGGCCGGATGGTTCAGCCAAAGGAGCCTGATAAACCGACTGAACAATTTCCAAATGCCCGATTTCCACCACCTGAACTTATCTTACCGTATTGAAAGGCAAAGCCGTGATAAAACCATTGCCTGGAATTTCTCTGTTTACAATGTTTATAACCGATTGAATCCGTGGTATTATTACAAAAAAGGGGATCAGATGAAGCAGATCAGCCTGTTCCCAATTATACCCTCCGTATCGTTTACATATAAATGGAAATAGTGTTGGGTCAATTCAAATTATTGAGGGGAAGTGATGTTTTTACTTACCCCCGACTGCTAAAGTGTTACAAGATACATTCCCTCACAACTTTTCCATGCGGATGCCAACTTTTAAGTTTCTTATTCCTTATTGGATATTTTAGATTTTATTTAGTCTCTGCAAGAAATAAAAAAGGGGGCTTCTCCCGAACCCCCCTTTTTGTTATGATTTAATAAAATTTTATGCAACCCTACCTGACAAATAACAGTTCCCTGTATTTAGGCAACGGCCAAATCTCGTTGTCTACAATTAGTTCCAGCTTGTCGATATGGTAACGAATCTCATCGAGGAAAGGAAAAACCTTTGTATCATAAACCTCTGCTTTTTCAACGATATCTTCGATTACATTTGCTTTCTTACGTGCATCAACCATTTCATTTACTTTGCTTTTAATAGCAGTAATGTGCCCGCTGATCTCTTTGATTATATCGATCCTTCCTTTTGCCAGTGCGCTAAACTCCTCATTAGAAAATACCTCTTTCAGGTTTTTAACATTCTCTAATAATACTGTTTGGTACTTAACAGCAGTTGGCACAATATGGTTGATTGCGAGGTCGCCAAGGACACGTGCTTCAATCTGGATTTTCATCACAAACTTTTCGTATTCCACTTCAACACGCCCTTCTAATTCAGCCTTATCAAATATGCCATTCTCATTAAACATTTTCACGTTTTCTTCACGCAGGTATGCCGACAATGCTTCGGGTACGCTTTTTACGTTGGTAAGTCCACGCCTTGCAGCTTCTTCAACCCATTCCTGGCTATAACCATTCCCATTGAAGCGGATTGGCTTTGAATCAATAATTAGTTTTTTCAATACCTGGAAGATGGCTTCGTCTTTCTTTATCCCTGATTCAATAATGGCATCCACCTCGGCTTTAAAGTCTTTCAATTGTTGGGCAACAATACAATTTAGTACGATCATTGCCGATGCATTGTTAGCCGAAGAGCCTACTGCGCGGTATTCGAACCTGTTTCCGGTAAAGGCAAAAGGCGAAGTCCGATTACGGTCGGTACTGTCTAAAATAATTTCGGGTATACGGCCAATGTTTAATTTCAAGGCTGTTTTTTCATCCGGTGTCATTTTGCGGTCAACCACAGCTTCTTCCATCAGGTCAAGCATTTTTGATACTTCGGTGCCAAGGAATACCGAGAGGATAGATGGCGGTGCTTCGTTAGCCCCCATCCTGTGTGAGTTGGCTGCTGTAAGGATACTTGCCCTTAATAAATCCTGGTTGTCGTAAACTGCTTTTAACGTATTGATAACGAATGTCAGGAACTGTAAATTCGATTTTGGGTTTTTACCCGGAGAATAAAGGTTAACGCCGGTATTGGTTGATAATGACCAGTTGTTGTGTTTCCCTGAACCATTAATCCCTGCAAACGGTTTTTCATGGAACAACACCCTGAATTTATGCCTGCGTGCCACCTTTTTCATAAGGTCCATAAGCATCTGGTTGTGGTCGTTTGCCAGGTTTACCTCTTCAAAGATAGGGGCAAATTCGAACTGGTTTGGCGCTACCTCGTTATGCCTGGTTTTTATCGGGATACCCAGTTTATATGCTTCATTTTCAAGTTCAATCATATACTTCGAAACACGCGAAGGGATTGAGTTAAAATAGTGGTCGTCTAATTGCTGGTCTTTTGAAGAGGCATGGCCCATTAAGGTACGGCCTGTAAGTACAAGGTCGGGGCGGGCCATGTACAATGCTTCATCAATCAGGAAATATTCCTGTTCCCAGCCCAGGTTTGCTTTTACACCGGTAACATTTTTATCAAAATACTGGCAAACGGCGGTTGCTGCTTTATCAACAGCATGTAAAGCCCTTAACAAAGGAGTCTTGTAATCAAGCGCTTCTCCTGTATAAGAAATAAAGATAGTTGGGATTGTTAGCGTTGTGCCGATGATAAAAGCCGGTGAACTTGGGTCCCATGCCGTATAACCACGTGCCTCAAACGTTTGACGGATACCTCCGCTTGGGAATGAAGATGCATCAGGCTCCTGTTGTGCCAGCAATTTACCCGGGAAAGCCTCAATTACACCGCCGCTGCTTGTAAATTCGATAAAGGCATCATGCTTTTCCGCCGTCCCGTCCGTTAACGGGTGGAACCAGTGGGTGACATGTGTTGCCCCGTTCTCCAATGCCCATGATTTCATACCCTGGGCAACCTGGTCGGCCATTTTCCTGTCAATTGTTGTACCGTTCTCAATTGCATCTACAACTGTTTTGTACGCTTCGCGCGACAAATACTTTTTCATCTTTGGGCGGTCGAAAACCAGCATCCCAAAATAATCAGAGGTTAAGTTATCTTCCCTTGCCACCTCAACCGGCTGGCGGTTTAAAACTTCCTCCAGTGCTTTAAATCTAAATTGTGCCATTGCTTATTATTTTATTATTTAATTTCTTTGACCCAAAACTAAAAAATTAATCAATACACCCTATTCTATAAATAGCGATAGTAGTAAGAATTTTCATATTTTTTTAATATACACCCTGCTTTTTTTGCCCTTTTGTGTAAAAAAATACATTTTTTTTGTGATTACACATATTTTTTTGCCCCTTTTGCCCGATTATGCACATTTTTGAATATTTAGGAGCACTTCAAAAATATTATCGAAAACTGAACTTTCAGAAAGATTAAGAGTCTCTAAGTTTTCAGGCAAAGCAAAAACAAACCACAAAAGATTGAATAATCCCGGAAAAAGTATCTATTTTCAACCATAAATTTATTAGCTACATGGATATAAGCAGGCGTAACTTTTTACAAACAGGCGGTGTTGCGGTTGCAGGTAGTATTATATTACCTCCATTCATGCAATCATGCCATAAAATTCAAATATCATCAAACGTGAAAGTATACCTTGATCATTTTGAGGTTTCTGCAGATATTTTGCAAAAAGTAGTTGCAGCAGCCATGTCGAAAGGAGGCGATTATGCTGATTTATATTTCGAACATAAAACAACGAATAACCTGGGATTAGAAGATGGGGAAGTAAACAGGGCTTTTTCAAATGTTGATTTTGGTGTTGGGATAAGGGTTCTGAAAGGAGATCAAACCGGGTTTGCCTATTCCGAAACAATAACTCCTGAGGCAATGCTAAATGCTGCAAAAATGGCTGCAAATATTGCAAACACTAACAGCTCGTTTAAGGGAGGGGGCCTTGCCGAAAAAATACCATCGGATTATTACAGGATTGCACAAAAATGGGAGGATGTTTCGGTAAAAGACAAAGTCCCTTTTGTACAGAAAATCAACGACAGGGTTTTTTCGCTGGATAAAAAAGTTATCAGGGTGAACGCTTACCTAAATGACGAGTCGGCATATTCCCTGTTTTATAACTCCGAGGGCAGGCTGACCTACGATTACCGCCCAATGGTGAGTTTCTCGGTTGTTTGTGTGATGGAAAAAGACGGGCAGATTGAAAATAGTTATTCTGCCAGGTCATTCCGTAAAGGATTTGAATTTTTAACTGCCGGGCTTGTTGAGGAGCTGGCACAGGACGTTGTTAATAAAACAAATATCCTATTCGAAGCCATAAAACCAAAAGCAGGGGAGATGCCGGTTGTTATGGGTGCCGGAGGGTCGGGCATTTTACTCCACGAAGCCATAGGGCACACCTTTGAAGCCGACTTCAACAGGAAAGGCACCTCAATATTCAGTGACAAGATGGGTAAAAAAGTGGCTGAAAGTTTCGTCAACATCATTGATGACGGCACACTGGAGCATAACCGCGGGTCGATTAATATCGATGACGAAGGCAACGACACTCAAAAAACGTACCTGGTGAAAGACGGGGTATTGAACAGCTACATCCACGACCGCATCAGTTCGAACTTTTATAAAGTGGCTCCAACAGGGAATGGCCGCCGCGAATCATTCCGGCATATTCCTATTCCGCGCATGAGGGCAACGTACATGGAAAATGGCAGTGCCACAAAAGAAGATATAATTAAAGATGTAGGCTATGGCGTTTATGTTGATAATTTCAGCAATGGAGAAGTGAAAATTGGTGCCGGCGACTTTACTTTTTTTGTAAAATCGGGGTATTTGATTGAAAAGGGGAAATTAACACAACCTATTAAAGACATTAATATAATAGGTAACGGCCCACAGGCCCTTGCCGATATTACGATGGCTGCTTCCGACTTTGCAATTGATAATGGCACCTGGATGTGTGGCAAAGACGGGCAGTCGGTTCCGGTAACATGTGGTTTGCCCTCCGTATTAGTTAAGAAACTGACAGTAGGGGGGATTTCTTAGAAACTGCCTAAAAACTGGTTAGCACACAGAAAAACAGCATCATGACAAAAGAAGAAAAATATACATTAGCCAAATGGGCAATGGAACAGGCCTTAAAAAGCGGGGCGCAACAGGTAGGAGTCAGTATCTCAAACGATAAGAGTAGCAGTGTGGATGTAAGAGGGCAAAAAATTGAGAAACTGGAGCAGGCTGTTCAAAGCAACCTGTCGATCAGCCTTTATGTCGACAACAAATTCTCAGCACATTCAACAAACCGGTTGAATAAAAAAGAGTTGGGGCATTTTATTGCAGAGGCCGTAGAGGCTACCAAATATTTATCGGAGGATAAATTCCGCACTTTGCCCGACCCTTCGTTATATTATAAAGGAGGGGGAGTGGAGTTGGAGATGCTGGATTCGGGATATGAAAATATTGAGCCGCAAACCAAAATCAACCTGGCTTTTAATGCTGAATCCGAAGCCCTGGGGAAAGATAAACGGATAGTCTCGGTTACTTCCAGTTATTATGATGGGATGGATAGTATAGTGATGGTTACCAGTAACGGTTTTAAAGGCGATACAGCAAGCAGTTATTATAGCCTCTATGTTTCCGTTTCGGTGAAAGATGAAGATGCACGCCCCAGTGCCGGGTGGAACGAAAGTGCCATATTTTTCAACAAGCTGAAAACTACCGGAATTGGGCTGACAGCGTTGAAAAAGGCACTCGGGAAACTGGGGCAGGAGAAGGTGCCATCGGCAAAAATGCCAATGATCGTTGAAAACCGTTCGGTTGGGAAGATCCTCGGCCCGCTTATCTCGGCACTGAACGGCTCTTCGGTACATCAAAAAAACTCATTCCTTATCAATAAATTGGGCAAGAAAGTAGCATCCGGCAAATTGACCTTGGTTGACGACCCTTTTATTGTTTCGGGAAGGGGCTCCCGGTTATTCGACAGAGAAGGGCTGGCTTCGAAGAAACGCGCGGTTTTCGAGGAAGGTATTTTAAAGAATTATTTCATTGATACATATTATGGGAAAAAACTGGAGATGGAGCCTACTTCAGGGAGCACCTCGAACCTGGTATTTAAACCGGGAGAGGAAAGCCTTGACGGCCTGGTTGCTTCACTCGGAAAAGGTATCCTGGTTACCGGTTTTAACGGAGGGAATTGCAATGGGTCGACCGGGGACTTTTCGTATGGTATTGAAGGATTCCTGATTGAAAAAGGCAAACTTACCCGTGCAGTATCCGGAATGAACATCACCGGGAATATGAAACAACTCTGGATGGACTTAGCAGAAGTGGGGTCGGATGCCCGGGACGACTCTGCATGGAGGACTCCATCGTTGCTGTTCAACAATGTTGACTTTAGCGGAAGCTGATTGAGGAATAAAAGATGTAAAATATCCCGAATCCTCACCTCCGGGGGTAAAATTGCCTGTTCCCTTTCACCTTGGCCTGCCATACCAATAAAAACCCGGCCCCAGTTGAATATGGAAAGCAAGGACCGGAGCATGTGCCCTGCCATTTACAACGGGGACATTGGCGTAAGCCAGGCTTGCCCTGCATTCGGCAAGAAGGTAAAATCGCCTGGTGATAAATATTTCTTTAAAAATACCGTACTGGGCAGCTGGCCCGGCTATATAGTACCCATCTTTAAATAAACCTTGTTTTTCGTTTAGCTTTAACCCCCTGACTGTATTTTCAGGATGAGCTAAAACAATGCCTACCCCGATTTTACTTCCAAAGTTGCCCACATATCTTACCCGGTTTAAAAATAGTTGGTTGTATCCATGTGAGATTGAAAACTCCGAAACTTCGCCGGTGGTATTCTGTAAATGGACTTTCAGGTGGTTCATTTCCAGCTCATAACCATTATTATCATTTGTAAAACCCAAACGGTAAGAATAATAAACAGGCATTTTAAGTGGTGAAGATTTGTACTCTGCCCATATAGTTATATTCTTATAGCCCGATTGTTGAATGATTAATGGCGCGGGCATGACAATATCCAGCCCGGGAGTAAAATTTATATACCAGTTATTTTGCCCACAAGCAATTCCTGCCGGCAAAACAAATAATAAAACCGTAATCAGCCTTTTCATAAATTTAGAATTAAACATGCAAAAGTTACAATGTTTTATCGTTTATAACAAAAAAAGGAGAGCATTGAATAATGTAAGGTGTTGAATTTATTAGTATTTTGTATTACTTTAGTACGTTAAATTTAAACACCTTGGTGCATTACATCAATACAATCATTAAACAACTGCCTTAAGGTTATGAAATCTAATATTTATCAGACATTATATCTGAAGAGTCCTGGTTTTATCCAAAAAATACTTGATGAACAAATTATCAGATTCACGATTATAGGTGGCATTACAGCTTCAATTGACTATGGAATTATGTTTTGCCTTATTGAGTTTTTCTCTATAAACTATCTGATAGCAACCGGAATTGGATTTATAGCAGGAAGTGTCCTAAACTATTTATTAAGTATTCTTTGGGTTTTTGAAAGGGGGCGATATAAAAACCAAACAATAGAGTTTACACTGTTTCTATTGTTTACTTTAATCGGTTTTGTTTTAAACCATCTGGTAATGTGGGTTGGTGTTGATTTTTTGTACATTAGCTATATGATAGTTAAAATATTTTCATTAGTAGTGATAACCTTATTTAATTATTTATCTAAAAAATATTTAGTGTTCAAAAGATAATTATGAATGATTACAAATATATTATAATAGGTGCTGGTTTTTTAGGGGCAACAGTAGCTGAAAGAATAGCCAATGTCCTAAATGAGGAGGTACTGATATTGGAAAAAAGAAACCATCTTGGAGGGAACTGCCATTCGCAATGTGACCCTAAATCAGGCATTGAATACCATACTTATGGGACACATATTTTTCATACCTCAAATCCCGATGTTTGGGAGTATATTAATAAATTCACATCGTTTAACTCCTACAGGCATCAGGTATTAACTACATATAAGGACAAAGTTTATCAGATGCCAATAAACCTTGAAACGATTAATTCTTTTTACAATATAAATTTAAAGCCGTATGAAGTTGAAGAGTTTCTG
>JAADGO010000150.1 GCA_013152355.1 Chlorobiota bacterium
CCAACCTGCGAACTTACACAAACTGTAACCCTGTCCTTCTCAGGGATCATAGCCGTTTCAATGAAATTACCATCCCCGGTTGCGAACAGGTATTTTTTTGTGCCGTCTGTGCTTTCCTGTACCTTTGTTGGTGCAATCAATCCAACAGTGTATCTCTTCGATAAAATTTCTCTTGCCTTTTTCGAGAGGTTGGTCATAGCCTCAATAGAAGAAATATCTTTTTTATATAGCCAATCCGCTACCTGCTTGCCCGTAAACCCGGGGAGGTTGTTTTCTACAGCTATCTGTATAAGTTCGTCAGAGGTTTTTCCAAAAAGGGATTCTTTCAGCTTCATGTACAAAATCAGTTTTTATAGGCGCCTTAAAGGTTGTTAATGTCTAAAGTAACTATCAGATTCTCATCAGGCGCAGTGAAAAGATTTTTTACTGAATAGTACATCTTTAATGTTTTCATCTGCCCCACCTCTTCTGAATTCCCTGTTAATTCCACCAATGTTGAATGGTGTGCTTCCAGGAATATTGTTTCAGGGCAGCCAAACCCCACTGCAGGCTGGACCAGTTCCAATTCGAAATCCAGGTCTGAGGTATTCGTGATTAATATTGAAGCTACGCCTTGGTTTTTTAGTTGTACCGGCGAGGTATTTATATGGATTGATGCAAAAAACAGCGGTTCCAGGAAATCTGCTTTCCCATATAAAGTGTTTTCAACATATACAGCAGTCCTTCTGTCAAATAATGCCTCTTTTAATGAGCTTTTGTTTTTCTCTTTTGCAAAAACCAACGTAATCGGGCGGTGTGTATCATTTAGGTCATACTTTATTTGTATGGGGGCATGTATATCAGAGTTCCCGAGTATTGTCAGGTTTTTTTCGTTTGCCCAGGTTAGGGCTTCAGGGTAGAATTCTTCTGAATTATAAATTTCAATGCCATGCAACAAATTATTTTTTAGTAAGTATGTATGCTCCTTCCACCAAAGAGTTGAGTCAGGTTGTTGTTTTTTCCAGCCCGGGTGGTTCCAGAAAATAAATGCACCCTGGTCGCGGGCTTCTTTGAGTGCATCGATTACATCTTCTCTTTCAAGTAGGTTCGCATTTTTTATAAACAGTACATTAAGGTGCCCGGGGGGCATACTGCGTGTGATTTCAGCTCCCCTTACCAAAATTATCCCTGACCTGTCGGCAGCAGGTTCTGCAATCTCATACGAACGGTTGTGGTCGGCTGTAATGTCAGACGAATGTGGATGGTATTCAATATGGTCGGTAATTGCTATAGCATCTAAACCTTCCAGCCAGGCCTCCTGTACCCTTACTGTCGGCCATACCAATCCATCTGAAAAAACAGTATGTATATGGAAATCACACTTGAGGGTCTTATACCCCAAAATATCGGGGATTTGAATCTCTTTTCGTTGTTGGGCATTTAACGAAAGTGTTATAAAAAATGCAATAAATAATAGTGAAAGTCTATTAAGAAGCATGGTTGTAAGTTTAAATTAGTGCGATAAAGTTATAAATATTAAGTAAGTCATAAAACTATTTTAAGTTTATCTTTGTCTCAAATTATTGCCTTGCATTAATAAATGCTTTCATTAATATTAATAATTAGCTAATGTTTTTAAATTTTTTAAATAAAGATCCGGGTTTTATAAAAATTATTACAAATATTGCAAAAGAAATATTATGAAGACTCTTTTCAAACATAAAGTTAGCCGAAGTCATGGGGTTGAGCTAAAAAGAATCAGCCAGAAGATGAATATCTTAAAAGCTATTTTTTTTAATGGCCCACTTTCGAATGCCGAATTGGCTAAAGAAATTGCATTGAGTACACCAATGATTAATAACCTGTTAGTTGAACTAATAGAGGATGATTTAATTATTGACCTGGGGACAGGGGATTCCAGTGGAGGGAGGCCGCCAAATATATACGGGTTAGTTGACGATGGTTTTTATGTTGTGGGGATTAGTATTGGTGTTCATTCAACAGGGATTGCAATTTTTAATAGTAATAATAAGGAGGTAGTCCCGGCAAAGTATTTCCCGGTTAAGATTCAATCAAACATTTCTATTTTCAGTAAAATTAATTCATTGCTTGAAGAAATAATCAAAGAATCAGGAATTGACCGGAACAAGATAGTGGTTGTGGGGATTGAAATGCCGGGCTTGGTTGATTATAAAAATGGAGTGAACAGGACATATTTCCCCGGATATAATAACCTTTACGATGAGTTGAATAAGATATTCAAATTCCCGGTATACTTTGAGAACGATGCCAAAGTAAGTACTTTTGCCGAGCAACATTTTGGCTTGGCAAAAGGGCGTCAGAATGTATTAGTGGTACAAACAGGCTGGGGGGTCGGGCTTGGATTAATCTTAAACGGGCAGCTATACAGTGGGAAAACCGGTTATGCAGGGGAGTTTGGGCATCTGCCAATTGTTGAGAATGGCATACTGTGTAAATGTGGTAAAAAAGGGTGCCTGGAAACAATTGCCTCGGCAACAGCTATCGCCCGGATTGCTAAAGAAGGGATACTATCAGGCAATCCTTCGTTAATCAATGAGTTGGTGGATAATAATATTGAAAAAGTAGATACATCAATAGTGATTAGAGCAGCACATACCGGCGACCAGTTTGCTATTTCAGTACTTGCCGAGGTAGGGCATTGGCTCGGAAGGGGAATTGCTTTCCTGATACAGATATTTAATCCGGAATTGATTATTATTAACGGAAATGCAGCACAGGCATTCCAGTTTATGATGGCTCCCATTCAGCAGGCAATCCATACCTATAGCAATCATGATATAAGTAATGACACTGAAATAAAAATTTCAAAACTTGGGTCGAAGGCAGGGATACAGGGAGCTGCAGCCCTGGCGTTAGAAAAAATTACAGAAATTTAAAATTATATTGATGGAGACACATTTTTCAAATGTCGAGAAGATTTTTACAGAGATATCAGGGGTAGAAAAGTTTTCTACTAAACTTCCGTATGTTTTGGTAGATAACTTCCCAAAGCTAGGGCTATTAACAGCCCTGCGGTTTTTAGAATGGGTAAGTGAGAACCCCGAAGGAGTGATTAGCCTGCCAACAGGTAAGACTCCTGAATATTTTATAAAGTATACGCAATTTATCCTCGAAAACTGGAATAATAAAAAGGGGCTGGAAATAAGGAAGAAGTATGGCCTCGAAGGATTGAAGAAACCCGTCCTGAGTGGGTTGCATTTTGTGCAGATTGATGAATTTTATCCGATAAACCCCAGGCAACACAATAGTTTTTATAACTATGTGATGAGATATTATATCGAAGGGTTCGGGTTGGATAAAGAGAAAGCTTTATTAATTAACCCGGATGAGATCCCTTTAGTTGAAAATAAAACTTACGAAGAAATCTTCCCCGATTATATTATTGACTTATCCCTTCGGTACAGGGAAGCAAATAATTACCTGGAGCGGCTGCAACAGCAATCGTTGTTAATGATTGATGATTGGTGTATTAAGTACGAAGAGAAAATCAGGCAAAAAGGGGGGATCGGGTTCTTCCTGGGAGGTATAGGCCCCGATGGGCATATTGCATTTAATACCAGGGGGTCCGACCACCACTCAACTACAAGGTTGACTCCTACTAACTTCGAGACGCAGGCTGTTGCCGCAGGCGACCTTGGGGGGATTGAAATATCCAGAAGCAGGCTGGTGATTACCATCGGGTTGGGTACAATCACCTACAACCCCGATGCAGCAGCTATTATTTTTGCTGCCGGAGAAGCCAAAGCCGATATCGTGAAAAGCAGCCTTGAAAGCAACCCTTCGAACCAATACCCGGCCACCGTTTTGCAACGGTTGAAAAATAGCAGGTTCTACCTCACAAAAGGAGCGGCAGTTAAGCTAAATGATTCGGTAGCCCGTTATTACTCGGAGGGCGAATGGACACATCAGAAAACGGAAAGGGCAGTTATTGATTTGTGCCAAAAGATAAATAAGTTCGGCAGTAAACTGAAAATAGAAGACCTTAAAGCCGACCGCTATTGTAAATTAATCCCCGGGCTATCAGAGAATACGGTACAGACGGTGATTGATTCGGTTACGGCAAAAATTAACAGGGGTATGGAAGTACATGACAAGGAGGTTTTTTACCATACCGGGCCACATCACGATGATATTATGCTGGGGATTATGCCCTATATAATCCACCAGTTACGTAACGGAGGGAGCAAGTTCCACTTTTCAGTTTTAACATCAGGTTTTACGGCAGTCACCAATAAATTTATGATCAGCCTCCTGCGCGATGCAAAAAGATTTCTTAGTCATGATGATATTCAGATGATTAACTACCCCGATTTTTTTGAAGAAGGGTATAAATTTAAATGGGATAAAGATGTTTACCACTACCTTGACGCAGTGGCAGCAAATGATAAACGGGAGAAAAAAAGAGGCGTTTGCCACAGGCTGGTACGTGGGATTGTTGATATATGGAGCGTGAAAGATGAAGATAAACTGCGTGATACAATAGACGAAATAAGCTCGGCGTTACGCAATAGTTACGATGGAAGTAAGAACCCTCCCAAAATTCAAAAACTGAAGGGGTTGGTACGTGAGTTTGAAGAAGAATTGGTATGGGCACATTATGGTGTGAGGGTTAAACATATTCACCATCTGAGGCTTGGGTTTTATAAAGGCGATGTTTTTACTGAAAACCCGGAACATAACCGGGATGTAGCACCAATCCTGGAGCAATTCAGGAAAATAAAGCCAACGCAGGTCAGTTTGGCAATGGACCCTGAAGGTAGTGGCCCGGATACGCATTATAAGGTGTTGCAGGCCATTGCTGCCGCTATAAAAGAATGGGGCAAAGAAGAAGACCTCTCAGATTTAAGAATTGTTGGTTACCGGAATGTTTGGTTTCGTTTCCACCCGGCAGAAGCCGAGGTTATCGTACCTGTTTCGTTAAATTCGTTGGCAGTGATGGACAAATCGTTTTCCGATTGCTACCTTAGCCAGGTAAAAGCATCATTCCCCAGTTACCAGCTTGATGGGAAATTTAGCGTGTTGACACAGAAGATATGGGTCGAACAGCAGAAACAAATACAAACCTTGCTTGGTAAAGATTTCTTCTATCAAAATGAACATCCATTCCTGAGGGCTACTCATGGGCTTATCTACTTCCGTGAAATGAATGTTGAACAATTCTTAAGCGAAGCCAGAGAGCTGGAAGAGTTGACCGAAGGAATTATTTGATGGAGTTGTTTAAAGTCAAAATGTAATTTATAGATTGGGTGTCAAAACAATTTCAATAATATTTGTAGCAATTTAAACCTATTTATTATGGAAATAATCGGAGTCGATATCGGGGGTACAAAAATCAGTGCAGGATTAATCGTTAATGAGAAGTTAGTAAAAATAGAAACCTGCCCGACACCATCCGAACAGCCAAAAGAAGTAGTAGTCAGGGCAATAACCGATGTAATTGAAAAAGTGTACGACCCGGGTATTTCCGGGATTGGGGTTGGAGTCCCCGGATTAATTGATCAAAAGGAGAAACTGGTTATTGATACCGTAAATATTCCCAGTTGGGATATTGTTCCGTTACATGAGTCGCTTACAAAACATTTTAACAAACCTGTTTATATTGATAACGATGCCAATTGCTTTGCCGTAGGAGAAAAACATTTTGGGAAAGGGAAGCCATATTCAAATTTTGTTGGCGTGACGATGGGCACAGGCCTGGGAGCCGGCATTATTATTAACAACAGCTTGTATTCCGGGAATTTTTGTGGAGCCGGCGAGTTTGGACTGATGTATTACAGGGAAAGTATAATTGAAGCATATTGCAGCGGGCAGTTTTTTGAAGCCCGTGGTAAAAATGGAGGGGAGGTAGCACAAATGGCGGCAGATGGCGACCGGGAAGCCTTAAAATTATTTGATGAATTAGGCACCCATATTGGCAGGGCCATCACCAATATCCTGTTTGCCCTTGCTCCCGAAGCAATAATCTTAGGCGGCTCGGTTAGCAAGTCGTACAACCTTTTTGAGCCGGCACTTAAAAAAGTCTTAAAAGAAGAATTCCCATACCAAAGAGTAAGCCAGGCATTGAAAATTGAGGTTTCAGACGCTGAAAATATGGCTATACTCGGAGCGTCTTCATTGGTGCTGAATGAATTATTGCCGGGCTGAATGGTTGTGGGGTTTATCCACTCCGGCAATCATTAACGCCAGTATCTTCGTAACTCTGTTTCTCGAAAAGAAATACCAATTGCAATTATTATAATGATTTTTTTTGTGGCAGCCTCTCATGATTTGGGGGGCTGTCCCCCATTTTGAGAATTATGTTGCATAACATAGCTGCGCTGATTTCTATTATTTAATAAATCAAAAGGTGCGTCCTGTTTGATTTTCATTAAACTTCATAACCGTTAATCGGATCATGTCCGGGTTTCAGTGATTACCAGAACCCACGAAAGAATTGTTTATTATTGATAAATTTAATAAATTTAAGAAGTCTTCTTTCTGTAATTAAAATTAAACAAAACATTTATAAATCTTTAATAAATTAATTGAATCATGGAACATGAAGAACTAAAGTCGAGGGTTAAAAAAGTGGTTGCCCGGGTATTAAAAACAGAACAGTCTGAAATAGATGATGATGCCAATTTCATTTTTGATTTAGGAGCCGATTCAATGCAAAGTATGTTGTTAATTGCAGCCTTTGAGGAAGAATTTGATATAGAACTGGATGCGGAAAAGGCACAGGAAGTTCAGACAATAAGTGGAGCAGTAGAATTTATCGCTGCCAACCTGTAGGCAAAGTTATTCTTAGTAAGGTATTAACACTAACTCAATTTAGAAGCTGGATTATGACAAACAGAGCAGCACTCCATTCAAAAAACCTACAAACACTTTTTTATCCAAAATCGGTTGCAATAGTAGGTACAAACAAGGTGAAAGGGACTGTCCCCGGAGATATTTTTATCAATATCCTCCACGCAGAGCTCAACGGTGCAACGTTTCCGGTTAACCCGAGGGAAAAGTACATAGGTGGTGTAAAGGCTTATAAATATATAGTTGACATCCCCGATGAGATAGACCTTGCTATTATAGTATTCCCCAGTTCCGTTTGCAACAAAGCACTCGAACAGTGTGGGCAAAAGGGGGTTAAGGCTGTGATAATTATCTCAGCAGGATTTAAGGAAATTGGTGGCAAAGGGCTTGAACGGGAAAAAGAGTTGCTGGAGATTGCCAATAAATACGATATGTCTTTTATCGGGCCAAACTGCCTGGGAGTAATCAATACCGACCCGCTTTCCAGGCTAAATGCTTCGTTTGCCAGGAAATTCCCTGCCGAGGGGAATATTGCCTTCCTATCTCAAAGTGGAGCTCTTTGTACAGCAGTACTCGATTATGCCCTCGCAAAAAATATAGGGTTCTCAAAATTTGTGAGCTTTGGCAATAAGGCTGATATTTCTGAGATAGACCTCTTGTATTACCTCATGGACGATGATAAAACCAAAGTCATTTTACTCTACCTTGAAGAAATTACGGATGGCCCGGGATTAATGCAGGCTGCCCGCGATGTAATTGAAAAAAGCCATAAGCCGGTATTGATATTAAAATCGGGAAGGACTTCAGCCGGGGCTTCTGCTGCTGCCTCGCATACCGGGTCGCTTGCAGGGAGCGATGAGATTTGTGATGCAGCGTTTAAACAAGCAGGGATTATCCGTTGCGATAATATAGAGGAGATGTTTAATATTGCTATTGCCCTCGCTTATCAACCTTTGCCCAAGACTAACAATGTTGCCATTATAACCAATGCCGGCGGGCCTGGTGTGTTAACTACCGATGCCGCAATAAAACAAGGGCTTCAGCTTGCACAATTTAGCGAAGAAACTACCAATACCCTGAAAAGGAGCCTTCCTACTACGGCAAATATTAAAAATCCGGTTGATGTAATTGGCGATGCCCGTGCCGACAGGTACTATGCTGCTATGTCGGCGGCATTTAAGGAGAAAAGTGTCGATGGGGTGTTTGTCATTTTGACTCCACAGTCGATGACCGACATAAATAAAATTGCCGAAGAGGTGGCAAAAATTGCCCATGAATACGATAAACCCGTGTATGCTTCGTTCATGGGGGAGGCAGATGTCGCATCGGGGATTAAGATTTTGCAGAAACACCAAATCCCTCACTATATTTTGCCGGAGTCGATGTGTAAACCATTCTATACGGCATATATGTTCGACCGGAAGATCAAGAGGAAATTGGCTGAACCCGTGATATTTACTGATGTTGATAAAGAAAAGGCACAGGCATTATTAGCAAAAGCAGCTGGTGAAGGCAGGTCGTACCTGCCCGAATACCTGGCAGCCAAAGTAATTGAGGCATATAAACTCCCTGTTGTTGCGAATGGCTTTGCTACCTCGGCTGAAGAGGCCGGCAGCATTGCCGAAAGCATAGGCTTCCCGGTTGTTATGAAAGTAATGTCAGACGATATTATCCATAAATACGATGTGGGTGGCGTTATCCTGGACGTTAATTCAAAAGAGGAAGCCGAAAAGCAATACGTTAATATTTTTCAGAATGTTAATAAAAAAATGCCGGAAGCTAAGATCGACGGGGTTTTTATTGCCAGGCAAATATCTGCCGGAACCGAAGTTATCCTGGGCGTAAAACGCGACCCCTCTTTCGGGGCAGTCATTATGTTTGGGCTGGGAGGTATTTTTGTCGAAGTGTTTAAAGATGTCAGCTTCAGGGTAGCCCCGGTTAGTAAAAAGGCTGCTTTAGGCATGATAAAAGAGGTTAAATCGTCAAAATTACTCCTTGGCGCAAGGGGGAGGGCAGTACTGGATGTCGAAAGTGTTGCCAATGCCATCATGCGGCTGAGCCAACTGGCACTTGACTGCCCACAAATCAAAGAACTGGATATTAATCCGATGATTATCCTTGAAGAGGGCGAAGGGTGTTATGTTGCAGACACAAAAATCATTATTTAAACAATCTATAATTACTGTAATCTTTTAAATTAAATACAATGAGGATTTTAATACACGACAACTACCAACAATTAAGTAAAAGGACTGCGTATTACATTGCAAAGAGGATTAATGAGTACAACCCCACTCCTGAAAAACCATTTGTTTTGGGCCTGCCCACAGGTTCTTCGCCGATTGGCACCTACACAGAACTTATTGAGTTAGTAAAGCAAGGGAAAGTCTCTTTCCAGAATGTGGTTACATTCAACATGGATGAGTATGTGGGGATACCGGAAGACCACCCGGAAAGTTACCACTATTTTATGGACAAACACCTTTTCAACCATATAGATATTCCCCGCGAAAATATCCATATTTTAAATGGGAATGCACCTGACCTTGAAGAGGAGTGTGCCAATTATGAAGCTCAGATTAAAAGTTATGGCGGCATAAATTTATTCCTTGGCGGGATAGGGCCCGATGGGCATATTGCTTTTAACGAACCCGGTTCTTCATTAAAGTCAAAAACAAGGGTGAAATCACTGACATACGATACCATTATAGCCAACTCCAGGTTTTTTGGGAATGATGTTACAAAGGTGCCAAAAACTGCTTTAACAGTTGGTGTAGATACCGTTATGCAGTCAGATGAAGTTGTAATTATCATCAATGGTTATAATAAAGCGAGAGCTTTGCAACAGGTTGTAGAAGAAGGGGTCAATCACATGTGGACTGTCTCTGTACTTCAACTCCACCCGAAAGGTATGATAGTTTGCGATGAGGAATCTACCTTTGAACTGAAAGTGGGGACTGTAAAATATTTCAAAGATATTGAGAGCGCGGAATTGAAGAACCTGCCAGAGTTATAGGCTTATGAGTTACAGGAATTTAACTAAAACAGAAGTAACAGCCTTGTGTGAGCAGGGCTGTTTTGCTGACAACTGGTCTAAAGTCCTTGTAAAAGAGGGCTTCTCGGGAGAGATGATTGGCAATACCCGGTTCTCAGGAGAAGTTAAGTTAGGTATACTTAAGGATAAGGTAGAGGTAGAAAAAGGTTTGTATAAATCATCCGGGTTGTGGAATTGTTATATCGAAAATTGCTCGTTAGGCGACAACGTGTTACTTTCAAATGTAGGCAGCCTTGTTAATTATGACATTGCCGACAATGTGGCGATAGAGAATGTTGGGATTATTGCGGTTACCGGAGAATCTGCTTTTGGGAACGGTGTGGAAATTGAAGTCCTGAACGAAGGAGGAGGGAGGGAATTGCCAATCTTCGATAAACTTTCGGCTCAGATCGCTTATGTTATGGTTGTTTATCGTCACGACCAGGATTTTATAAAGAAGGCAACAGCTCTTATTGGTAAATATATTGAAAGCAAAAAGTCCACCAGAGGGGCAGTCGGCAGAAATTCCAGGGTGTTGAACACAAAATCCATAAGGAATGTACAAATAGGGGAATATACGGTCATCTCGGGTGCATCGGCCCTTGAGGAGGGCACGGTCAGAAGCTGCCGGGAGGCTCCTGTAAAAATTGGCGAAGA
>JAADGO010000172.1 GCA_013152355.1 Chlorobiota bacterium
AAAAGCCGGGGTTAAGATTACAGTTTTGGGTACTTCTTCTCATCCACTTCATGCATCATTTGATAAACTGCTTCGAAAACCCGTTCCACATTGGGTTTTGAGAAATATTCCCCATCAATGCCATAAGCCGGGCGGTGCTCCATTGCCGGGAGTGTGTGTGGTGCCGTGTCAAGGTAATTAAAAGCCTGCTGGACTTCAACCACTTTTTGCATCATATAGGCAGTGGCGCCACCGGGTACATCCTCATCCACAAAAAGTACTTTATTGGTTTTCTTTACCGATTCAAGGATAATATGGTTTATATCGAAAGGCAGTAATGTCTGCACATCAATTACCTCAACCGAAATACCCTTTAGTCCTTCCAGTAATCCGGCAGCTTTTACTGCATGGTTTACATTCCAGCCATAGGTAACCAGTGTTACATCGTTGCCTTCGGTAATAACCTCAGGTATCCCCAGCGGGACTTTGAATTCGCCAAAGTTAGCAGGCATTTTTTCTTTTTGGTAATACCCTTTTAACGGTTCAATTACAATTGCAGGGTCATTGGCTTCAAGCAGGGTGTTGTAAAACCCTGCAGCTTGTACCATATTCCGTGGTACGCACAAATAAATCCCCCGCATGGATCCCAACAGCAGTTGCATGGGCGACCCGGCATGCCACATCCCCTGCAACTGGTGCCCGCGGGTACGTATAATAACCGGGGCGGCTTGTTTGCCTTTCGTCCGGTACTGCATGGTAGCCAGGTCATCGCTTAGGGTTGGTTGCGCATAGGCCAGGTAATCGAGGTATTGGATTTCAGCAATAGGGCGGAACCCCCGCAAAGCCAGCCCAATCCCCTGCCCTATGATGGTTGCTTCGCGAATGCCTGTATCCGATACACGCACACTGCCATACTTCGCCTGCATCCCCTTCATCCCCTGGTTTACGCCGCCAAGTTTGCCTGTGTCTTCCCCAAATGTCACCAGATTGGGGTATTTTGCAAAAAGGGCATCAAAATTCTTATTAATGACCTCCGAACCACTGATTTCCATTGCATTCCCCTCATATATTGCCGCAACAGGCTTTACATTTAATGCAGAATCACTGCCCTCGCGGTAAATATGCTGATTGTAGAAATTACTGCTCATTGCCTGGAAATTGTCAATCCATTGCAATAAATCAGCTCTTTCATTTTCCACCGTTGGGTTGCCATGTACTTCAAAGGCAATTCGTTTGGCAAAACTCATCAGTGAACGGCGTGTCGGGAATATTTTGTGTGTGATTTTTTCCAGGCCTCCCAATTTACCCGGTCCCCCTCCTATTTTCCTATCCAGTTTTTTAAGGATGTCTTTTAGACCCTGTGTTTCGTTGTTATAACCGTTTTTATAGTGGCTCCAGGCCTTATCCCGTGCCTCTTTTGCCCTTCTCTCTGCTTTCTTTTCAATTATTGCCAGGGTTTCATAATCGGCTATAGCATTATCTAATATCCATGTTTTAAACCGGCCTACCCCATCATGTTCCTTTTCCCAGGCCAGGCGCCCTTTTGTTTTATAATGCTCATGCGAGCCCGATGTCGAATGCCCAAGTGGTTGCGTGGCCTCCTGGATATGGAAAAGGGCAGGTGTATGCGTTTTGCGGCACAATGCAACCCCTTCGGCAAAAGCCTCTACCAGGCCTTGGTAATCCCAGGCTTTACAGCAATAAATTGAAATGCCATTTGCACCCTTTTCTTTCCTGAAACCTTGAAGAGCTTCAGAGATACTTGCTTTCGTGGTTTGCAATTCAACCGGGACACTGATCCCAAAGCCATCATCGTATACAGCAACTACAAGCGGCACCTGCATAACACCGGCAGCATTAATCGTTTCAAAAAACATACCCTCCGATGTACTGGCATCGCCAATAGAGCCAAAAGCCACCTCGTTGCCCGTAACATTATTATTAAGTGACTTTTTCATTAATGGGTTTTGCCTTACAATCTTCGATGCCTGGGCTAAGCCAAGTAACCGGGGCATTTGCCCGGCAGTCGGCGAAATATCGGATGCCGAATTGTACTTTTCAGCTAAATCTTTAATCTCACCTTCCCCGTTTATATTTTGAGAGCTAAAATGGTTGTTAAAGTTACGCCCGCCGGTTGATGGGTTGGCATTATGGTCTGTATCGCCATAAATCATGGCAAAAAACTCCTCGGGTTGAAGCAGCCCCAGTGCCAGCATAAATGTCTGGTCGCGGTAATAACCCGACCGCCAGTCGCCTTTTTGAAAAGTTTTGGCATAAGCCACCTGGGCCACCTCTTTCCCATCGCCAAAAATACCGAAATGAGCCCTCCCATTGTGTACCTCACGCCTCCCAATGATGCTGAGCTGCCTGCTTAAACAAACAATATAATAGTCGTTTAGTACCTCTTTGGCTTTTGCCTCCCCTATTTCCAATATGTCGAATTTTTCTAAATACATCCACAAAAAGTTTGATTACCCAATGCTTTTTTCAACTTTAGCACCCAACAGGTTTTACCCTACCCGTATCTTGCAATAACGTACCAAAAGGGGTTTTGTTTAAGCATGGCATTTTTGGAGGGCTGATATGGAAGCGCATTTGAGGTTTTATTTTCCTACCCGGGATACTGCAAATATTCTTTATAATCTTTATGTACCCCGTTATTCGCCTTAAGCCAAAATAAGAAACCACATATTATTCTTATAATGGCCGACCAACAGCGGGCCAATGCGCTAGGGCCAAGTCTTGTTCTTTTCCGTTTTTGCATTAAATACTAATAGTTGAATTTATTATACTTTTATACCAATTTACCATCATAAGTTGATTATTTTACACATATTTCGGGTATTTATAACACCTCATGCTGAATATTTATTTTTAGGGGAAAAAAAGAATCTGAAATTAGTCAGAATGTAAATGGAAGTAATTAAAACATATAATGAATTTAACAAAGCGGATGATTCGGTTAACTTTAGAATATTACGAATGGAGGATATCTATTCTAAAAACTCAGGAAGGACTGACGAACCACACCGACACAACTATTACACTGTCCTTTTGGTTAAGCAGGCATCAGGGGAACATATAATTGATTTCAACAGGTATCCTTTAACTTCAAGCCAGGTTTATTTTGTAAGCCCGGGACAAGTCCACCAGGTAGTAGAAAAAGAACAATCATCCGGATATTGTATTGTTTTTTCTCCTCTGTTTTTAATAAAGAATAATATCCCCCAATATTTTATTGAAGACCTGAACCTGTTCAATGATTATGGGCAAACCCCACCTTTAGATATTAATGCCGGACAATTGAATAAACTTTCTAACTATTGTGAGGAGATTTTCATTTGGAATCAATCAACACTAAAATTTAAAGAACAAGCCATAGGGGCATTCTTTAAGCTTCTTTTAATTGAGTGTAATAATTTATGCGTAACCCCAGCCACCACCCGTACTCAAAATATTGAAGCAGGCAATTCCATCTTAAAAAAATTCAAGGAATTGGTGAATCAGAATTATGCCCATTGGCATGCCACTTCTGAATATGCAAACAAACTAAACATTACACCCGGGCACCTGAACAGGACAGTAAAATCGCTAACAGGGAAAACAGCCAAAGAATATATTCAATCCGGGATTTCTATTGCTGCAAAAAGGATGCTTTACTTTTCCGAACTATCATCAAAAGAAATCGGATACCAGCTTGGATTTTTAGAACCTGCCAACTTTAGTGCTTTTTTTAAAAATTGCACCGGTAAATCGCCTTCACAATTCAGGAAAAATAATAAAGCCGGATTTTCATAAGCCTTCCCCGGCTTTTCGTATCCTTTAATCCTTTATTCCTCTATACTTTTGTGCCGTACAAACAGAAAAAGGGGATATAATGAAAAAATACAAAAAAATAAATGCAGAAAGCCTCTATTATTTGGAAGCCAGCGATATGCATCCGGCAAATACATCTTTTCATTTTTCGTTTGCAAATTATTATGACCCAAACAATATCAATTTTGGTGTTTTAAGAGTGTTAAATGACGATAGGGTAAAACCTAACAGCGGTTTTGATACGCATCCACACCGGGAAATGGAAATTTTCAGCTACGTAGTTGATGGAAAACTAACCCACCGCGACAGTGCCGGGAACCACGAAATACTAAGTCGCGGGCATGTGCAATGTATTTCAGCAGGTACAGGTTTAAGCCACTCCGAAATGAATGAGCAAAATGATTGGTGCCGTTTCCTTCAAATATGGGTTTTGCCTGCGGAAAAAAGATTGCCAATCAGGTATGGCCTTAAAAAATTTTCTTTTGAAGACAGGAATAACAAATTGTTGCATATAATATCCGGTACTAAAAACAAAGGCGTTGCCCCACTCTATCTGTGCCAGGATGTAAATGTTTATGTATCCGAATTAACAGAAAAGAATAAGCGTTTACCATTCACTCTTGCCGAAGGCAGGCAAGCTTATATATTCTGTTTTGAGGGGAGTATTGATATTGGAGAATACCCCTCATTAAAAGAATGCGACTCCCTGGAAGTATTCGGCCAGGCCAACCTTGAATTTTCACTTGCTTCCGATAAAGCACATTTTATCATAATTGAAATGCAAAAGGAAAAATAAAATAACCCATGGAAAACAACGAAGAAAAATACGAGCTAATTGAAAATATTGAACATAAACAATATGAGTTCCATATAGAAGGGCTGATTGCTAAAATTGAATATATAAAGGCAAAAAACGTTATTTACCTAACACACACAGAAGTCCCAACTCAATTAGGAGGGAAAGGTGTTGGCTCTGCATTAGCAAAACAGGTCTTATCAGATATCAAAGAGAAAGATTTTACATTAGTGCCACTTTGCCCCTTTGTTGCACTTTATATTAAGCGTAATCCCGAATGGAAAGCATTGGTTTTAAAATGAATAAATCATTATATTATGGAAAAAGAAATCAGGAAAGAATACACAAATGGAGAATTAACAATTGTTTGGCAACCAAACAAATGTACCCATGCAGCAGTTTGTGTCCAAACCTTACCTAAAGTATATAACCCTGCTGCCAAACCCTGGATAACAATTGGAAACGCAACTACCGAAGAGCTGAAAGCTCAAATTAATAAATGCCCTTCAGGTGCATTAAGTTATTATTTGAGTAATGAAGATCACAACGTATAAAAATCATTTGAAACAGAAATCGAGGTATTACCTAATGGATTGGCCAGCTCCCGAAAATATAGATGGGAAAGGCCCTATATATCATATAGGGCAATGGATTTAGTTGTTTCCTCGGCGAGGAAAGCTGATTTTAAAATGTTATTTTTATAGAAGTACTATCATTAAAGTATTACTAGCAAATATTTGATAAATAACAATTTATTACTAATTTTGCGCGTTCAAAAAAATAATGTTTTGTATAATTTAAAAATTGATGTTTATGTTGAATCAGTATGAAACCGTTTTCATTGCTACACCCGTTTTATCTGAGCCACAGGTAAAGGAAGCGGTAAAAAAATTCAAGGACATCATCACCAAAAATGGGGGTGAATTGATCCATGAAGAGGACTGGGGGATGAAAAAACTGGCTTACCCCATCCAAAAAAAATCGACAGGGTTTTACCACCTGCTTGAATTTAAGGCAGAACCTGCTTTAATAAATAAGTTTGAAACTGAGTTCCGCCGCGATGAGCGTATTATCCGTTTTATGACCGTAAAACTGGATAAATATGCCGCTGAATACAGCGCAAAAAGGAGGAACCTGTTAAAACAAAAATCAAAAAAGGAGGCTTAAGCAATGGCACATAATCAAAGCGAAATAAGGTACCTGACTCCCCCGTCAGTTGAGATTAAGAAAAAAAAATATTGCCGTTTTAAAAAGAACGGGATAAAATATGTAGACTATAAAGACCCTGAATTTTTGAAGAAATTTTTGAACGAGCAGGGTAAAATCCTCCCAAGGCGAATTACCGGTACTTCATTGAAATACCAGCGTAAAGTGTCAAGGGCTATTAAACGCGCAAGGAATATTGCATTGCTACCTTTTGTAACGGATATGATGAAATAAGGAGGACTAATAATGGAAATTATATTAACTCAGGATATAGAGAGGCTGGGGCATAAAGACGATATTGTTGAAGTTAAGAACGGGTATGCCCGCAACTTCCTTATCCCACAGAAAAAAGCAATTGCAGCCACTGAATTAGCAAAAAAAGTATTAGCAGAGAATAAGAAACAGCGTGCTCACAAAGAAGCAAAACTAAAAGACGAAGCTTTGGTAATTGCCGCTAAAATTGAAAATAAGAAAGTTAAGATTGGTGCTAAAACAAGTAGCACCGGGAAAATTTTCGGCTCGGTTAATACCATTATGTTAGCAGAAGCTATCAATAAAAAAGGTTTCGAAATCGACCGCAAGCAAATTTCCCTGCCTGAAGATAGTATCAAAGAAGTTGGCACTTACACTGCAAAAATCAAGTTGCACAAAGAAGTTGTAATAGACCTTGAATTTGAAGTAGTTGCCGAATAAAGGAACTATTCTGTATAAGAAAAAGGCACTTCATTCCTGAAGTGCCTTTTTTTATAGATTGTACAAAATGAAGTTGTTTAAAGTTGCATGGATTTTCAACAAAGCAAATTACAGGGGGTACATATCGTATGAGTTTGAAGGGAACGAAAACCCGTTAACAGCCATCCCTAAAGGGCTTGAAATTTTGCGGGAAAATTTTATTTTTTAGAGGCTGTTTAAACTACTCATGCCCCCCGGGGTGTATTATTATCGCACCATATTCCTTAAAAGTTGGATTTCATCGGCCCATATCTCATTATTGGGTGTTTCCAGTATAAGAGGTATCCCGTCAAACCGAGGGTCGTTCATAATGAATGAAAACAGGTCCAGCCCCAATGTCCCTTTGCCCAGGCTTTCGTGCCGGTCGACTTTCGAGCCATACTCCTTTTTAGAGTCATTGAGGTGCATCCCTTTCAAATACTGAAAACCAATAACCTCGTCAAATTCTTTAAATACTGTTTCAAAACCAGCTTTATCCTTAATATTATATCCTGCAGAATAAGCATGGCAGGTATCAATACATACGCCAACCCTGTTTTTATCTTCCACCTGGTCAATAATCCTTTTAATCTGGTAAAAAGAAAAACCCAGGTTACTCCCCTGCCCTGCGGTATTTTCAATTACAGCCGTAACGCCATTGGTTTTGCCTAATGCCCAGTTAATAGAATCAGCTATAATTTGGAGGCAACGGGCTTCGCCTACCTTATTTAAATGGCTTCCCGGGTGGAAGTTTAGCCGGTCGAGGCCTAATAGTGCACAACGTTGCATTTCATCTAAAAAAGCAGTCCTCGACTTTTGGAGTGCCTCTTTTTCAGGATGCCCCAGGTTGATCAGGTAACTATCATGCGGTAAGACCTGATGTGGTTTGTACCCAAACTTCAAACAGTTCTCTTTAAAAGTATTTATATTCTCCGGCGTAAGGGGTTTTGCTACCCATTGCCGCTGATTCCTGGTGAAAAAGGCAAATGCCGTGGCACCTATATTATAAGCATTTATTGGTGCATTTTCAACACCTCCTGATGCGCTTACATGTGCTCCGATATATTTCATACCTGCTATATTTTAATTAATCTGTCAAATTCAGGACGGAATGATTTTTGATGTCCCCTATTTCATAATTCACTCGTGACAGGCTAAAAATAGGTTATTGTTTTGGAATAATGAAAATATGGTTTCATTAATAAAAAGTATTAATTATAAAAAAACACCAGCTATGAAACGATTATTTATATCTACAGGGATCATCCTCATTTCGACAATTGTATTGTTTGTTGTTTGCCCAGGATAGCGAAGAAAAAAGCCGGAAAGAAATCAGAGCAGGAAGGAAAAGTGAAATTAAGCAAAAAGTAAAAGAGGTAATTGCATCGAAAGACTATACTTTTTATGCCAGGCAGGCGAACCCATTGGGGGGAAGTTCCATCAACCTTACGTCAGAATATACGCTCCAGGTTAAAGGCGACACAATTGATGCCTTTTTACCCTTCTACGGAGTTGCTTACAAAGCAGATTTGCATGGCGAAGGAGGCATAAAATTTAATACCACGGCTAAAAATTATAAGGTCAAAGAAAAAAAAGGCAGGTACGAAATCAGTATAAGAGTCAATGCCCCAAATGACAATTACAGGCTTTACCTGATTGTTACCGCATCGGGCTATGCAACCCTTAATGTTAATTGCAACAACCGCCAGTCAATTAGTTTCAACGGGATTATAAAAGGGGTTGGGCTTTAATTTATAGCTTAGTACGTGCATAAGGCACCGTATTTTGCCCTACGAATTCTTTTTCCATGTATTTGTAGTACCCGGTGATAGCAATCATTGCAGCATTATCCATGGTGTATTCAAATTTTGGGACAATAAGGTTCCACTTGTGTTTCACGGCCTGTTGCTGCAGGGCAGCCAGCAGCCCCGAATTGGCAGATACGCCACCTGCCACTGTTACTTCCCGAATTTGAGTTTGTTTAGTCGCTTTTACTAATTTATCCATTAAGATTTCAATAATGGTATGCTGTAACGAAGCACTTAAGTCGGCTTTATTTTCTTCAATAAACCCCGGGGTTTCCTTCAGGTTGTCGCGCAAAAAATACAGGAAGTTGGTTTTTAACCCAGAAAAGCTATAGTCAAGCCCCGGTACTTTAGGCTTCGAAAACTTAAAGCGTAAAGGGTCGCCTTCTTTTGCCAGTTTATCAATATAAGGCCCTCCGGGGTATGGCAGCCCCATCACCTTCGCACATTTATCGAATGCCTCTCCCGCAGCATCGTCAATTGTTTGGCCTACCACTTCCATTTCGAGGTAATCCTTCACCAATATTATCTGAGAATTGCCTCCTGAAACAAGCAGGCATAGGAATGGGAATTTTGGAGGGTTATACGGCTGCCCTTTTTCTCTTATAAAAAGTGCCAAAACATGCCCCTGCAAATGGTTGACCTCAATCAGCGGTATACCCGATGCAAGGGCATACCCTTTTGCAAACGATGTACCCACAAGCAATGAACCTAATAGGCCCGGGCCACGGGTGAAGGCAACCGCCGAAATATCGGACTGCTTAATTGCAGCCTTTTTTATAGCCTGGTCTACCACAGGGATAATATTTTGCTGGTGGGCCCTGGATGCCAGTTCAGGCACTACCCCACCGTATGCTTCATGTACCTTCTGCCCGGCAACTACATTCGACAATATTACACCGTTGCCAACTATGGCTGCTGATGTATCATCGCACGATGATTCGATGCCTAAAATTATTATATCATTCGTATTTTTACTTCCCATACCAGTTTATTAATCAAACCGTTATTTTTAACAATGATCTTGCTTAATAGTTGCACGCATTTTGCTTACTTTTGCTTAAATTTTACAAAACTATCAAAAAAGGCTGGAAAATAACGCTAATAATTCTTGCAGTATTATTTCTGTTTACTTCGGGGGTTTACCTTGCTTTGCAAAGCAAAGGGGTTCAAACATTTATTGCCCAAAAAATTGCAAATGTTTTAACCAGGGAAATAAATGCTAAGCTCCATATTGGGCATGTCGATATTGGTTTTTTCAACAAGGTAACCTTAAAAGATGTGGTACTTGAGGGGCAGTCGGACGATACGCTTTTAATAGCCCCTGAAATAACGGTAAAAATTGATTCATTCGGGCTCAGGAGGAAGTTTATTGCAATAGGGCGGCTGACGTTTGACAAACCCAGGTTTTTCATTGAAAAAGATTCTATGAACCGCCCGGCCTACCAGTTTATAATCGATTCGTTAAAATCGCAGGGGGGAAGGACTGGGCAATGGCAGGCCTCCTTCCGTAACTTTAAAGTAAAGGATGCACAACTTTCCTATAACATGGGGGACTACGGCAAAAAAAATATCCTGTCAGTTTCGAATATAGGCCTTAGCATAAATAACTTATTGATCCAAAAGGATTCGGTATATTTTGAATTGGAGCATCTGGCCTTCATGGACAACAAAGGTTTCTTATTAAGAGAATTTAAGGCAAAAGTGGTTTCTAAACCAGGTAAATTTGACATCCGGTCTATTTACCTTGAAACGAACCATTCTAAAATAGAAGAGGCTGGCATCAGGTTAGAAAAAAGTGAGGGAAATGGGCAAGAGAAGCCGGAATACAACCTGGACTTTAAATTCGATAACTCAAACATCAGTTTCAGGGACCTGGCAAAATTCATACCCTCGTTAAAAGGGATGGAACAATTATTTAAATGTTCAGGCAGGATTTATGGGAACCTTGACGACCTGAAAGGCAAAGATGTCAGGATTCAGACCGGGAATAATACATTGATAAACTTCGATTTTTATGCAAATGGGTTAAACGACATAAAATCAATGTACCTGTTTTTAGACCTGCGCCATTCGCAAACCGACTTCAAAGATATCAGTAATATAAAACTACCCGACAATTCACACATCAGGAACTTAAGTTTCCCGGAATCGTTTTATGATGCAGGGCTTATTACTTATGAAGGTAATTTTTCGGGGTTCCTTACTGATTTTGTAACGTATGGGACGTTGCAAAGCAATATGGGCGAAATTACTACCGACCTGTCGATAGTCCCCGGTAAATCAGGCAACGTGCAGTTAAAAGGGAAGCTGGCTACCAGCAATTTTGACGTGGGGCACCTTTACAACAATAAGCATTGGGGCAAAGTTTCTTTCCATGGCCAGGTATTTGGCATTTATAATAAAACCGGCAGATTTGTCGATGGCACCTTTGACGGCATAGTCAGTGCTATTGATTTAAATAATTATACCTACCGGGATATTATCCTTGACGGCGGGTTGTTCGACAAAAAATTTAGTGGGCAGATAACTATTGACGACCCTAACCTAAGGTTTGATTTTAACGGGGAGCTGAACCTTAACCCTGAAACACCAAAATTCAACTTTAACCTGCTCCTTTATAAAGCAAATTTAATTGCATTGAACCTTGACCCATATAATACTACTTCGGAACTATCATTTTTAATGAATGCCGACTTTGAAGGGAATAGCATTGACAACATGAAAGGGTCTATAAAAATTGAGCATGGGAATTACCGGAATCAAAACAACGACATGATCCTCAGTGGAATAACATTGGCCAGCTCATCATATAATAGCAACGACAGCCTTCTTTTCAGTTCTGATTTTGCTGATGCTTCTATATACGGCTCCTTTAACATCAGCACACTAACAAATGCGGTTAAAAGTATAGTGGGGCGGTATATACCCTCGATCCTCCCCAAAGCCTTTATCAATGAGGGGGGGAATAATTTTGATTTCCGGCTTGTGGTGAAAGACCTCTCTGCACTAACAAAATCATTTGTGCCAGGGCTAAGTGTTTTGTCCCCTTTTGAAATCAGTGGCAACCTAAACTCGAAAGACAGCCGGTTTTCCCTAAACGGGCATATTCCGGGCGTTAATTATAAAAATATGGCTTTTCGCGACATCCTCCTGTATGCAAATTCGAGAGAACAATTTTCAACTAAATTCAAATGTGGCGAGTTCCGTACTAAAAAAGGATTTACCCTCTACAATTTTGCTGTTAATTCTGATGCCTCCGGCAATAAACTGAATACCCGGATTACCTGGAATAATTTCCAGCGCCTGTCCTACAGCGGAGGGATTAATACAACTGCTGAGTTCTCGGGAGCCGGGCAAAGGGCTTACCCATCAGTAAAAATTGACATTGCTCCATCAAAAATTTATATTGCCGACTCTCTTTGGAGAATTGAGCCTTGCCGGGTTTATATTGATTCAACATCAATTGCTGTCCGGAAGTTCATGCTCCACAAAAAGGGCCAATCGATAACTGCCGATGGGTCAATTTCTGAAGACAAATCAAGCAATTTTGAACTTTCGTTCCAAAACATCGGGCTAAAGCAGTTTGAAGCGTATTTGCAAACTAAAACCGGATTAAACGGGCATCTTAACGGGACTATCGGGATTACTGATGTTTATGGTGAAACATTCATTAACTCCGATTTGGAGATTGATGGCCTGAAGTTCAGGGGGCAGGATATTGGCAATGTCTCAATCATCAATAAATGGGATAAAGAGACTAAATTTATAAATACCGAATTAGTAATTGAAAGGGATAAGAAAAGGCAATTACTTGCCACCGGGCATTACGACCCAAAAGAGGATTCCCTGGATTTCAATGCTAGTTTCGACCACTTGCCACTTATCTTGCTCGAAAAAGTAATGAGTGAAAACTTTTCAAATTTCCATGGGAATGCCATTGGGAATGTAAGGATCCATGGCAAGCTGGAGAATATATTGATTGACGGGGCATTATACGGGTCGGATGCAGGGCTAACACTCAAATACCTGCAGGTAGGCTACAATTTCAATGACACGGTTAAGTTTGCCGGCAATGCTATTATATTCGATAAAATTAAAGTTTTCGATATGTATGGTAACCAAGGGGTTTTTGATGGCAGCATTGTGCACCAGAATTTCCATAAAATGGATTATAACCTTTTGTTTTCGTCACCGAAGATTTTGGCTATGAATACACGCCCCAGGCACAATGAACGCTTCTATGGGAAAATATTTGCCTCGGGGGATTTATTTATAACCGGACATGGCGTAAATGTAAACCTTGATGGCGAAGCCACAACCCTTTCAGGTACAAGTGTCAACATTTCGCTGGATTATGATGAAGATGTGCAAACATATAACTTTATCCGTTTTGTAAATAATGGGGCCTTTAAGGAAAAAGAGGCGGTTTTTGAGAATAAAACAGAGCCTGCTATGAACCTCAACCTTACTATTCATGCTACCCCTGAAGCCAAAGCACAAATTATTTACAACTCAAAGGTAGGCGATATTATTAAAGCAGAAGGAGAAGGAGTCCTTCGTTTCGGGATGGATAAAGATGGCAACATTACGCTTTCCGGCGATTACAATGTATCCCGTGGCGAATACCTGTTTACACTTCAGAATGTTATCAATAAAAGGTTTACGATAGAAAAAGGAGGGTCGATTACCTGGTCGGGCGACCCCTACAATGCAAATATCGACATAAAAGCAATTTATGGGTTGAAAGCATCTTTACACCAATTATTTGTCGACAATTATTCAAAAACTATTGACAATACAAGGCGGATACAGGTTAATTGTAAGATTATTTTAACAGGCAACCTGGATAACCCGTCAATAGACTTCAAAATTGATTTCCCGACTGCCGATGACAGGGTTATTGATGAATTGCAGCAATTTTTCAATACAAAGGAAGAATTGAACAAACAAATACTATCACTTTTGGTACTGGGCCAGTTTTATACGCCTGAATACATGCGCGGGACTTATGAAGCCACATCAACAAATGTACTGGGTACTACCGCCAGCGAACTTTTTTCAAACCAGTTAAGCAATTGGCTTTCGCAAATAAGCAACAATGTAGACATAGGCTTTAACTACAGGCCCGGCAACCAGTTAACCAATAATGAGATTGAATTAGCCCTTAGCACGCAAATGTTTAACGACAGGGTAACTATTAATGGCAATATTGGCAACAATGTAAACCATACAGAATACGCCAATAACCAAATTGTAGGTGATTTCGATATAAATGTCAAGCTTTCCAATAATGGTAAATTACAACTCAAAGCATATAACCACTCAAACAACAACCTTATTTATGAAACAGCCCCTTATACACAGGGCATTGGTTTCTCTTACAAAGAAGAGTTTAATACGTTGAAAGACCTGATCGGAAAATTCAGGAGCCTTTTTTTAGGTAAAAAGGCCCGGAACAGGTAAATAAGCTGCCGCCACCCCACCATTTCTGCAAGCGGCACACAATAAAGTTATTTAAAATATAGGAAACCATTACTAATTTGAATGAGAGATAGAATTTTTATAGCTTTGCACAAAAAGAAATATCTTTAATTACCTGTTTATTGGAGGTTAATATAAAATGGCGAAATTTTTTGACTTTCTTAAAATACCTTACCCTTTCAATGATGATTTGACGCAAAACACCAAATTTATCTTTTTAATAACCCTTATCCTGTTACTATTAGTATTCCTTTTTCAACCCTTCGACCTTAATACATTGAATAAAGAGGATAAATTTTTATTGATAGGTGGAATTATTATTGTCTACTTTATCGGGTTAAGCATTAACTTATTGCTTATACCGGCATTCATGTCAAAAAAAGGTTTATTTAAAAACTGGACTGTTTTAAAGGAAATATTGTGGAATATCTGGATATTATTTACACTTGCCACCGGTTATTTTATCTATTTCCGTATCAGCGGCTCCTTTAGTTTTAGCTTCTTCATACTGCTTAAAGTCCTAATAATAAGTGCCATCCCCATTAGTATTCTGATTCCCTACAACCGCAACAGGTTATTGCACAAACACCTTCAATCGGCACTGGAACTGAACAAGTATCTTGAAGAGAAGGCACACCCTACGCCTAAAATAGTGCACCTTAAATCTGATTATGAAAAGGATGATTTATCCGTAGATGTGAATGCTGTGTTATTTATCCGGTCAGCAAATAACTATATTGAAGTTTTCTGGAAAGAAAAAGACAAAATCCTTTCGCAATTGGTAAGGTGTACATTAAAGTATGCTGAAGACACTTTTAAAAATTATCCATTTATCTTCAAATGCCACAGGGCATATATTGTGAATATCAATTATGTGGAAAAAGTGGAAGGGAAGTCACAGGGCTACACACTCTATGTTGGGGGAGGTAAACACACGATAACCGTATCACGCAATTTTATCACGCAATTCAAAGAATTGTTTTATAAGCTCTGACCCCTTTTATATTTACCGGATTTCAGAAATCCTTATGTATTTCGTCCCTGTATTCAATCCATTCATCCCCAATATTGTTATTAATCCCTTTTCTCTGACATTAATCCCTTAATTTTCTTTTCTGTATTTTCTCCCTGTATTTTTGCTCTTCAACAATAAATTTTAAAACTATGCAAGCATTACATATCGGGGAATTGGAAGTAAGGCTTCCTATTATACAGGGAGGCATGGGAGTAGCCGTTTCATTATCAGGGCTGGCATCTGCTGTCGCTAATGAAGGAGGCGTTGGGATTATATCCTCAGCAGGCATAGGTATGATGATACCTGATTTTTCAAAAAACTTTAGAGAGGCCAACAAGCTTGCCCTCCGCCAGGAGATACGAAAAGCAAGAAAAAAAACCAATGGGGCTATCGGTGTTAATATTATGGTTGCCCTTTCGGACTATACAGGCCATTTGGAAGTGTCGGTTGAAGAAGGGGCTGACCTGATCATTTCCGGGGCCGGGCTGCCACTTAAAATGCCCGACATTGTCCTGGACGACAAAGCCGGTGATAATAAAACAAAATTTATTCCTATCACGTCTTCAGCCAGGGCAGCAAAACTGATCTTTGGCTACTGGGCCGACCATTATGGGGTTATCCCTGATGCTGTTGTTGTAGAAGGACCTTTGGCAGGCGGGCACCTCGGATTTAAAAAGGCACAAATAAACGACAAAGGCTTTTCTCTCGAAAAACTGGTACCAGAAGTTGTTTCTGTAATAAAGCCTTTTGAGCAACGCTTTGGGAAAGGCATCCCGGTTATTGCAGGTGGCGGCATCTATACAGGTGCTGATATGCACAAGATTATGTCATTGGGTGCCAGTGGGGTTCAAATTGCCACACGGCTTGTGCCAACCTTCGAATGCGATGCATCCATCGAATTTAAAGAAGCATATATCAATAGTAAAGAAGAGGATATTATGCTTATTGAAAGCCCTGTCGGATTACCCGGAAGGGCAATCAGGAACAAGTTCCTGGAAGATGTAGCGGCAGGCGTTAAAAAACCTATAAAATGCCCATGGAAATGTATAAAAACCTGTGACTATAAAAAAGCACCGTATTGCATTTCCCTGGCCCTGATTAATGCCAGCAAAGGAAACTTAAAAAACGGTTTTGTATTTGCGGGCAGTAATGCACACCGGACCACAAAAATACAATCAGTAGAAGCCGTACTCAACGAGATGGTTGAGGAATATCAAATAGCCCAGACAGGAGTAGCAGGCAACCTGGTAAAAAATACACTCGCCCCCATCAGGCAGTATAATAAAGAATATACCCGGGTGAAGAAAGCTGTTTGACAAGGATTACATTCCCATGATATAAAGAGCCTTAACCTTTACAGGACAAAGGCCGGATCAGATGGAAAAGTTGTGGGGGAAGGACTTTTTCATGGTTAAAAAATAAATATTATAAAAGTTCAGCGGGCGGCTCGAAACCAACTGCTGAATAGCAGCAATGTTAATTTACATAAACGGAGGTTAAAAACCTCCGCACGCGATAAGAAAAGCCAACTAATTACTTACGACTTACAACTAATTACCTTTGCACCTCCCCACAACTCCCCCATCTGATCCCGAAGGCCTGGCCCTGTAGTCCAGTAAAATTTGCAAAAATATTATCACCTTTACTGTCAAATATGGCTGCTTATATTGTCATTATGTAATAATTCCAGAATTATTAATAGATTCAATCGTGACTCTTCTGCCTAACTCAATTATTTTTTTTGATTTATAGAAATCATAAGTCCCAAAAGAATCCCTGGAAACATTTATTAAAATATCAGGTTTATATTTGTCGAGGGTCATTAAAGATATTTGATGAAGCATCAAACTTGTTGATTTATTTAATAAATTGAAATACCCAATTTTATCAGCTTTATCTTTGGGGATAAAATTATTGAGTTTATTTATAATTGAATTTATATACTTTGAATGTTTCTTTTCTTCATGGTTATTATTTTCAGGTATTGCCAGCTCAATATGCGGAAGGCGTGCATTTACATAAACAACTACCAAAGTATCACCATCAAGCCTGCGAACCCTGTTGATCGGTATCGGATTTAAAACCCCGCCATCGACTAATTGTGCCCCCTCTTTTTCAAATGGCGTAAATACTGTAGGGATAGATATTGATGCCCTTATTGCATCATATAAACTGCCACTGCTGAAAACAACCTCTTTATCATGGTTCAGATCAGTAGCAACAGCAACAAAAGGGATTAATAAATCTTCAATATTTATATCAGGAATCATTTTTTTCATTTCCCTGAGTATTTTATCCCCTTTTACAATGCCATTCCTGCTAATTGTTAAATCAATAAGATTGAAAATATCCATTTTGTCCAAAGAGCACATCCATTCTTTATAAACCTCAAGTCCTCCGGCAGCATATATGCCTCCTACCAGGGCGCCCATAGAAGTCCCTGCGATTGATTTAATTTCAAAACCCTGTTTTTCAAGTTCTTCAATTACTCCAATATGTGCAATGCCACGGGCACCACCACTTGATAATACTAATGAAACCTGTTTTTTCATACCTGCTAAGATTAAACTCCGGGGAGAATTGATTTTGCCTTTAATTTAAGAATAAAATCGGACAATTACCTACCCAAAAGGGTTAAGATTCCTATAAACCCTCTATTTAGTTCCTCTTGGAAAATATATACCCATTTTTTTTAATCCATATAATTTGCCGTGGATAAAAAATAATTAGTTTTATCAATAACTTTGGGAGACCTTTAAAAAGATAGGATTATGAAAACCTGGAATTTTGGAATAATCGGGGCAGGAATGATTGCCGGCTTCCATGCTAAATCAATAGCCCACCTTGAAAATGCCAGACTGGTTGGCTGCTGTGCCAAAAATATTGGAAACGCTAAAAAACTGGCAGGAGAATATAATTGTACGGCATTCGCGGATTACAAAGAACTGGTTCGCTCGGATGAAATAGATATTATATTGATTGCCACACCCAGTGGATTCCACATGGAGCCTGCTTTAGAAGCTGCCAGATACGGGAAACACGTGCTATGTGAAAAACCAATGGAAATCACTCTCGAAAGGGTAGACAAAATGATTGAGGCCCACGAAAAGAGCGGCACTTACCTGGGCGGGATTTTTAACTACCGTTACAACGATGCTTTAGCACCTCTGAAAAAAGCAATCGACACGAACCGTTTTGGCACTATAACCTATGCATCGGTGCATGTACCGTGGTGGCGCTCCGACAAATACTACGAAAACAACTGGCGCGGTACAAAGGAGCTGGATGGCGGAGGGGCACTTATGAACCAGTCAATACACATGGTAGACCTTATTCAATACCTAATGGGGCCGGTTGAATCGCTGCAG
>JAADGO010000180.1 GCA_013152355.1 Chlorobiota bacterium
ATCAGTGATCAGTATTCAGTGACTAACAAACATCAAAAATACAACTATGACTAAACGAACAATAGTAACACTGCCAGGCGATGGAATAGGCCGCCCTGTATTGGAAGAGGCAATAAGAGTTTTAGGCTCTGCAGGTTTCGAAGCCAATTACATTGAAGGCGACATTGGCTGGGAATTCTGGAAAAGAGAAGGGAATCCACTGCCGGACAGGACGATTAAATTGTTGGAAGAATATAAGATCGGGTTGTTCGGGGCAATTACCTCGAAGCCCAAAGATGAAGCCGCCAATGAGCTGATTCCTGAATTAAAGGGTAAGGGACTGGTGTATTCCAGCCCGATCGTATCCTTACGCCAGCACTTTGGCTTGGATATCTGCCTGCGCCCGTGCCGCACTTACAAAGGCAATCCGCTTAATTTTATACGCCGTGGGCAGGACGATTCCATTGAAGAACCGGAGGTGGATGTGGCTATTTTCCGCCAGAATACGGAAGGATTGTACGGTGGCGTAGAATGGAGCAACCCTCCAAAACAGGTGCATAATGCACTAATGAGCCACCCGAAATTTGTGAAGAACTTCGGGCATGTCCCGGTTAACGAAATTTCAATCTCTACGCGGATATTTACTAAAAAAGCAACTGAGCGTATTTTGATGGCAGCCTTTAACCATGCTAAAAGATATGGCTATAAGTCGGTTACCGTATGCGAGAAGCCTAACGTTATCCGCGAAACATCGGGGATGATGTACAAGATGGCGCAGCAAATTCAGGAATCCGGATTTCCCGAGATCGAACTCTGGAATACCAATATTGATGCGCAGATGATGTGGCTGACCAAAAATCCTGAAAAGTATGGTGTAATCGTAGCCGGGAATATGTTTGGAGATATTGTTTCCGATGCATTTGCCGGATTAATTGGCGGGCTTGGGTTTGCCTGTTCGGCGCAGGTGAACCCTGATACGGGTATTGGCCTATTCGAACCTACACATGGGTCTGCTCCGAAATATGCTGATTACCCTGTTTCAATTGTGAATCCGATTGCAATGATCGAGTCGGCCTGCATGATGCTTGACCACATCGGTGAGCATGGAATAGCAGGGAAGGTCAGGAAGGCTGTTGCCAAAGTGGTACTTGACGGGAAAGTACGTACCTACGATATGATGAAAATGACTGGCCGTGCCGATGTGGTTGAAAAGGGAGCCGCTTCAACCAGGCAAATGGCAGATGCCATCATTGCAGAATTATAAAATTATATGCCATGGAAAGAGTAAAAGAATTATGGCCCGAACTGGAATGGATAGGTAGCCCTGAATTAAGGGAAAAGACAGCAAATACCTGGAAACTGGCGCTTGACAGGAGTGTGCTGACCCCCGATGACCTGAAAAGGATACCGTTTACCTTGTTGTGCGGGCCTGATTTAAAGGTCAGTTTTATGGATCATAAACGGGCAGTGGTGCATATAGCCCGTGAAAGCGGCCTGAAAATCATTGAATTTTTTAAAGATGAATTACCTGTCGACATGGATGTATTAATCTCAGGGGCTATCCTTTGTGATGTGGGTAAGTTACTGGAATACGAAAAAGATGAAAAGGGCAATTCGGTACAGGGGAAATACGGGCAATACCTGAGGCATCCGTTTTCGGGGGTTACCCTGGCCGAAGAGTGTGGAGTCCCTGCTGAAGTATGCCACATCATTGCCACCCATGCAGGCGAAGGAGACATGGTGAAGCGGACAACGGAGGCATATATCGTGCACCATGCCGATTTTATGACATTCCTGCCCTTTAAAAGCAGGTTGAAATAGTTATGGGTTATGAGTAGAAAAGGCATAATATTTAGGAAAAGTTTTGATTTTGCTGTCCGAATTGTGAATCTCTATAATTATTTGTGTAAACAAAAGAAAGAATTTGTGTTGAGAAAGCAATTATTGAGAAGCGGTACAGCTGTTGGTGCTTTGGTTCGAGAAGCTCAGAATGCAGAAAGCAAGGCGGATTTCATTCATAAACTCGGTATTACCCAAAAGGAGTGTGATGAAAGCATATACTGGTTAGAACTGTTAAAAGAAACGGGAAATTTAACAAGTGAAGAATTTGATGTGATTTCAAACGATGCTATTGCGATACTTAAAATGGATACGGTCAACAATTCTTACTACAAAACAAAAAGCTTATAACGCATAATTTATTACTCATAATTATGGTTGAAAGTCAAAACATAGAATATAAATCGAACTGGCGGGATGAATACCTGAAATGGATTTGCGGTTTTGCCAATGCAAATGGCGGAAAATTATTTATCGGTATAGATGACAATGAAAATGTAACGGGAATTGACAATTACCAACAATTATTAGAACAGTTGCCTAATAAATTTCGGGACATTCTTGGGGTATATGCTGAAGTGAATCTGCAAAGTAAAGATTATAAATTCTACCTTGAAATCGTTGTTCTCCGCTATGATGTTCCTATATCTCTTAGAGGTAAATACTATATCCGTACAGGAAGTACGCTACAAGAATTGAAAGGATCTGCATTGAATGAATTTATTCTAAAAAGAACAGGCAAAACCTGGGATGATATCCCTGAACAAAGGGCAACCATTGATGACATTGATGAAACAACCATCAAGCAATTTCTGAAAGATGCCGGAAAGGCGAAACGTATTAATGTTGAAAATGAAATATCCACATCTGAGCTGCTTGATAAACTCCGGTTAAGTGAAAATGGATATTTAAAAAGGGCGGCAATCGTACTGTTTGGTAAAGATCTCGGAAAGTTTTATCCGAACATTGCAGTAAAAATTGGTAAGTTTGGTGAATCAGATGCCGACCTGAAATTCCATGAAGTAATTGAAGGCAACCTTATCCGGTTAAAAGAGCAAACCGGGGAAATGCTCAATGCCAAGTTTTTCGTTCATCCTATTGACTTTGAAGGTATGCAACGGGTAGAAAGAGACGAATATCCGGTTGCTGCTGTTCGTGAAATGATACTTAATGCTTTGGTACATAGAGACTACATGGGTGCTCAAACCCAAATTCGTTTGTATGATGATCATTTCAGCATTTGGAACGATGGCGGCCTGCCGGAAGGAATAACAGAAGAAGACCTGAAGAAAGTACACCGATCAAAACCAAGAAATCCACTTATTGCAGATGTATGCTTCAAAGGAGGCTATATTGATTCATGGGGCAGGGGCACTATTAAAATCATTGAATCATGCAAGGAAGCAGGTTTGCCGGAACCTGTTTTAAAAGAAGAACAGGGGGGGTTTCTGAGCAAGACTTTTAAGGGTACGGAGAAATTATGGAGAGAATACAGGAAAGGTACAGCGAAAACCCAGGATATTTTAAAAGTCTTACGGGAGAATTACGGAAGAAATGCGGAAGAATTACGGAAGAATTACGGAAGAAATGCGGAAGGAATTGTTGCATGGATATATCTGCATCCGGAAATCACAATGGAAGAGATAGCAAAGGCCATAGATAAAAGTCAAAGTACGGTTGAAAAGACCATAAAAAGACTAAAAGAAGCCAACCTATTAGAAAGAATTGGGTCAACTAAAGCAGGGCATTGGAAAGTAAAATTGTAATTTCACCAAACTCAATACCAAACCGTTAAAACAAATTAAACTTTTGAAATGACCATCATAGAAAAAATAATAGCAGCACACGCACATCAACCAACCATCTCTCCGGGCGAGATTGTGGATATTGATATTGATGTGCGGCTGGCCCGCGATTTTGGTGGCGCCAATGTAGTAAAAAACCTTATTGACAACCAACTCACGGTTGAGGACAGGGGTAAATCCTACTTTACGTTCGATTGCAATCCCACCGGTTCCGACCAGAAATATGCAGCCAACCAGCAAACCTGCCGACTGTTTGCCCGAGCAAACGATGTGAAGGTTTATGATATTAACACGGGCATTGGCACCCACCTGGCTATCGACCAGGGGTTAATAACTCCCGGAAGAACGCTGGTGTCTACCGACTCACATGCCAATATTGTTGGAGCAATTGGTAGTTTTGGGCAGGGTATGGGCGACCGCGATATTGCTGCTGCATGGGCAAACGGGAAGGTATGGTTCAAAGTCCCCGAATCGGTGAAAGTTATCTTAAATGGTAAACGCAAAAAGGGGCTGTCTGCCAAAGACATTGTTCTGAACCTGTTGAAAAAATTTGGTGCAAACAGTTTGTTGGGGTATTGTGTAGAACTGTATGGTGATGAGGTGGATAAGTTTTCATTAGACGAGCGTGTTACCATTGCTTCTATGGCAACAGAGATGGGGGCAATTGCTATATTAATCCCTCCATCAAAAGGCATAATTAATTATTGTGCTGCCAGGTCGGGGAAGAAGGTTGAACCTGTTTATGCCAGTGCGGAAGCAAACTATAGTGCTGTTTATCAAATAGATATTACGGCATTTGTGCCTGTTGTTTCAAAACCTGGCAAACCACACGATGTGGTTGATGCAGACGAGGTAAAAGGGACTAAAATCGATTCGGCATTTGTGGGTAGCTGTACCAACGGAAGGATAGGGGATATGGAAGTTATTGCCAGCCTCCTGAAGGGTAAGAAGGTTGCTCCCGGTGTGGTATTAAAGGTTGTCCCGGCAACAGATGAGGTTTGGAATGCCTGCCTTGAAAACGGATGGTTGAAAATATTTAAGGACGCAGGTGCTTTAGTCGGCAATGCCGGGTGTGCAGGCTGTGCTTCGGGGCAAATAGGGCAAAATGGCCCCGGCGAAGTAACAGTAAGTACCGGGAACCGTAATTTTGCCGGTAAACAGGGCAAAGGCGATATTTTCCTGGCTTCCCCGGCTGTTGTAGTTGCATCGGCTCTGGCAGGATATATTACAACTCCTGACGACATCCCGGAAAAACCATCGGTATTTGAGAAATCCGGTCCGGCAAAAGCAGGAACAGATAGGAGGAGAATTCAAAAAAGCCTGAAAGAAAAGCCTGTAATCCTTGAAGGCAAAGTGTGGTTAATTGATATGGATAACATTGATACCGACATGATTTACCACAATCAGCACCTTTCGGTAACAAAAATTGAAGAGATGGGGCAATACACTTTCGGGAACCTGAAAGGATGGGAGGATTATGCCAAAAAAAGCGAACCGGGGGATATTGTTATTACCGGGAAAAATTTTGGTGCAGGGAGTTCACGTCAGCAGGCGGTTGATTGTTTTAGTTCGTTGGGCACCCAGGCTGTAATTGCCAGGTCATTTGGTGCAATTTACGAACGTAATGCCATCAATGCCGGATTCCCTATTTTGACTTACCAATCGTTGGACAATCTGGAGCTTAAAAACCGCGACCTGGTACGCATAGACCTTGTAAACGGCATTATACAAAATAAAAGGAATGGCAAATCAGCACAAATCAGCAAGTTTTCAGGTATCCAGATGGATATTTACAAAAAAGGTGATTTATTAAGGAATTAAGAGACTGTTTAAACAATATATAAGTTAAAACATGGCTGGTCAGACTTTTGCAGAAAAAATATTAGGGGCACACACCGGAAGTATCGTGTTCAGGAAACCGGATATTGTTTTATCGCACGATAACACATCAAGTATCGAAAAGGTATTCAGTAAAATGGGTGGGGAATCGGTAGCCGACCCCGGGCAATTATTGATTGTTTTAGACCACAATGCACCCCCAACCAACAGTAACCTGGCGAATAATTATCAACGGATACGTGATTTTGTGAAAGAGCAGGGTGTCGGGCATTTCCATGATGTGGGCGAGGGTATATGCCACCAGTTAATGGCAAAATATGCCAGGCCGGGTATGCTGATTGTTGGCAGCGACAGCCATACCTGTACAGCGGGGGCTTTTAATACGTTTGCTGCAGGAATCGACCGTACCGAGACTGCCGGGTTGTGGAAAAAAGGCGATTGCTGGTTTCGCGTGCCTGAGTCTATAAAAATTACCCTTCACGGGAAAATGAATAAGGGAACTTATGCAAAAGACCTGGCATTGTATATTATTGGGACGATAGGAGCAAGTGGAGCTGATTATAAGTCAATAGAATACCATGGCTCCGGGGTAGCTTCGCTATCAATTGCCGACCGGATGGTACTTGCCAACCTGGCTTCTGAAATGGGGGCAAAGAATGCAGTGTTCCCGGCTGATGACGTACTTTCCAGGTATCTTAAAGGCGATACAGGCAATCCTGCCTGGGCGGATGGCGATGCCGTTTATTCACAGGAGATTGAAATAGAATTGGGTGATATTGCCCCGATGGTCGCTTGCCCTCACCAGGTCGAGAATGTAAAGAGTGTAGCCGATGTCAGCGGGGTAAAAGTGGCACAGGCATTGATTGGCACCTGTACCAACGGGCGGATTGAGGACCTCCGTGTTGCCGCTTCCATCCTGAAAGGCAAAAAAATCCCCAAAGGCTTTCAGTTGCTGGTCACACCGGCATCGCGTGAAATATACCTTCAGGCGATAAGCGAGGGGTTGGCAGAAATATTTTTAAATGCAGGTGCCAATTTGCTTTCCCCGTCATGCGGTCCTTGCCTTGGTACCGGGCAAGGCATCCCTGCCGATGGTATCAATGTTATATCAACGGCTAACCGGAACTTCCCGGGACGCATGGGGAATAAGAATGCGAGTATTTATTTAGCTTCTCCGGCTACGGTTGCATGGTCGGCTATTGCAGGGGAGGTCACCAACCCTGATGCGAAAAAAACAGGGCTTAAAGTGGCTAGAAAGACTGAAGGAAAAGGAAAAGCAGAGGTTAAACCTGAAGAAAACCGCTATGCAAATGGTGTTTGGTGCTATTGCGATGTGGACAACCTGGATACCGACCAGATGTTTGCAGGCAACCTGACTTATGAAATTAACAGTTCGGAGCCGGAGAAAATAAAACCGCACCTGTTCAAAGGCTTTGATACAAAGTTTGCCGGCCAGGTAACTAAAGGCGATATTCTTTTCTGTGGGGAGAATTTTGGCTGTGGCAGTTCGCGCGAGCACCCGGCAGTGGGGTTGGCTTTTGCAGGTGTCAGGGCGGTAATTGTTAAATCTGTTTCCCGGATATTTTTCCGTTCGGCAATCAACCAGGGGCTTCCTGTTATTGTGTTGCCGGAAGCAGTAGGTGCTTATAAGCCTGGAAATAAAGTTACTGTCGATTTTGAAAAAGGGGAAATAGTAATTGCAGGTAAAGTTTTTAAGTTCAGCCCGTTACCCAACAGATTAATGGAAGTGTTGAACAGTGGGGGGTTGGTAAAGTGGATTAGTCGTAAGTCGTAAGTCGTAAGTAAAAAGTCGTAAGTATAAAGAGCTACAAGCTACAAGCTATAAGCTATAGTGTATAAAGTTGTAAGTAAAATGACTAAGTTAATGAGTACCAGGGATTAAATTTATTAATAGCGGCAATCTGCATGATAATAAGATTGCATTATTCAATTAAATAAGGTTTAAAAATAAAAATATAATCAAGATGGAGACAACAGGTCAATTTGGGATCAAGGAAGCCCTGGGGCAACTGGGGATCAAAGAGGTAAATAACGGGTTGTGCACCGGAAACGAGTGGAAAGACGGCGAAGGCGGGCTCATTAGTTCCTATTCGCCAGCTGACGGGCAGTTAATCGCTAAAGTAAAACAAGGGACTTTAAATGATTACAACGAAGTAATCGCCAAAGCACAGGAGGCTTTTAAGGAATGGCGGAAAGTACCGGCTCCGGCCCGTGGCGAAGTTGTACGTAAAATTGGCAACGAATTGCGGAAATATAAAGAGCCGCTGGGTAAACTGGTTTCTTACGAAATGGGTAAAATTTACCAGGAAGGGCTGGGGGAAGTCCAGGAGATGATCGATATTTGCGATTTTGCCGTTGGCCAGTCGAGGCAGCTATATGGATTCACCATGCACTCCGAAAGGAAAGCACACCGTATGTACGACCAGTACCACCCGCTGGGGGTTGTCGGCGTGGTATCGGCATTTAACTTCCCGGTGGCTGTATGGGCATGGAACGCTATGTTAGCCCTTGTTTGCGGCGATGTGGTGGTTTGGAAACCTTCCTCAAAAGTATTGCTTTGTGCGGTGGCTGTACACAACATCATTGCCAGTGTTTTAAAGGAAAATAATGTACCCGAAGGGGTTGTCAACCTGGTTGCTACCAGCTCGAAACACCTGGGCGATGATATGTTCAGCGATAAAAATATCCCACTCATTTCTTTTACAGGATCTACCCGCATAGGGAAAAAAGTGGGCAGGCTGGTAGGAGAGAGGCTGGGGAAATCTATTCTTGAGCTTGGAGGCAACAATGCCATAATCGTTACCCCGAATGCCGACCTGGAAATGGCTATGCGTGCTATTGTTTTCGGGGCAGTGGGTACATGCGGGCAACGTTGTACCTCTACCCGGCGTATCATTGTGCATGAGTCGGTTTACGAGGCATTGAAAGAGAAATTAATTTCCGTTTATAAAAGTATCACAATCGGGCACTCGTTAGACCCCAAAACGCTGGTAGGCCCCCTGATTGACAAATGGGCGGTACAAACCTACCTTGACGCCATTGAAAAAGTAAAAGCACAGGGGGGAGTGATCTTATGCGGAGGAGAGGTTAAAGAAGGCCCCGGGTACGAATCAGGTTGTTACGTCACCCCGAGCCTTGCCGAGGTTGAAAACCACTATGAAATTGTGCAGGAAGAAACATTTGCCCCGTTGCTTTACCTACTGAAGTATAAAACGCTGGATGAAGCTATCCGGATCCATAATGATGTACCACAGGGATTGTCATCAGCAATATTCTCAACCAATATACTTGAAACAGAAAAATTCCTGTCTTGCGAAGGTTCCGATTGTGGCATAGCCAATGTCAATATTGGTACATCGGGTGCTGAGATCGGTGGCGCATTTGGTGGCGAAAAGGATACCGGTGGCGGCAGGGAATCCGGGTCTGATGCCTGGAAAGCGTATATGCGCAGGCAAACAAATACCATTAATTACAGTACAGAGCTGCCTCTGGCACAGGGAATAGAATTTAAAGTCTAATCAATTCACCTAATTCACCGCGTTGGCACTGAGGCGTAAAGGAATATTTAACTCTGCGTGTCTGTGCCTTTGCGGTTAGTATATTATTATGGAAAAGATTCTGATAATCGGGGCAGGCCGCTCTGCAGCAACATTGATAAGTTACCTTGAAGGGCATTCGAAAAAATTCGGGTGGGAGATTGTTGTTGGCGATATGGACATTGAATCGGTAAGATCCAGGGTTGGCCCGGAAACTAATGTCGTTTCATTCGATGTGAATAATGAAGGAATACGTGACAACGAAATACAAAAAGCAGGACTGGTTATTTCCATGCTCCCGGCTAGGTTCCATCATCTGGTTGCCCGGTCGTGTATGAAATATTCAAAAAATTTGTTGACTGCCTCGTATGAATCGGAGGAGATGAAAGCATTTGAAAAAGAGGCCAAACAAAAAGGGCTGCTATTCCTTAACGAGATGGGGCTTGACCCGGGGCTCGACCACATGTCGGCAATGAAGGTGATCAATTCCATAAAAGATGCAGGCCATGAGTTGTTGTGTTTCGAATCGTTTACAGGTGGGCTGGTAGCCCCCGAATCAGACAATAACCCGTGGCATTACAAACTTACCTGGAATCCACGGAATGTAGTGCTGGCCGGACAGGATGGGCCGGCAAAATTTATCCAGGAGGGAAAATATAAGTACGTCCCCTACAACCGCCTTTTCCGCCGTACCGAGTTGATTGAAATTGACGACTACGGGATGTTTGAAGGGTATGCCAACCGCGATTCGTTGAAATACATCGACAAGTACAGTTTACAGGGAGTCCCTACCGTTTACAGGGGGACTTTGCGCCGCCCGGGTTTTTGCCGTGCATGGAACGTGTTTGTGCAATTGGGTGCTACCGATGATTCCTATTTAATGAAAGGAGTGGAAAACATGACTTACCGTGATTTTATCAACTCTTTCCTTTTTTACCACGAATCGGATTCGGTAGAGCTGAAACTCTTTCACGACCAGCACATCGACCAGGACTCGGATATTATTATCAAACTGAAATGGCTGGGCATTTTTGACGATACCCCTATCGGCTTGAAAAAAGCCACCCCGGCACAGGTGCTGGAGCATATCCTGAAACAAAAGTGGCAGTTGTCCCCCGGCGATAAGGATATGATTGTAATGTGGCATAAATTCATCTACCGCGACAATAAAACCGGCAAAAAAGTAAATAAATATTCCTCATTGGTTGTAACAGGCGAGGACCAGGTACACACTGCCATGTCGAAAACAGTCGGGTTGCCACTGGGTGTAGCTGCAAAATTGGTTTTAACCGGGAAGATAAAGCTCACCGGGGTACTTATCCCCACTATGAAAGAAATGTATGAGCCTGTTTTAGCTGAACTTGAGGAGTATGGCATCCGGTTTAAGGAGAAGGGGAGGAGAAGGGGTGATAAGTGTTATTTTGAGTTGTTTGTAAAAGGCTTGGGGCAACGCCCCGGCACATAATAGCACAGGGTACAGTGTAACGTAGTCCTGTGAGAAACAATATTAATATACGACAGGGCTGAAAGCCCGAAAGGGGATGGATTTATAGTTGAAATTAATTCACCAGCTTGCGGTACTTAATCCGTTTTGGTCCGGTATCGCCCAGCCGTTTCTTTTTATTCGCCTCATATTCTGAATAGGAGCCTTCGAAAAATACCACTTTTGAGTCGCCTTCGAATGCCA
>JAADGO010000168.1 GCA_013152355.1 Chlorobiota bacterium
AACAATTTTGATTGTCGAGGATGTTAAGATCAGTTTTGAATTCTTAAAAATAGTACTTGAAAAATCAGGCATTAATATTATTTGGGCTAAAAACGGCGAAGAAGCTATTAAACTTTGCAAAAGAAACACAAATATCAACCTGGTATTAATGGATATCAACATGCCGGTTATGAATGGCTATGAAGCAACAAAAGAGATAAAAAAATTCCGCCCCGGGCTCCCGGTCATAGCCCAAACGGCTTATGCAATTGCAGGAGACAGGGAAAAATCACTAGAGGCAGGGTGTGATGATTATATTACAAAACCAATAAAGAAAGACAAACTATTAGCAATAATAGAGAAACATTTAACTAATAAAGTTGTTGTTTTAAGCTAATTGGTATCCTTCAGCACCACATCGTGGGCTCCCCCTTCAATAATACTGGTTGAAGAAACTAATGTTATTTTGGTGTTTTCTTTAAGTTCGGAAATGGACAATGCACCACAGCTACACATAGTCGATTTAATCTTCCCCAGGGTAATATCAAGGTTATCCTTGAGCTTCCCGGCATAAGGCACATAACTATCAATACCTTCTTCGAATTTCAGTGTTTCCTTCCCTCCCACATCGTAACGTTGCCAGTTGCGTGCACGGTTAGAGCCCTCGCCCCAATACTCTTTCACATAATTGTTGCCTACCAGTAATTTCCGGGTCGGGCTTTCATCGAACCGGGCAAAATAGCGGCCCATCATAATAAAGTCGGCACCCATTGCCAATGCTAAAACCATGTGGTAGTCCTGTACAATCCCACCGTCTGAACAGATGGGTATATAAACTCCTTTTTCTTTGTAATATTCATCGCGGGCCTGTGCCACTTCAATCAATGCAGTCGCCTGCCCCCTGCCAATACCTTTTTGCTCCCTTGTTATGCAGATTGAACCGCCTCCAATACCAACCTTTATAAAATCGGCACCGGCACCGGCCAGGTAAAGAAAGCCTTCCTTATCGACAACATTACCGGCACCTACCTTAACTTTGCCGTTGTATGTTTCTTTAATGTATTGCAGGGTTTCATGCTGCCACTCCGAGAAACCATCGGAAGAATCAATGGCCAATACATCAACCCCCGCATCAACCAGCATGGGAACCCTTTCTTTATAATCCCTGGAGTTAATACCGGCTCCAACCATTAGTTTTTTATTGCTATCAGATAATTCATTAGGGTTTTCTTTATGGTCATCGTAATCTTTACGGAACACAAAATATTGCAGGTTCTGATTATCGTCAATAATTGGCAGGCAGTTTAACTTATTCTCCCAAATAATATCATTTGCTTCATTTAAAGTAATACCCAACTTCCCGGTAACTATTTTTGAGAAGGGGGTCATAAAATCCTTTACCTTTTTGCCCGGGTCATCCTTCCCAGGCCGGTAATCGCGGCTGGTTACAATACCCAGGAACTTGCCGTTTGACGTACCGTCTTCGGTAATCCCAACGGTTGAATGCCCTGTTTTTATTTTTAATGCCGCCACATCGCTCAAAGTATTCTCAGGTGTAAGGTTGGCATCGCTTACAACAAAGCCGGCTTTAAATTTTTTTACTTTCCGCACCATCTCTGCCTGGTCCTCCATTGGCTGCGAACCATAGATAAACGATAAACCACCGTTCCGGGCAAGTGCCATAGCCATGCGGTGATCTGAAACCGACTGCATAATTGCCGAAACAAACGGGATATTTAGCTGCAACTCCGAAGTTTCCCCCCTGTTAAACTTTACAACCGGCGTTTTCAAATTCACATTTTCGGGTATCGAGTCCTTTTTGGTTAAACCCGGAATCAACAAATATTCGCTAAATGTCCTTGAAATATCTTTAGAGTATTGAGCCATGGCATAGTTATTTTTAAAATAAAAATTGGGCAATATTACAAATAAATATTGAAGTTGTTTAAAGTTAAACAACTTCATTGTATGTGCCGGGTAATTTACACCTACAAAGGTACAAACATTACCTAATGTGAAAAAATAAAACCAATTTTTAGAGGCTCTTCTGACCCCTGATACCAAATTTTTAACTTTTACCTTTTTAAAGTACCTTTGCGGAATTAATATAACTTTTAGGCAATGCAGGAAAAAATACTAATCCTCGATTTTGGTTCACAGTACACACAATTAATTGGCAGGAAAATCCGTGAGCTAAATGTTTATTGCGAAATATACCCCTACAACCATTATCCTGAAATTGATGAGTCGGTAAAGGGGGTTGTATTATCGGGCAGCCCTTTTTCAGTTCGCGATAAAAATGCCCCAAAACCAGACCTTTCGGGGATAAAAGGGAAAATACCATTGCTTGGGGTATGTTATGGCGCACAGTATATGGCACATTTTTTTGGTGGCGAAGTAGCTCCTTCAGATTCCAGGGAATACGGAAGGGCGAACCTGGGTTATATTGACCATAGCAATACCCTGTTCAAAAATATAAGCCTGCACACACAGGTGTGGATGTCGCATGGAGACTCAATAGTGAAACTCCCGGCCAATTACAAAGTAATAGCCTCTACTGAAGATGTAAATTATGCTGCTTATAAAATAGATAACGAAGAGAGTTATGCAATCCAGTTCCACCCCGAGGTATACCACACCACTGAAGGGAAACAAATATTGGAAAATTTTGTTTCCGGTATTTGCGGGTGTGAACAAAACTGGACACCTGATTCATTTGTAGAAACTACCGTAAAAGAATTAAAAGCAAAACTGGGAGATGATAAAGTAGTTTTGGGCTTGTCGGGCGGAGTTGACTCATCGGTAGCCGGGGTTTTATTACACAGGGCTATTGGGAAAAACCTCACCTGCATTTTTGTCGACAATGGCTTACTCCGTAAAGATGAATTTGAGAGTGTGTTGCATTCGTACAAAGACATGGGGCTGAATGTGATAGGGGTCGATGCAAAACATAAATTCTGGGACGGGCTGAAAGGGATAACAGAACCCGAGCAAAAACGAAAAGTAATCGGGCGGAGTTTTATTGAAGTTTTCGATGAAGAATCGCATAAGATACAGGGTGTAAAATGGTTGGCACAAGGCACCATTTACCCTGATGTAATTGAATCAGTTTCGGTAAACGGGCCTTCGGCGACTATTAAATCGCACCATAATGTAGGTGGGCTGCCAAAAGAAATGAAACTACAAGTTGTAGAACCTTTGCGCCTGCTTTTTAAAGATGAAGTAAGGCGTGTAGGCAAAGCCCTGGGCATAAAACAAGAGCTTTTAGGCCGCCACCCTTTCCCGGGCCCCGGTTTAGGAATCCGTATACTTGGCGACATTAATCCTGAAAAAGTAAGGATGCTACAGGATGCAGATGCAATTTTCGTCAATGGGCTAAAAGACTGGGGGTTGTATGATAAAGTATGGCAGGCCGGCGTAATGCTATTGCCGGTTCAATCGGTTGGTGTAATGGGCGATGAGCGCACATACGAAAACTGCGTGGCGTTGCGGGCAGTTGCATCTACCGATGGGATGACTGCCGACTGGGTACACCTACCCTACGATTTCCTGGCAAAAATGTCGAATGAAATAATAAATAAAGTACGGGGAATCAACAGGGTGGTTTACGATATCAGCTCAAAACCGCCTGCTACGATTGAGTGGGAATAAGAATCAAGTTTAAATTTAATGGCTGTTTAGAATTTCTCAAAAATAAATTTAATAGCTTACAAAAAAAATATTGAATAAATAATTATTCAATACCCTTGCTTAACTAACAATAAATCCACTAACTACTATACTACAAATAACTCATAAAAACCTGGGGGGAAAGAAATACCCTTCCCCCAGGCTTCAACCGTAATACTATTTACGTCGAACTTTCCTGAGTGTCCCATAATTTAATAAAGATAGATTGCATTAAATCCCAATCATCTTTTTCCCTTTTTAAAGCTTTTCCACCCTTGTCAAGTAATTTGTAATACTTGCGGGGCCTCTGAGAACCTTCAATTTTCCAGTAGGATTTAATTAACCCTGCGTTCTCTAACTTCTTTAAAACAGGATATAAGCTACCCTCTTTCCATTCGATCCTTCCTTTAGACAACTCCCTTAACTGACCCATAATCTGATATCCATACGAATCCCCTTTTTGAAGTATGGACAAAATAATGGGAATTGAGGAAGCGCCCATTAATTCCTTTGAAATTTTGTGCATTGTATAAGTTATTTATAAGTGTTGTACAAATCTACAAAGCAGATTTAAATAATAAAAATTTTATGTTCTTAAACATCGGCAATATTGTAAAAAAAATTAAAAAAATGTTAATAAACCTAATACTATGGGAGAAATTAAAGAATAAGAGGCCCTAAACCATTTTTGCAGGTAATGGGGCAGGGTCAACGCATAAAATTTTTTCAAAATCAAATTTAATGGGTGGTTGCTAACAGATTATCAACATATGATTCTCCTGAAATCCTGAAAACGCCTTTTTTTTGTGATTGTTAATATCTTTACGCCTGTATGTCAACAAGTTGTGCGCGTTTTACATGGATTGTTATCATGGATTTTCCAGTTTTGGCAAAAAACTAAAAATGGAAACATCATTGCACAAGTACTTTTCTTTGATTGGCGATCCACGCATCCACCGGAACAAAAAACATCTATTGGCAGGCATCATCATCTTAACAATTATTGCCGTCATCTGTGGTGCCGAATCGTGGGATTCGATAGAGTTGTTTGGAAAAGCGAAGATCAAGTTTTTAAGGACATTTTTAAAACTCCCCAATGGGATACCTTCCCACGATACGATAAACAGGGTGTTCAGTATGCTTAGCCCGACACGGTTTGAGCGTTTATTTGCAGAATGGGCAAACTCGTTAAAAGATAAAGGGATTGATTTGGAATTGATAGCCATTGATGCAATGGGGGCACAGACAAAAATAGTAGAAAATGGAGGGGGCTACATCCTGGCTTTAAAAGGAAACCAAAAAGGGCTGCGAGAGGAAGTTGAGAATGTTTTCAGGGTGCAAGGACCTGGCAGCACAGATGAAGTGGCAGAAAAAGGGCATGGCAGGGTTGCCCAAAATTTTTCACTCATAAATAAAATCGCACTCAATATCCTTAAAAAGGACAAACGCAAGGGAAGCATTAAATCCAAAAGGCTCAAAGCCGGCTGGGACAACAGGTTTTTGACTAAATTACTGATAAATTAAATGCGTTGGCCCTGGGTAATGGGGATTGTTACTTATTTATTACAATAATTGTCCATATAGCAAATTATAATCGAATCCGCTCATTTATCGAACTAAACTTTTATATTTACACCCAATCGTACAAAATAATAATATACCATGATGGTTAACAGAATAAATATTTTTAGCGCGGTGAAACTACTGTTCATTGCCCTAGCCTTTGCATCAACTATTTCTTACGGACAGGAGGTACAGCCGAATCAGCAGAAATTTGCCAGGTTATTACGCCTGATTGACAGTTATTATGTGGACTCCACAAACATTGGCAAACTAACTGAAGATGCGATTGTCAAAGTTTTAAGCGAACTGGATCCCCATTCGGTATATATACCTGAGAAAGACGTAATTAAGAAAAGCGAGGGGCTGAAAGGTAATTTCGAAGGAATCGGTATTTCCTTTAATATTTTTAAAGATACGTTAATGGTAGTTTCAACAATCCCAGGAGGCCCTTCTGAAAAAGTAGGGCTACATGCAGGCGACAGGATTATTACGGTAGACAATAAAAATATTGCCGGTATCGGGTTAAAGAACAGTGATGTTTTTAAAATGTTGAAAGGGAAAAAAGGGACACTTGTCGAGCTGGAGGTAAAACGCAAGAACAATCCGGAACTACTCGGTTTTAAGATTATCAGAGATAAGATACCTATTCATAGCCTTGACGCTTCATACATGATTGATGAAACAACGGGCTATATTAGGTTGAACAAGTTTTCGGCAACTACCGCTGAAGAATTCAATACTGCAATAGCAGAGTTAAAGCAAAAGAAACTTGAGAACCTTATTTTCGACCTGCGCAATAATGGCGGGGGTTTCCTGAGGGCGGCAATTAAAATTGCCGACCAATTTTTGGATGCAGGAAAAATGATCGTGTATACAAACGGGTTAAAACAGCCCCGAAGGGATTATTTTTCGAGCCCACGGGGCAACTTCAAAAAAGGGAAGTTGATAGTATTGATCAATGAAGGTTCGGCTTCGGCGAGTGAAATTGTATCCGGGGCTATCCAGGATTGGGACAGGGGGCTTATAATAGGCCGGCGTTCGTTTGGGAAAGGACTGGTACAACAACCTTTTTTCCTTCCCGATGGGTCGATGGTCAGGTTAACCACAGCCCATTATTATACACCATGCGGCCGCTGTATCCAAAAGCCCTTTGAGAATGGATTGAAAAATTACAGGGAAGACTATATGAAAAGGGTACAACACGGTGAAATGTTTAATCAGGACAGCATCAACTTCGATGAGTCACAAAAATTCATGACCCTTAAAAACAAGAGGGTGGTATATGGTGGAGGGGGTATTATGCCCGACATATTTGTGCCAATGGACACCTCTTCGTACTACCGTTATTTCAATAAGTTAAGGCGGAATAACATTATTAATACATTCACTACAGAATATGTGGATAAAAACAGGGAGAGTATTACTAAAAAATTCAGCAACTTCAAGAAATTCAAAAATAAATTTGAAGTTACCGATAAAATGATTGACAAGTTAGTTGCCATGGGAGAGAAAGAGGGGATTGAAAAAGATGAAGAAAGCATAGGCCACACAATCAGGTTTATCAGAAAGGAAATAAAAGCATTGATAGCCCGGAACTTATATACACGCAGTGAATTTTTCCAGATTCTTAATGTTGATGACGACTGTATCAGCAAGGCCCTTGAAGTAATTAAGAAACAAGGAGAATACGACAGGCTGCTTGCAGGAGGCTAATCTTTCGCCCAATAACAATTTATCAGCTTATTCTGGATTAAATGCGGCACCGGCTATAAAAACTATTTACTTTTTTATTTAAGATTTATCAGACACCCTTATAAATGTACGATCTTATTTCGAATTGGCTCATTACCAATTATATTGAATTACTGGGCGCCATATTAGGTATCGTGTATATATTTTTCTCAATCAGGCAAAATATCCTTACCTGGCCAACCGGGTTAATTACTTCGGCATTGTATATTATTGTATTCCTCAATGCAAAATTCTATGCCGATATGGCTCTGCAGTGTTACTATGTTGCCATAAGCATATATGGCTGGTATTTTTGGTTAAAAGGAGGGAATAAAACCAAAACCATTGAAGTACCTGTTTCCAGGCTTTCAAAGAAAATATTTTGGCTAATGATTCCGGTAACAGCTGTGGTTTACGGCATAATACTTTATATATTACTCAACTACACCGACTCGCCTGTGCCTTATATGGATTCAATGACAACTGCATTAAGCGTTGTTGCAACCTGGATGTTAGCCCGTAAAATTATTGAACACTGGATAATATGGGTTTTTGTTGATGCCGTATCAGCAGGTTTATATATTTATAAAAACCTTTGGCCAACCACCGTTTTATTCATAATTTATACAATTATGGCAGTTGCCGGCTATTACGAATGGAAGAAAAAACTTAAAACAGAATGAACAATCCCGGGGCATATCCACATATTTTTGTTATAACAGGTGCCGAATCAACCGGCAAGTCTACCCTGGCAAAGCAGTTGGCAGAACATTTTGAAGCCAAATACTTCCCTGAATTTGCCAGGCAGTACATTATACAAATAAACAGGGATTACAATTTCTCAGACATTGAAAGAATTGCCGGGAAACAGGTTGAACAATACAATGAAGCATTGTGCACTGAAAACAAGATAGTCTTCCTCGACACATGGCTGATCATTACAAAAGTATGGTTTGAGGTAGTGTACAAAAAAGTACCCTATTGGTTAGGTGAAGTAATTAGCAACTCGAAAATCAGTGGTTTCCTGCTTTGTGACACCGATATTCCCTGGATTCCTGACCCTGTGCGGGAGAATGGCGGAAAAAAAAGGCAAATACTGCATGAGAAATACAAAAAAAACCTCGAACTTTTCCAAATGAATTATTATGTGGTTAGCGGGAAAGGCCATAAAAGGCTGCAAAATGCCATAAAAAATGTGGAGAATCAACTATAAACGAATAGTTAAATAAAAAAACTAACACAAAATATGCACACAACCTTTTTATACAAACCGGAATAATTTAATTTTGAGCAATATGATTGATAAAAATTTAGAATTAAAAATCACACGGACAATTGAGCGGTTATCAGACCCGGCTTCCTATGACGTAGTTTGCCATGAACACAGGCTGGGAGAACCACTGCCTTCCATCTTTAAATTACAAAAGATTGTTGAGATGATAAGGGAAATACTATTCCCCGGGTATTTTGGGAATACCTCGTTAAGGCCTAATACCATAAAGCATTATATGGGTGTTTATGTCGATGAACTATACGAATTATTAAGCGGGGAAATTCTTGCAGGTATATGCTTTGAATGCAAGGATGAAAATATGAATTTGATTCAGGAACACTCAAGGCAGTCAAAAAAGCTGGCACTGGAATTTATCGATTTCCTGCCCGATATCAGGAAGTTGCTTGTTTCCGATGTGGAAGCCACTTTTGTAGGCGACCCCGCAGCTAAAAATTTCGGCGAAGTTATTTTTTGTTACCCCGCCATTAAAGCCATAACAAACTACAGGGTTGCACACTGCCTCCTTAAGCTGGATGTACCGCTTATCCCCCGGTTCATTACAGAAATGGCCCATAGCGAAACAGGTATCGACATCCACCCTAAAGCACAAATTGGCAAAAATTTTACTATTGACCATGGTACAGGGGTTGTCGTTGGCTCAACCTGTATTATTGGCGACAATGTGAAATTATACCAGGGGGTTACCCTTGGGGCAAAAAGTTTCCCATTGGATGACGAGGGTAACCCGATCAAAGGAATCCCCAGGCATCCTATTGTAGAAGACAATGTGGTAATTTATGCCGGAGCAACTATACTTGGACGGATAACAATTGGTAAAAATTCAATAATTGGCGGTAATGTATGGGTAACACGCAATATCCCTCCAAACTCAAAAGTGATCCAGTCGAAACCAAAAGAATGGTTTTTTTGTGACGGAGCCGGTATTTAAGGGCAATTAATCCTACTCAGCGGGCGGCTTAAAGTACCCGCTGTGTTACTTATAGATCAAGGAAATTGGAAAACTACACAATCACCGTAAAAACCTTTGCCGGGCTTGAAGAAGTCCTTGCCCGGGAGATAAAGTTAATTGGAGGGAAGAACATTCAACCCGGGAGGCGGGCTGTTACCTTCAATGGGGATAAGAGGCTGTTGTATAAAGCAAATTACAACCTCCGCACTGCCCTCAGGGTACTAAAACAGCTTTCAACTTTCAGGTTCAGGTCTGTTGACGATTTCTACAAAAAATGCAGGACTACAGCCTGGGAGGATTTAATGGATGTAAACCAGGGTTTTGCTGTTTACAGTACGGTTATCAACTCCGATGAATTCAGGAACAGTATGTTTGCCTCGCTAAAGGTAAAAGATGCCATTGTCGATTCATTCAGGGCAAAAACAGGCAGCCGCCCCAACGTAGACACAAAAAACCCGGAGGTTACCGTACATGTACACATTACAGGGAATCAATGCTTCCTGTCGCTGGACAGCTCCGGCGAATCGCTGCATAAACGTGGTTACAGGGTTGCACAGGGCAGTGCCCCGTTAAATGAGGTGTTAGCCGCAGGCATGATCCTCCTCTCCGGGTGGAAAGGCGAAACAGACTTTATCGACCCTATGTGCGGTTCCGGCACATTGCCTGTTGAAGCGGCACTAATTGCCACCAATACCCCTCCGGGGAGTTTCAGGAAAGAATTTGCCTTTGAAAACTGGATGGATTATGATACTAAATTGTTTAATACGGTAGCCTCCGAAACAGGGAAACAGGGTTTCAGTAAAAAAATATATGCTTCCGACCTGACAGCCCGGAATATAGGTTATGCGAAAGCCAATGCACGTAATGCAAAAATCTTTAACCACATAATATTTAAGGTTGCTGATTTCAAGGACTTAACACTCCGGGGCAATGGCGCAACCATAATGGTCAACCCTCCATACGGGGAACGGTTGAGCCAGCCTGGCCTTGATAAATTATACGCCATGATTGGGGAACGCCTAAAACATCAATATCCAGGCAACACTGCCTGGATATTGTCTGCTTCAAAAGAACTGTTGAATAATGTCGGGCTTAAACCTGCACTGTTGAGCTTTATAACGGCTCATTAAAATGCCTTTTCAGGAATTACGAACTTTTTGCAGGCAAGCGGAATACCTTTAGTTATTAACAAAAGGGCTGCCTCTTGTTGATAACTTTATCCTAATACGAGATTACCGGATTATTAAGGCTCAAGTGGTGGATAAACATCTTCATCCCTTGGTATTGATGCCAGCCCGCCTTTTACCATAGTCATTTCACTCTCGTTTAATACATCGAAATTTAACTCCTCAAAGTTGTTGTTTACTAAAGTTTTCATTGTTGTTGGTTTTATGTGTTGTT
>JAADGO010000053.1:0-771 GCA_013152355.1 Chlorobiota bacterium
CAAGCATTTTTTGCCGTGAGTTTTGGGTAACCCCCGTAATGTATTTAAAAAGTTCTTCTTCCCATGAAGTTTGGATAAGGGCATCGCGGTTTTTAACAGCAAAAACAACCTGGATATAAATTTGCGTAAAGGTATCAGGCATAATATTCGGTTTTATTATTGCAATAAATGTATCTCAAACCCAGAGGGTTTGCATATTTATAGCAAGGTAGTCAATATTGACAAATGTTCGACCCCGGCCGGGGTCGCATTGCCAACCTTAAGCGTATTTTCTATAAATATGTGATACCTCCGGTATCGGGGAAAGGGAATTGCATTTTTCATTTCAACGCCTCCTTAATTATCCGTACCTTCTCCACGTTACCCAAGGGTTTGAAGTCCTTTTCCGTGAAGCGGTTTTGGTTGATGTATAGTTTATCCTCATGCTGTAATATTTTCGATTTCAATTACATCATACTCCTCGTTACTTATTTTAAACTCCTTATCAACTACCAATACTTCTTCATGGTTTAATTCATAGAGCTTGTAAACCATTTGATTAATCTGCGTTTCCAGTTCGGTGACATCTTTGCCAGTCACTTCTGTAAGAGATTATTATCCTCACATAATTCTCTTATTTTCTGTCCTGTCATTTCCTGGCTTTTTAGATGCCGGCCCGGCAATTATTTTGGGCTATGCCTGCCGGTTGGATACCCCTACGCGGATGTCAGTACTCTTTACCATTAAGGCTTTGGACAACGGACCTTTCCCATTTTTCCAGTTGGGATAGCA
>JAADGO010000053.1:831-18080 GCA_013152355.1 Chlorobiota bacterium
TCAAGGTTGTACAATTCCAATTTTATTTTGCCGGATTCTCCTTGTATCCTGTGAAGTTTAAAGGGCCAGTCGAGCCATGCGGCATGGCCTGGGAAAAAGTCTTCCGGGTATTGGGTGGTAATGACCCCTGCATTTAAATCCAGCATGGAGGAATCAATAATTGTTTTCCCTTCTTCCTGGGCTTTTAACAGGCGGGGCATCCATTTATAACCGGGGACTTTCCTGCCACCGGCTGTATATTGCCAGAATCCCATAGGTTTGGTACGCGTATCCATTTTATTGTCAATTACAGGGGCAAGGCTGACCCCATCCAGGACAGGTTGGTTTTTAATTTTTACTCCGGCGATCTCAAGCAGTGTTGGGTATATGTCGAAGGTGTTGGCGGGTATATTTGTAATACCCGGTTGCGTAATATGTGCAGGCCATTCGATAATAGCCGGTACACGTAGCCCTCCTTCGTAGATTTGCCCTTTATGCCCGCGCCCGCCTGTAGACCCGACTTTGGGCAGCCCGCCATTGTCGCTGCAATACCAGAGGATGGTATTGTCTTTTATCCCCAGGTTTTTTAACTCCTGCCTGAGTTTACCCATGGCATAGTCTATGCCGGTAATTTCGCCATAAAAATTCTGGAGTCCTGGTTCCTGCCCCTGGTATAGTGCCCTGTTATGTGCAGTAGCCCTGTGCGGGCTGTGTGGCGAGCCAAACCAGACTACCGTAAAAAATGGTTGCTCTGAGTGGGCATGTTTACGGATAAATTCGATAGCTGCATCAACAGTAACCATAGAACTCTCTCCGTGTGTTTGAACGGCTGTCCCCTTGTGGCTTAAAATTGCATCGTTATCATAAAAATTGGGTGCTGAAAGCCATTCGTCAAAACCACTGGCTCCTGGATTGACAGGGCTTCCAGTTTGAACGGAGCCAAGGTGCCACTTGCCAAAATGCCCTGTGGCGTAGCCGGCAGTTTTTAAAGCCTCGGCAATGGTTACCTCCTGCGGGCGGAGTGTATAGCCCCAGCTAAAACAACCAAAACGGTTGGGGTGGCGGCCTGTCATCACGCTTCCACGTGTAGGAGAGCAGACAGGTGCTGCTGCATAAAAATGATTAAAGCGCAGCCCCGAGGCTGCCATGTCGTCAAGGTTTGGCGTTTGTAAAACCGGATGCCCATTGTAAGCCATATCGCCCCATCCCTGGTCATCGGCCATGCAAAGTATTATATTGGGTTTATGATTATATTCCTCTTTACAACCGGTAAAGTTTATTGCAACTGTAAACAAAATGGCTGTAAATACTAATGTGTATAGCCGGTTCGTCTTCATGGTTTATTTGTTATTGAGTTATGAATAGTCGAATATAATTTATATGCCAAATCGGTCGTTAACGATCAAATTCCATCTTAACCGTATGTTCCCCTACTCCTTCAGGGACTTTTATTATTGAGTATCCACTATTTATATTTTCTCCATCAATATTCATTTTAGGTGTGCCCTTTTCACTTATCAACCAGTCGGCAAGTTCTAAATGCCAGGAGGTAGGGTGCTCAGCAAAGTACCGGCAATAATGTGAATCGTAATTCAGGGTTATAGATAGTTTTTTTTCGTCAGCCCATTTCCCTGAATTATTTGCATGTAAATAACCTATAAATTCGTTAATGCTGATGAACCGTCCATTCGGATATTCTTCGAAAATTGCCGCAAATTTTTCAGGCGCATAAGTAATCCCATAATTGTGGGCATCAGGAAGGGAGGGGGCAATCAGTGGTGATTCTTTACCCAGGAATTCCCATTTTAAGATAACCATGTCTTTGCCGAGGTAACCTTCCTTCCATCCACACCAGCCAAATCCGGCCTTACCTGCCAGTTTTACAGTGTTATTATTGTATGAAGTTGACATTCCCAACCCTCCTGCACAAAATTCTAAAGGTGTTTTGCCAAATTGTTCCATGATCCAATCCTTAGCGGTATTCATCCGCCATAATTGCTCAGCTGCCGGGATTTCTTTTTGCCGCCGTGTATCGCTAAACTCACGGTACCAGCCCACTTCCGCTTTCTCCTCGTCTATAGGCGCCCCATACCATCCGGGCTTTGAAACCAGGTCGGGTTGCATGTGGGTGAGTCCATGGCACATCACCTCAAATACTCCCTGTTTGATCCCTTTTTCATAACCACGCTTGCCTGATACATAGTCTTGCTTTACTCCGAACCCGTCAACATATTGTTCTTTCCAGGTTGGCTCCAGCCTGCCTTTTTTATCGTTCACAAAGCCGGGGACGAAATTAATATTCAACACAGCATTATTTTCCTTTAAAGGTTTTATCATGTATTTGTCAATCACCTCTTCGGTTAAAGCAGGGTGGTGCCAGTGTTCAAGGTAGGTGTTTTGACTTCCTCCCGGGTCGTCCATAATCATAATGATTTCATTTTCATAGGTTTTGTAGAGGCTATAGCCAACAGTCCAGGTAATTGCCCTTCGTAAAAGAGTGCGGATATCCCCGAAGTAAAAAAGGTAGTTATGGTCGCCTCCAATCCATACTGTATACCCTCCTGAAGTGAATTCCCTTACCGTTACCTGTGGATAACCTCCTTGTTCAACAATTACTTTTGCCCCGTTTTGTAATTCAACTCTCTGGCGTTGTTTGTGCCCGTCAAAACCTTCATCAATTTCAAAAGGAGAATTGAGCCCTTTTGTGAGGAAATGTTCACTTATAATTTCCATTTTTGTGTTACTTTCCCAGCTCCCAATGTATTTTAATCCTAACAACGACTGTATTTCCGGTTGTGAAATACGGTCGGATAAGGCAATTAAACCGATGCCATAGTCTTCTACCATCTCGGTAATTATTGAATAATCAGGATGAAGTAGTTTGTCGCTTTTATTTACGTCCCAGATGATTGTCCCATACTTGGGTTCATCGTACATGTCGAGGAACATATAGCGATCCATAAGTTGCTGGTCGAGGCGGATTATATCGAAAGGTATCCCCCATGATTTAAGCAATATGGTTAAGTGGTGGAAATCGGTTGCACCCTGAACTTCAGGGGCTGCATCATAGCCGGAATATTTTCCTGTAGGCTTAGGTATTGCAACCACATAGCTGGAAGGGTCTTCCCATTGAGTCCCAATTACAACAACAACCTTAAATGGTTTTAGATTTTTGTTGGCCGAGAAAACATTTGTAACTGTAATAAAAAGCAGTAAAAATGTAGCAATTGTCGTTTTTTTATTGAAAAAAATTGTATTCATAATAGACTTCATTTCGCTTATTGCATAAAAGTAATACTTTGTAAGAAAGAGAAGTATTTCTAAGTTTTATTTGTTGTCGAAAATAAATGTTCTTTCTTTTCCTTTCTCAAACAAAAATATATATTATTCTTGGTTTTGTTTTGTTTGTTTTGTATTATTATTGACTCTTTGCCTTGGAAATAATTTATTGAAAGAGATATAACTAAATTTATGAATCTAAAACTGACGAAATACTTCAACCCCATTATAATCTCCATTTTTGTTTTTATTACCGGATGTAACCAAATAACCAATACTCCTAAAGGAGGCACTGACAAAGTAAAAAGCTGGAAAGTGATTGGCCCCGGCGGTGGCGGGGGGGTATTAAAACCAACTATCAGCCCGTTTGATGAAAATTTTGTGATGGTTCACTGCGATATGACAGCAGCATATATTTCAGAAGATGGTGGTGAGAACTGGAGGATGATTAACCTCTGGAATGTCCCTGAAGATTTTGAATTCGACCCGGTTGACCCCAATACTGTTTATGTTGCCACACGTGGATTCCGGCATAGCGAAGACCGTGGTTCGGGAATAAGTTTTTTATACAGGTCGGTTGACCGGGGGAAACGTTGGCGAATTGTTTACCCTGATGTCAGCAAGGCAATGAAAGTCGACCGTTTGCAAAATACCGATTTTTTGCCTTCGGAGGTTATTCCCGGAGCATTTGATGGTTCGATTGACAAGGTTGCTGTTGACCCGGCCAACAACCAACGGATATATTTGGGTTTATCACCACTCCGGTTTTATATGGGGTATAAGAACAAAAGGGAAGATACCCGTACGGCAATGCTTGTTTTATCCACCGATTATGGTGAAAGTTGGAATCTGGTAGCCAACTTGCCGGGGAAGAAGGTAAAGGCAATTTTCACTGAGAGTGAAAGCGGGAACCCGGATGAGGTAATAGTTTTTACGGAAAGTGCTTGTGTGCGTGTGAATAAGAATACCGGCAAAGTTACCAGGCTGCCATTGCCCGTTGACCGGTTAATTGCGGTTGAAGGAGGCAGGGATAATAAGAAAAACCTCATTTATATACAATCAGCTTTTAAAAATAAGGATGGTAAAATTAAGGGAGGTATGTTTGTAAGCCCTGATTCTGGAAAAAGCTGGGCTTCCATCAATAACGGGCTACTTGATGGGCTTGCAGAAGGGTTAGTACCCCGTTTCAGGCAGGGGTTGGCTGTTTGTGAATCGCAGCCGGAGGTAGCCTATATTTCTACCAAAAACCCTGTTATTAATAAAAAAGGAAAAAGGGAGGATATTTACTCAATTTATAAAACGGTAAATGCAGGAGCAGATTGGGAACCGGTACTTTTATCATCAACGCCGGGAGGTTATATAACAAAAAACTTTAAAGGCTCATGGATGGAGAAAAGTTACGACCCGGGGTGGGGTGGTAATCCGATCGACCTGGGGGTGGCACCAGGCAACCCTGATATTTGTTTTGCCGGAGACAATGGACGTGGTTATAAAACCCTTGATGGCGGCAAGGACTGGGAACAGGTATACAGCCACAATTTGCCCGATGGTTCATACACAAGCAGGGGGTTGGATGTAACTACCTGCTATGGGGTTCATTTCGACCCGTTCGATAAAAAACATTTTTTTGTTTGTTATACCGATATAGGGTTGTTTAATACTTTTAACGGTGGTGAAAGCTGGTTTCATTCGATAAACGGGATACCTCGCGACTGGCAAAACACATGCTACGATATAAAGTTTGACCCGGAAGTTAAGGGGAAGGTTTGGTCGGTTTGGGCAAATGCACACGACCTTCCACGTACCAAAATGTTTGGAAGGGATGGCAATTTCGACCGTTTTAAAGGCGGGGTTGCTGTTTCAACTGACGATGGGCGTACATGGAGTAAATGCAATAACGGAATCCCTGAAAATGCTGTTTGCACAAATATTTTAGTTGATGAAGGGCCTGCCGATTCAAAGGTGTTGTATGTTACCGTATTCGATAAAGGAGTTTTCAAATCGGTTGATGGAGGGAAAAACTGGGTAGTAGCAAATACAGGGTTTGGCGACAACCTTTATGCCTGGCAGCTAAGGCAAAATCCCGAAGGGCGGTTGTTTGTTTTGTTTGCACGTGGGCAACGCAATGGGGAAACTGTTGACGGGGCAATCTTTTTTAGTGACGACAATGCGGAAACCTGGGAGGAATTACCTCTTCCTGAAGGCGTGAACGGTCCTCATGACTTACTTCCTGACCCAACAAATGCAGGCAGGATGTACCTAAGCTGTTGGCCAAAGAGCACAGATGGGTACGATGAAAAAGGGGGAGTGTATAAAACCGGAGATGGAGGCAAAACATGGAGGCAGGTGTTCGATGAAAGAGTACGTGTAAATGCAGCCGGTATGGATCCCAAACAACCAAATGCTATTTACATAAATACTTTCCAAAATGCTGCATACAGGAGCAATGACTTTGGCGAAAGCTGGAAAAGGATTGAAGGATACCGGTTTAAATGGGGGCAACGTGCCGTACCTGATGTAAATAACCCCGGAATGCTTTTTTTAACCACTTATGGGGGCAGTGTATTTTATGGCCCTGCCGAAGGTGTACCCAATGCTTTTGAAGGTATAGAAAATATGCCGGAAGGGTGGTGGTAGCCCTTATTTTAATAAATTCGCAGGTGTAAATACAGAAGACTCCTCGTAATTTTTATTTGATAATATGGGAGGTGTTGATTTCATTACATTGTTAGTATTATAAAAGCCTGTTTACAGCATTTGTAATGATACTTACAGCAAAATCAATTTCTTCTTTTGTTGTGTTCTTACCTATCGATATCCTCACCGTACTTGCGGCTGTCATAATATTCATATTCATGGCTTTTAATACAGATGAGATTCTTGTAAGGCCGGAATGGCATGCCGAGCCGGTAGAAATTAAAATATCATTGCTAATTAGTGAAGCAAGGGTATGGGCTTCAACTTTATCGAATGCCACACTCAAAGTGTTAGGCAAGCTATTGTTGAGGTCGCTATTAACGGTTACTATATTGTTTAATTCAACAAGAAGCCCTTTTAAAAGCCTTTCCCGCATATTTAACAGATGCCTTTGGTTTTTGCCTAAATTGCGCTGAGCAATTTCACAGGCTTTGCCAAGCCCAACAATTCCCGTTACATTTTCAGTCCCCGGACTAATCCCTCTTTCCTGGCTGGCTCCGTGTATAATATTTTCAACTTTTACACCATGCCTGATATAAAGTGCCCCAATCCCTTTTGGGGCATAAAGTTTATGCCCGGCAATGGTAAGCAGGTCAACGCCAAGTTTTGTTATGTTAGTTTCAATTTTCCCAACTGACTGGGCAGCATCGGTGTGTACAAATACCCCTTTTGATTTTGCTATTGATGAAATTTGTTCGATTGGTTGGATAGTACCTACTTCGTTGTTTGCATGCATGATACTGATAAGGATTGTATCTTCGCGTATGGCTTTTTCAAGGTCATCGATACCTACTGCCCCATATTTATCTACAGGCAGGTATGTGATTTCAAACCCATATTTGGTTAGGTATTTACATACTTCCGTTACTGCCGGGTGTTCAATAGAGGATGTGATAATATGTTTCCCTTTGCCCTTATTGGCAAATGCAATACCTTTTATAGCAATATTATTTGATTCGGTCCCGCCACTCGTAAAAACTATTTCCCCGGGTTTGCAATTAATTAATCCTGCAACCTGCTTCCGGGCCTGCTCAATAGCCTCCTTATTCTGCTTCCCCATTTGGTATGAAGATGACGGATTGCCATAGAATGTTTCAATATAGGGTATCATCTCCTTTGCTACCTCCTCATCAATAGGGGTAGTTGCATTATAATCGAGGTAAACCGGCTTTTTCATTTCTTATAAACTTTTTATCCCAGTGCAACGTCCAGTGCCATCATCATCGCAAATCCGCCCATAGCACCAAGTGTGGCAATATCCGTATTTTTGTCCAATTGCGACTCGGGGATCAGTTCCTCCACAACCACATAGATCATGGCTCCGGCGGCAAAAGCCAGGGCATAAGGAAGGATCGGGCGCATGATTAATACGGTGGCAGCTCCGATAACTCCGGCAATGGGTTCAACAATACCGGAAGCCTGCCCATAAAGGAAGCTTTTCCACCTTGACATGCCCTCTCTTCGGAGTGGGACTGATACGGCAGCTCCTTCCGGGAAATTCTGGATGCCGATACCAATTGCCAATGCGATAGCCCCTGCTAGCGATGCTGCCGGAATGCCTGCGGCAACAGCACCAAATGCCACTCCAACTGCTAATCCTTCAGGGATATTGTGTAGGGTTATGGCCATTACCAGCAGGACGCTCCTTTTCCATGAAGTATTTATACCTTCAGCCTCCTCGGTTGGGAATCCTAAATGCAGGTGAGGCAGTAACTGGTCGGCCAGCCATAGAAATGCACCTCCTGTTAAGAAACCAATAACTGCCGGGACCCATGGTATTTGCCCTGCCTCTTCAGCAAGTTCAATGGCCGGGCTCAACAGCGACCAAAAACTGGCAGCGATCATTACACCGGCAGCAAATCCTAACATGCCGTCCAATACTTTCCGGTTGATCGTTTTAAAAAAAAAGACCATTGCCGCACCAATGGCCGTTATAAACCAGGTAAATAAAGTAGCTGTTAATGCCTGGTAGATTGGGTTTAAATCCCAAAACCAGTCAATCATAACGATTCAGTTTCATTTTTTCTTCAATTCGGCTGTTTTTGCAACATCCTGTAGATAGTCGATTTCCCAATGTTTAATTTTGAAGCAACCAACCTCACGTTATTGTTATAGTTATTAAGGAAATGAAAAATAATCTCTTCGTTGTATTTTTCCAGTGTTTTTTCCTTAGCCAACAGGTTCTGTACATTATCTTTGATATTCATGCTTAAGTGTTCTGGCTCAATAACGTTGTCATTGGTCATAACACATGCCAGCTCCATCATTGCCTTCAATTCCCGAACATTCCCCGGGAACGGATATGATAATAACATGCTTTTTGATGATTCCGAAATATCCTTAGGTTCCATCTTGTTTTCTTTACAGAAGTTATTGACAAAGTATTTTGCCAACAAAATAATGTCATTACCTCTTTCTCTCAATGGCGGTAGGTCAATAGGCAATCCAAGTAAACGATAATACAGGTCCTGCCTGAACATCCCATCGGCAACTAATGTACTCAATTTCTTATGTGTGGCAGTTATTATCCGCACATCAATAGGAATTGTTTCAGTACCTCCGACCCTTGTTAGCTCTCTTTCCTGTATTACACGCAATAACTTGGTTTGGATGTTTATATCCAGGTCGGCAATCTCATCAAGGAACAGGGTGCCTTTGTTTGCCAGCTCAAACTTTCCGATTTTTTTGAAATCAGCACCTGTAAATGCACCTTTTTCATGTCCGAAAAGCTCACTCTCAATTAACCCTTCAGGGATTGCAGAAAGGTTTATTGCCACAAAAGGTTTATTATTCCTGCTTGAGTTGTAGTGAATACCTTTGGCTACCAGTTCCTTTCCTGTTCCTGTATCGCCTGATATTGAAACTGAGATATTGGTTTGAACAGCTTTTGACATCAACTCGAAAACATGCTCAATTTCGCGACTATTACCTTTTATCAGGTTCTTGAAATCGTATTTCTTTTTAATTACGTTTCGCAGGTAAAGGTTTTCTTCGCGTAACTGGTCTGATTCGTGGATGTTTTTAATAATGTTAACCAATCTTTCCCTGGTGTCTGCGCCCTTCATGATATAGTCGTATGCACCATTCTTTAACAACCCGACAGCCGTATTGATATCGTTCTGGCCCGAAATGATAATAACATGCACTTTGGGTAACTCTTTCAGTATCCTCTCCAGAATTTCCGCACCATTCATATCAGGAAGGGTGTAGTCGAGTGTTATCACATCCGGATTCTCTTTAAGGTTTGCGATACAATCGCGTCCGGTTTCAAATACCTTAACAAGGTATGATTCATTTTGGGACAACTGTTTTTTCAAAACATTTGCGTAAAGAGTGTTGTCCTCTACAATGAAAATCTTATAATTCTTACGCTTCTTAGGGGACCTCATAATCATATTTGTTTGTAAATCGTAAAATCTAAAATAGGGTTTTTTAGTGTTACTGCCAAGTTTTCAACAAGGAAAGTTTGATAATTTTCCAAAAATGGGAAAAAACGAAGGGGTAAATAGGGGATTCTCCGATACAGCACCCTGTTTTGTCCCGATTTGGGACAAAAATAGAAGGGTGAGTTTGTGCCAAGATTCCTTCAATTTACAGGTTGTTAATAAAAATATATCGCACTTTTTCGACAGGCATTGGTTAATTAATACATTAAGTTCTGTAAATTTAAACAGTCTTTTAGCAACCAGGAAAAATAAAATCTGAAAGGATGAAATACAAAGCATTCCACAAATTGTCGTACGGGTTGTATATTATTGCCTCTGGGTATGACGGTAAAAAAGCAGGGTATATTGCCAATACGGCATTTCAGGTCACTTCTCATCCGCCACAAATTGCCATTAGCTGCCATAAAAGCAACAATACACTGGATATTATCCTGAAAAGCAAGGTGTTTTCAATATCGATCTTAAAAAAAGAGGTAGATACTTCGTTAATTGGCGAGTTTGGTTTTATGTCGAGTAGCAGACTGGATAAATTCAGGAATGTTGAGTATAAAACCTTTGCAACGGGAGCTCCAATAGTTTTGGAGTCATCGGTTGCCTGGTTCGATTGCAGGGTTGTAAACCAGTTCGATGTGGGATCGCATATATTAATTATAGGGGAGGTTGTTGACAGTGCCATGGTTACTGACGAAGAACCATTGACCTATGCTTATTACCGCGAGAAGTTCAAAATGCTTTCACCCAGGAACTCCCCAACATATATCGAGAGGGAGAAATTGGCCGGTGAAGATGAGGAAGGGCTTCCACCAGCCGGAAAAACAGAGGGGGGCGAAAAGGAAAGCGAGCCGGGCAGTGATGCTAAATATAGCACTATTTGCGGGTATACCTACGATCCGGAAGTGGGTGACCCGTCAGCAGGGATCCCGCCCGGAACCCCTTTCGAAGATCTTCCCGATGATTACAAATGCCCTGTTTGCAGTGTTGATAAGGGCTATTTCAGGAAAAGCTAATGTGAAAATTACCCTGTTTTTATAGAAGTTGTTTAAAATTTTTCAGATAATGGAATTAAAAAAAGTATTCTTCGCTGTTTTTTTCGTGCTTATATATATTAATGTATATGCCGTAAAGATACCCGCCCATTCGGTAGTTTTGTATATCGGCACTTTTACAGACGAAAGTGAGGGAGGGTTGTATATCTGTACCTTCGACACCGTTACCGGGGCTATTGAGAATATTGGGTTGGCACAATCAATGAATAACCCTAATTTTCTGACCATCTCAAATGATAAGCGGTTTTTGTATGCCTGCGTGCGTCCGCAGGATGATTCGGCAGGGAGTGCTGTTGAAGCGTATAAAGTCAATCGGGCTACCGGAAGCCTGGCATTTATTAACAAGAAGCTTACAACCGGCGATGACCCGTGTTACATTGATATTACTCCTGACGGGAAGATTATTGCGGTTGCCAATTATGGAGGAGGCAACTTAACTATATTCCATACCAACGAAGACGGGAGTTTAACTGATGTGGTTCAGTCGTTAGAGCACAAAGGGAGTGGCCCTGTAAAAGGGCGGCAGCAAAAGGCACATGCCCATTCCGTGCGGTTTTCGCCATTTGGCAACCAGGTTTTTGCCGCCGACCTGGGTATTGATAAATTGATGTGTTACCGGCTTGACCAGGCGGAAGGGAAACTACTGGAGGGCAGCCAGCCATTTGTAAAGCTTGCACCCGGTGCCGGGCCAAGGCACTTTGATTTCCTCCCGGGCGGAAGGACTATTTATGTTGTGAATGAACTGAACTCAACAGTGTCAGTCCTTGAAGAAAAAGGGGATAGCTATAAAGTGGTGCAGGCAATTAAAACAATCCCTGACGACTATTCAGGTGAGAATTATTGTGCCGATATCCATGTTTCACCAAATGGGGATTTCCTCTATTGTTCAAACCGGGGGCACAATTCCATTACGACATTCTCTATTGCTAAAGATGGGTTATTGTCGTTTGTCGGAACCACCCCTGCCCATGGCGACTGGCCCAGGAACTTTACACTGTGGCCCTCCGGGGAATTTATGCTGGTTGCCAATCAGAAAAGCGGGAATATTACAGTATATCGTATAGATAAAGAAACAGGTATGCCGGTTTTTATCAATGTTAATGTAAATGTACCAAGCCCTGTTTGCCTGGTGTTTTTATAATGAAGTTGTTTAAAGTTAAATCTCAATATACCCTGGCGTACAGAGCTTCTTAAGATAACTTGCTGCTTATCAGCTTGATAAACTCCTCGCGTGTAGCCGTTTTTTGGAATGCACCCGTAAAGTCGGAAGTGGTGGTTATAGAATGCTGTTTCTGCACCCCCCTCATTTGCATGCACAGGTGTTGCGCTTCTATTACCACTGCAACGCCTAAAGGTTTAAGCGTACTCTGTATACAATCTTTTATTTGCGAAGTCAGCCTTTCCTGTACCTGTAGCCTGCGTGCAAAGATATCAACTATCCGGGCAATTTTACTCAGTCCGGTTATATACCCATCGGGGATGTAGGCAACATGGGCTTTACCGATAAACGGAAGCATGTGGTGTTCGCATAACGAAAAAATCTCAATGTCTTTTACAATTACCATCTGCCGGTAATCTTCTTTGAACATTGCCGATTTTAATATTTTCACAGGGTCCATTTCGTAACCCTGCAATAAGAATTGTATCGATTTTGCCACCCGTAAAGGTGTTTTTAAAAGCCCTTCCCGTGTGCTGTCTTCTCCAAGCAGTTTTAATATCTCGTGGTAATGCTCTGCAATTTTTATTGTCTGCTCCTTGTCGAATTTTTCAATCTTTTGATATGCCCCTTCGCGGTTATTTAATGTAATTTCCATTTCCTGTTGAATAAAATACCTACAAAGATTACCTTTTTTAATGAAATTAACAGGGACAGGGGTGAGATTTTTAAAAGTTGCAATAAATTAAGAGACTGTTTAAGATTTATTTTTGTGAAAGGTTTTTGATGGATTAAGTTCTCAGGCAAGGCAAAATTGACGCGAATAGCATCGCTATTTAAGGAAATTTTAACGCTGCATGAGGGCTTAATGCGTAAAAATAAGCCAAAGGATAAAATTTAAACAGTCTCTAACCCTGTATAATCAGCCCTTAAACCTAACCCGGATGAGCTGGTGCCAAACAGTATCTTAAAAGGCAGAAAGGAATTCCTTGTACAATACCCGCAGTACAAGCGATTCAGAAAACCGGCAACTTTTTTTTATAATTGGTGATGAAAGTCCCTGAAAAGTTATTTCCTTTGCTGCCTTGAAAAAGTATTGCCTTAATAAATTACAAAAAAGTACATTATTCGGGCAATAATAAATTATTTAAGAAGTTATACCAGCATAAAGCCGCAGTTTGTCAGTAAACAGAGTAGTTTTAATGCTGAACCAAATTTTATACCACTAAGGACTAATGATAGTTGTTACAGGAGCAGCCGGATTTATCGGCAGTTTTTTAGTTGGCAAACTAAATAAGAACGGATTCGATAATCTTATATTGGTCGATACATTTGACGACCCTTTAAAAGATAATAACCTATCGCAGAAGAGATACCATCAACTTCTTGAACGAAGCAACTTTTTGCATTGGCTTGAAAGAAATTATAGCCAGGTTGAAATAGTTTTCCATTTAGGTGCCCGTACCGATACGATTGGCCAGGAGCCTGAAATATATAAAGAACTTAACCTGAAATATTCTCAAAAGCTCTGGAAGGTTTGTACCCAATACCATATCCCGTTGATTTATGCCTCTTCTGCCGCCACTTACGGGAACGGCGATTTTGGTTTTTCAGACAAGCATGACGGAATCAGCAGGTTAAAGCCTTTAAACCTTTATGCCTGGTCGAAACACGATTTTGATATTTGGGCATTGAAACAGGAGGAAACCCCGTCATTCTGGGCAGGATTGAAATTCTTTAATGTTTATGGGCCCAATGAATACCATAAAGGGAGCATGGCTTCTGTGATTTTACATGCCTACAATAATATTAAGGAATCGGGTGAGATGAAACTTTTCAGGTCGCACCGCGATAATTTTAAAGACGGGGAACAAAAACGTGATTTTATCCATGTAGATGATATTGCAGAGGTAATGATGTTTTTTTGGGAGAACCAGAAAACCTCGGGAATCTATAATGTTGGCACTGGCAATGCCCGTTCGTACCTCGACCTTACCAGGGCTGTTTTTGAGAGTATGAAGAAAAAAACCAAAATCCAATTTGTCGATATACCGGCATCAATCAGGGGCAGGTACCAGTATTTTACCGAAGCCAATATCCAAAAATTAAAGGAAACAGGTTATTCAAAACCATTCAAAGATATAGAACACGGGGTGAATGATTATGTGTCAAATTACCTTTCTAAAGAGCTTTATTATTAATGAAGTTGTTTAATTAATTGGATTCCAGCTACTTTGTATAAAAATCAATAACATCTCTGATAGCTTTCTGGCAGGCAGGGCAAAAATATTTCGCCTGATTGCTTTTCATCCGGCAATCCATCATCGGGCTATACATGCCTTTGTTCATATAGCCACCTCCCTCGAAAACCCCTACACCTTTGCTGAATTTCGATTTCCGGGGCGTGGGGATTGGAATAGAATCAATTACCATATCTTTCCATTTGTGCCCGAAATCGACCAGGGTAGTAAGGTTTGGTTCCCAGGGCTCAATATCAGGATTATAAAAATCTTCGTAGGCCACTTCCGAAGAATAATATTCATCGCCCAATCCGGCAAACCCATGCCCAAACTCATGTAAAAAGATATTTTCCGACAGTTCGTTATCCGAAGAGCACACATTTAAATAATTATAAAATGCACCACCCCCATAGCGTGTGGTATTCACCAACAGGTATATTTGGTCGTACGGCACTACGGCAGCAGCATCGTAAATAGTTTTTATATCGCTGCTGGTCAGGTACCTGGGGAGGTCGAATGTGTTGAATGTTGAGTTGAAACAGGTGTTCTTGTATATTTTCTCACGTGGCATGTCGGTACCCGATTCGAGTGAAGGGGCAAAAACAGCATAAACATTGAAGTTGTTTTTTTCTTCATCGTAAGGTGGTTCTGTAAAAAATCTGTCAATCAGCCTTTTCACATCTTCAATAAAATCCCCCTTTTCCTGCTGCGTATATCCTTCGGCTAAAATAACCATGTCAACCTTCTTTTCCGGTTTGCCATTGTCCAGTATCTTGTCAATGTTAATATCCGGTAAAACTTCACTATTAATATGGTAGTCGGCAGGGTCAATTTCGGTGGTGTATATGGTTTTAAAGTTGCCTTCCCACTGCCTTGCATCAATTTCGAGCCTGATTCCCTTTTTGGGGAAGGGAAAAACTACTGCATGGTAAAAAGCTCTGTTTGTTTCTTTGGCCTCAGCTGTAGTCTGCCATTCTTTAAACAGTGTGCTAAAACCTTTTAAAAAGATGAGGCTGTCCGAATCCAGGTCAAATACCTTGTAGCGGTACGAGCCATAATTAAAAGGGCTGATAAGATTTGCTTTTGAGCCGCCCCAATAAGGTTCTTTCTTTAATTGCTGAGGATAAACCAGGGTGCTTTTTGCATTACCTGCCAATAAAAAGTCGAACCGCAACGAGTTATTCTTGAAATATTTGTCGAATTCGGGCTGAGAGTATATAAAAAGAGGGGATAATATAAAAACGATGGCTATTTTTAATTTCATTAGAAACGTATTTAGTATTTTTAACCATCTAAATATATAACATTAAGTAAAGAATAAAAATGAGGGCACTTTATAAATTTTTACTGGACCATTTTAGAGGGGTTGAATCGTTAGACATTCTTGCGAAACCAGCAGCCGCAGTTTTAACTTTAGCAGTCATTCTTATTATTGCCTGGCTGGCATATTATTTAACACGGAAATTTATTATCAGGTTTGTACAGCGGATTGCCAGGAAAACCAAAACTTCTTGGGACGATATCCTGGTTAAGCACCGGGTTTTTAATGGGTTGGCTCATTTGGTGCCTGCTTTTATTCTTTACTATACATGCAATTTTGCGTCTCCGGGCGTCCACCAGTCGTTGAATGATTTGTCTCCCGATGTATTGGAGTTGCTTTCAAAAGACTATTATTTTTGGCTGGGGGCAATAATCTTAAAGTTTGTAAAAGTATATTTTGCTGCCATTATTGTTTATGTGGCCAGCACAATATTAAATGCGGGCAACGAAATTTACAATACAATGCCCTATTCGCACCACCGGCCAATTAAAGGCTATATCCAGTTATTAAAAATCCTGTTGTTCTTTTTAGCGGGTATTATGACCATCTCCATTTTGTTAGATAAAGACCCTACGGTTTTATTGGCAGGGTTGGGAGCATTGGCTGCTGTGTTGTTGTTGGTTTTTAAAGATACTATTCTTGGGTTGGTTGCTTCCATTCAGCTCTCGGCAAATGAGATGGTGAGGATTGGCGACTGGATAGAGATGCCCGGGCATAATGCGGACGGAACAGTTTTGGATATTACCCTGAATACTGTCAAAGTGAAAAATTGGGATAATACAATTGCAACTATACCAACGTATGCGTTGGTATCCGAATCGTTTAATAACTGGAGAGGGATGGAAGAATCGGGTGGAAGGCGGATAAAAAGGTCTGTTTCGATCAATATGAGTACCATCCGGTTTTGCAACTACGATTTAGTAAAGAAATTTCAAAAGTTCGACCTGATCAGAGATTATGTTATTCAAAAGCAGGCAGAAATAGACAGGTATAACAAAGAAAAAGGTATTGCCGACCATGACAGGATAAGCGGCAGGAGGCAAACTAATATTGGTATCTTCAGGAAGTACCTGGAGGTTTACCTTAAGAACCACCCGATGATCAATAACGACATGACTTTCCTGGTGAGGCAGCTCCAGCATACTGAAAAGGGGCTGCCAATAGAAATATATGTTTTTTGTAAAGATAAAGCATGGGCAAATTATGAATCTATCCAGTCCGATATTTTCGACCACATTTTTGCCGTCATCCCCGAATTTGATTTGTCTGTGTTCCAGGCACCTTCGGGCGAAGATATTAAAAGCCTGGGCAAAGGGGGTAACTAATATTGGTTTCGAGCGGAAGTTGTGGCCCTGCGTAACACTATTAGCCCCGCCTGACAAATTAGTTGATGTCAGTAAATCAATGTATTTTTGTAGAGTAAAACAGTAATTACGGAAGGCACAATATAAACGACTATATAAATGGAAAAGATATCATTCCCGGTTATTTATCAACAAATAAAAGAGGTGGTAACCAATCCGGCTCAGTTTTGGGTGAAAATAAAATCGGAAAATAAAAGTAGTGCTGATTTGCTTGCAGGCTACTATTTGCCATTGGTTTTGGTAGCTTCGTTAGCCGTATTTCTCGGCACATGGATTGGGAGTTCCCATTTTTACATTGGCTTTGCCGTCTTAAAGGCAATACGCGAACTGGTCATTCTTGTACTACAATATCTCATTTCAGTTTTTTTTGTAAATGAATTAATTACCACTTTCGATGGCAAAAAAAATATCGTTGCAGCGAGGAAGCTGGTTGCCTATTCGTTATCGCCATTGTTGTTAGTGTCTATTGTTACCGGCTTATTACCTGCACTTTATATTGTCGATATTTTAGGGTTATACAGTTTCTATATATTTTGGGTTGGGGCAAAAGAGTTGCTTAACCTGCCCGAAAGGAAACTGAGTAGTTATATTTTAATCTCATGTTTGCTGGGTTTATTTGTTTTAGGATTCCTAAGTATATTACTTTGGAAGATTTTTATGATGCTTTATTAGATGGTACACAAAACTGCAAATATTAATATTAAGAACAGGAAAGTAACGT
>JAADGO010000057.1 GCA_013152355.1 Chlorobiota bacterium
ATTATGAAGTAACGAAACACGGGTCATTGGCCCTACTCCGCCCGGTACCGGCGTTATGAACGAACATTTATCAGCCACTTCTTCAAAAATAACGTCTCCTTTTAACTTAAAACCGGATTTCGTTAAATCCGACTTAACCCTGGTAGTGCCTACATCGATAACCACAGCTCCTTCTTTTACCATATCTCCTTTAACAAATCCGGGGCTTCCCAGTGCAGCAACCAGTATATCGGCATTGCGGCATATTTCTTTCAGGTTGCGGGTACGGCTGTGTGCAACGGTAACTGTGCAGTTTACACTTTTCTGCGACATCAAAATACTTAACGGGCGCCCTACGATATTGCTCCTTCCAATGATCACACAATTCTTCCCGCTGGTTTCGATGTTGTACCTTTTCAATAATTCCACGATACCCAATGGTGTTGCCGACACAAATGATGGCAAACCTATAACCGTACGCCCAACATTTACGGGGTGGAAACCATCGACATCCTTTTTTGGGTCAATTGCTTCGATCATTTTTTGCTCGGAGATATGCCCCGGCAACGGAAGTTGTACAATGAAACCATCCAGGCTTGCATCGTTATTCAATTCATCTATTTTATTAAGCAATTCCTCTTCTGTAACATCGTCTTCAAACCTGATCAAAGAAGATCTGAAACCAACAGCCTGGCAGTCTTTTATTTTATAAGCCACATACGTTTCACTACCTCCATCGTGCCCAACCAGTACAGCAGCTAAATGCGGGGCGGTACCCCCATTGCCAATAATATTTTTTACCTCCTGGGCTATTTCCTGTTTTATTTCAGAAGCAACTTTTTTACCGTCAATCAATATCATCGAATATTTTTTTAGGATTAGTATTCCCTGCTTTACATTATTAGTGTATGCTTACTTTCAGTGAAGTCCTTACAAAATCAGAATCTTTTGCCTTGTTGCAATCCCCCCATCATTCGTTGAAGGTTTTTCCCCTGCGATACCATTTTCATCATTTTCCGGGTTTCGCTAAATTGTTTCAACAAGCGGTTGACCTCCTGGATATTGGTTCCCGAACCGGCAGCTATCCGTTTCCGGCGGCTGCCATTCAACAACGATGGGTCTTCGCGCTCTGCCGGGGTCATCGAATGGATAATTGCCTCAATGAATTTAAATGCATCGTCATCCATATCAACATTCCTGAGTGCTTTCCCCATCCCCGGTATCATGGATGCAACGTCTTTCAAATTACCCATTTTCTTAATCTGGCTGATTTGCTTCAGGAAATCGTTGAAATTAAACTGGTTCCTGGCTAATTTTTTCTGTAGCTTTTTGGCTTCCTCCTCATCGAATTGCTCCTGGGCTTTTTCAACCAGTGAAACAATATCGCCCATTCCCAGGATACGGTCGGCCATACGGTCGGGGTGGAAAACATCCAATGCCTCCAGTTTTTCACCGGTACCCACAAATTTTATAGGCTTATTCACAACCGAACGTATGGATAATGCTGCCCCGCCACGTGTGTCGCCATCCAGTTTGGTCAGGATAACGCCATCAAAATCCAACTTGTCGTTAAACTCTTTAGCCGTGTTCACTGCGTCCTGCCCGGTCATGGCATCAACCACAAACAATATTTCCTCCGGGGCTACCGCTTTTTTGATCGATGATATTTCATTCATCATCTGCTCATCAATTGCCAGGCGCCCCGCAGTATCGATAATGACAATATCATTGCCGTTTTGCCTGGCATGTTTTATTGCATTTTTGGCAATTTTCACCGGGTCTTTGCTACCTTCTTCGGTATAAACAGGCACATCTATCTGTCCGCCAAGCACTTTCAGCTGCTCAATTGCAGCCGGGCGGTATACATCGCCTGCAACCAGCAACGGATGCCTGCCTTTTTTACTTTTAAGCATGTTGGCAAGCTTACCCGAGAAGGTTGTTTTCCCAGACCCCTGCAGCCCGGCCATTAAAATAACCGCCGGGTTCCCTTTTATATTTATATCTGTAAAAGTGCCGCCCATCAATTGCGCCAATTCGTCATGCACAATCTTTGTTATCATCTGCCCCGGTTTAACAGCAGTAAGCACCTGCTGACCCATGGCTTTTTCCTTAATCGTATCTGTAAAGGTTTTGGCTATTTTGAAGTTTACATCGGCGTCCAACAATGCACGGCGGATATCTTTCAGGGTTTCTGCAACATTTATCTCGGTAATCCTGCCCTGCCCCTTCAGCAGTTTAAACGACCGCTCTAACCTGTCACTTAAATTTTCAAACATGCTCTGTAATTTTTAACTCTTATTCAATTTTGATGCAAAAATACAAAAATTGTGGAAGTACAGGCAGGAAGGAGGTTAAAGGGTTAAAGATTATTCTGTAAAATTCTTATCCCCAGATAATTTACCCGAAGCATATACAACCTTCCCTCCTACCATGGTCAATTCAGAGTATATATTTTTTATTTCATCCTCAGGGCATCTGAGCAAGTCATTTGACAGGATTACCAGGTCGGCTAATTTGCCAGGCTCAAGCGACCCTTTTATTGCTTCTTCAAAAGTTGCAAAGGCATTATTTATGGTATACATTTTCAGGGCATCCTCCCTTGAAATGGCTTCCGAGGGCTCAATAATATTCCCTCGTTCAGTAGTGCGGGTAACCATTGACCAGATGGCAAGGAAAGGGTTGTATGGGTTTATTGAAGTATTGGGGTCCAGTTTAACCATGTGGTCCGAGCCGCCACAAACAACTATACCGGCTTTGGCCATTGAGCGAAAAGGGCTGAACGTTTTTATGCGCTCACCGCCAAGTATATATTTCATGGCATCGGCATCTTTATAAAACCAGGCAGGCTGCATGTTGGCAAGTATGCCAAGTTTACTCATCCTGCTTATCGCCTCCCGGGTATAGAAATTACCGTGGATAATCGAAAACCGGCTTTCTTTTATGGGTTTTATTTTATTAACCTCCTCAAAAACATCCAACAACAAATCTACTCCGCCGCCACCGGTGCAATGCGCAGTGAAAGCCCAGCCTGATTCACTGGCTGCAGTTACTATTGCAAGCAGCTCTTTATATGAATAATTAATTACACCCCGGTACGAACTATCATTAATATCGTAAATATCCCGGGCCCTACTGCCCCATGGCTCCCTCAGGTATGCAGTCCCGGTAAGGATACCTCCATCTAAAAATATTTTCAACCCGCCGGTACGCACCCATTCGTCTCCATCGCCTGTAACAGTATTGAATGTATTCAATGAATCTACCAGCCCTTCTTTCGAATCATTGACATCAAACGGCAATATAAAGTTCTGGGAAACACGCACGGTTAATTCGCCGTTATGTTCCATATCCCGATACCGTTTAAGGTTGTCAAAATCGCCATAACCCGATATAATCCCGGTAATGCCATATTTATTGTATTTTTTAAACATTGCCATGAGGGCATCTGCTTTAGCCTGGTATGTCAGCTTCTTTGCAGGCGGCAGTTTCAACAAACTAAAGGCCGAAGCCCTGATGAACCCGGTAAGTTTGCCTGTTCCCTTATCTTTAATAAGCCCTTTGTGGACTGTTTCGTCAGTAATCGCCGAAGCTTTCATGGCAGCCGAATTGACCATCCCGCCAAATGATCCGTTAAGGAATACCGGATGGTTGGGTGCTGCCTGGTCCAGCTCATCAAGAGTAGGCTGCCGCAGGTCCCGCAAACGGGTATAAAACATCTTGGGGAATACAATCCACTCCCCGTCCTTCTTTGACACTGCCTGCAATTTTATCCAATCCATAAGCCCTGCAATGGTATGCACATCAGGAATCTCTTCTTCCAATTCACTGAGCGAAGCACTCTCAGGGTGGCAATGGGCATCAATTAGCCCTGGGACAATAGTCCTTCCTTCAGCATCAATGACTTGCGTATGCGAACCTGCATATTTTTTTATTTCATCGTTTGACCCTACGGCAATAATTTTATCTCCTTTAATTGCAACTGCTTCGGCAATTGAAAAATTTTCATCTACAGTAATAATTTTACCATTAATAAAAATGGTGTCGGCATTATGTATCGGGTTACACGAAAAGACCGACATAAGCATTATGGAGGCCAATATTCCGATGTTAGTATAATTCTCTTTCATAATTTCAAAGTCACTGGTTTTTAAGGTACCATACAAAGGAAAGTAAAAAAACTGAAACATACTGAAGAGTGGGGGTTTCACTTTAAGTGAAGTCCTCGCTTAACCATAACTACAAAACTTCATTAAATATTTTAGGAAAGCCGGTAATTTAATGATCTTTTTTATTATGATATTTGTTGGAAACTTCTAAATTTGTGCCCTCTTTTCTTAATCAATAAAAACCTGATATTATGTTTATATTAATGGTAATTGTGTTTGTCCTTGGCTATACTGCTATAGCATTGGAACACCCTTTAAGAGTTGACAAAGCTGCATCAGCCCTTATAATAGGAACACTATGCTGGGTAGTTTATATACTAGGTGCCGAAGGCATTTTAAACCTTGGGTTTAGCCCCTCATGGGAGGCATTTTTAACCAGCCACCCCAATGAGCACGGAATAAATGCCATCCGCGAGTTTATTGTGGATTATGAAATCGTCCACCACATAGGGGAAATTGGCGAGATATTATTCTTCCTGCTAGGGGCAATGACCATTGTTGAGGTAGTTGACCAGCACGATGGGTTTAAAATTATTACCGATAAAATAAGGACTACCAATAAAGTCAAATTATTATGGATACTGAGCTTCCTGACATTTTTTATGTCGGCACTACTTGATAACCTTACGACTACTATTGTCCTGGTGGCCCTGTTACGCAAGCTTATTGACGACAAACAAACCCGTTGGTTTTTTGCCAGTATGGTTGTTTTAGCCGCAAATGCAGGAGGTGCATGGTCGCCAATTGGTGACGTAACTACCATTATGCTCTGGATTGGCGGGCAGATTACCACTCTTCGTATTATTGAAGGAGTCATCCTCCCAAGTTTGGTTTGTATGGTTGTCCCCTTATTCATACTTTCGTTTACCATGAAAGGAGAAGTTAAACGCCCTGAAATTAATGAAAACGACAATGAATACACCACGCAGAATGAACGCTATTTATTTCTTGTATTGGGTGTTGGAGGTTTATTATTTGTCCCTGTTTTTAAAACCTTTACCCATTTGCCACCCTTTATGGGAATGTTGTTTTCATTAGGTATTATATGGATTGTCGGTGAAATAATCCACCGCGACAAACCACTGGAAATAAAAGACAAGTTAAAAGTTGTAGCTATCCTGCGTAAAGTTGATATACCAACCGTATTATTCTTCCTGGGGATACTTTCGGCAGTAGCTGCATTACAATCGGCAGGGCATTTAAACCTTTTGGCAGGTTACCTTGATAAGCACCTGCACAATATCTTTTTAATTGACCTGGCAATCGGCGTGCTTTCTTCGATAGTCGACAATGTGCCACTGGTTGCAGGTGCTATGGGTATGTATCCAATCACCGACCCCGGCACCACAGGCTATATGGCCAGCTTCGTCCAGGATGGGGCTTTCTGGGAATTTTTAGCTTATACAGCCGGTACAGGCGGCAGTATACTGATTATTGGTTCTGCTGCGGGTGTTGCTGCAATGGGATTGGAAAAAATTGACTTTATCTGGTACCTGAAAAAAATCTCCCTGCTTGCACTACTAGGCTATTTGTCGGGGGCAGGTGTTTATTATCTGTTTTTTGGGCTTTAAAAAGCTAAAAACTACGATATTAAGAAATTAAAACCTGATTGTTCATAACTAAAGAGGTTATCTGCCAGGGCGATTAAAAGCACTTCAAAATAATGTTTAATTTTACGAGGTATAATAAAAATAGGTTATACCTCGTTTTTTTGTTAGTTTACCAAGAATAAAAATAAAATTTCACATGTTAGGATTATTGATGATTCAGGCTGACATGGCCACCAATGATTTGAATGCTTTAGGAACAGGCGCCGAAGGTATTTCAACAAAATTTTTCAGTTTAGCTTTAAAAGGCGGTTGGATAATGATTCCAATCCTTCTGCTGTCGATTATTGCTGTTTATATCTTTTTCGACCGGTATTTTGCAATAAAGCGTGCCGGGAAGATTGATATGACACTTATGGAAAAGGTGAGGGCATACATTATGGCTGGGAAAATTGATGCAGCTATTGCATTGTGCAGGAGTAACGACAACCCTGCATCACGCATGATTGAAAAAGGGATTAGCCGCATTGGCCGCCCATTAGCCGATGTGAACGCCACAATTGAGAATGTTGGCAACCTTGAAATATCAAAATTAGAGAAAGGGCTGCCTGTTTTGGCTTCAGTTGCGGGAGGAGCGCCAATGATTGGCTTCCTTGGGACTGTTATGGGGATGATCCAGGCTTTTTACGACATGTCGAATGCCGGGAACAATATTGATGTTACATTACTCTCTGCGGGGATTTACCAGGCAATGGTTACAACTGTAGCAGGGCTGACGGTGGGCATTATTGCTTACTTTGCATACAATATACTGGTTAGCAATGTTGAAAAAGTGGTATTCAAAATGGAGGCAACAACCTCCGACTTTATGGATTTATTAAACGAACCTGCATAATTCAGGAATATGGCTTTAAAACGCAGAAATAAAGTAAACGCTTCATTCAGCATGTCGTCCATGACTGATATTGTATTCCTTTTGCTTATATTTTTTATGGTCACATCGACTCTGATTGCCCCCAATGCTTTAAAACTATTGCTTCCCCAAAGCAATAATCAAACTACAGCAAAAGCAATAACAACAATCTCTATTACTAAAGATTTAAAATATTATATCAACGACAACAATAAATTAAGGAGAATTGCTTTCCGTGAAATCGAGCCTTTCCTGCAACAACGATTCGGGAATAACCCGGATATTTTTATTTCGCTGCATGCCGACAAAACAGTCCCTATTGAAGAAGTTGTCAAAATTATGAATATTGCACGGAAAAAAGGGTATAAAATGATATTGGCTACTGCACCTTTGTAACATCTGGGCAATAAATAAAGGTACTGCAATAATAACTGAGAAGGCACAGGTAATTTAATGGTTGGTATAGCAGGAAACAAGGATGAATTTCTATTCGAAACATAAAAGAGGTATTATAGGGACAATAATTTTCCACCTGTCCGTATTAATATTGCTGCTTTGGCTGGGTTTTTTCACCCCCCTCCCACTTCCGGGGGAAGAGGGCATTCTAGTTGATTTTGGGAGTTCAAATACAGGGCAGGGGAGGAATGAGCCAAGCCCTAAACGGAATATTACACCCGTTAAAGTGGAAAAAAAACGTGAAAAGGCAAAGGAAACTCCTCCCCCTCCTCAGAAAACCACACCACCCAAACCCAGGCCTAAACCAAAACCGGCCAAACAGGAAGCAATGACTCAGGATTATGAAAAGACTGTAGCTATCGATGCTGCCAGGGAAAAAAAGGAAAAAGAGGAGCGGAAAAAGAATGAAGCCCTTGAGAAAGAGAGGAAAAGGCAGGCGGAAATAGAGAAAGCACGTAAAGCGGAGGTAGAAAGGCAACGCCAGGCAGAACTGGAACAGCAACGGCGTGAAGAATTGGAAAGGCAGCGCCAGGCAGAATTAGAAAAACAACGGCGCGAAGAGGAAGCCCGTAAAATAAATGAAATAAACTCACGCACTAAGGATGCATTTAAGAAAAGCGGCAGTGGTTCAGGGGGGGCAGGCCAGGGGCACAGCAAAAGCCAGGGGGTTACTTTCCCGGGTGGCAACCAGGGAAGCCCGTCAGGGTCGCCAAATGCCAACAAATACGGGACAGGCAATGGTTCAGGATACCAGGGGGAAGGGCCCTCGTACAGCCTTGCAGGGAGGGATGCAACTTCGCTGCCATTACCCAATTACCCGGGCAATGAGGAAGGGGTAGTTGTGGTACAGGTTACAGTTAATAAAAACGGGGCTGTTGTAAAAGCCGTCCCGGGGGTACGAGGCTCCAACACAATGAACCCTGAATTACTGGCAGCAGCCAGGAAAGCAGCCCTCCAGGCCAGGTTCAACCCCGATAACAATGCACCGGCATTGCAGCAGGGGAAAATTACCTACAGGTTTGTACTCGACTAAGCGGACTGTTTAATAAGTCTGCTTAAGATTGGCAAAGGAGGCAACACCTGCCCACACACAGCTATTTAACCGACAGGCGAATAGTACCTTCATCAATAACAATCATCCTTTTCTTATAAAGGGCGCCAATTGCTTTTTTGAAGTTCTTTTTGCTCATTCCAAACATTTCATAAATAAGCTCAGGCGGGCTCTTATCGGTCAGCGGCATACTACCATCATTCTCTTTTAGGAATGAGAGTACTTTTTCAGTAAATTCATCAAACCTCCCGACAGTCGGTTTTTGTAACGACAGGTCGATTTTTTCGTCATCGCGTATTTTTTTGACATACCCTTTTAACAACTGCCCGGTTTTTACCGTCTGGAATACTTCATTTTTATATAATATGCCTGTACTAATATCATCAACAATAGCCTTATACCCCAATTCTGTCTCACCAAAGATCATCAAATCAACCTCTTCGCCCACCTCAAACTCTACGGGCAGGTTATCAAGGAATTTTTCCACTTTTGATGATGCTACAATCCTCTTGCTTTCATGGTCCAGGTAGATGTATACCACGAATGACCTGCCCACTTCCATTTTTTGCCATTGTTCACGGAAAGGCACCAGCAGGTCTTTAGGCAACCCCCAGTTTAAAAAGGCTCCGAACGGGGTAACAGCAACTACCTCGAGAAAAGCAAACTCGCCGACCGTTGCCAATGGTTTTTCTGTGGTTGCAATGATCCGGTCTTCAGAGTCTAAATAAATAAACACTTCCAGTACATCGCCAATTCCGGCTCCCTCAGGGACATATCTTTTGGGCAATAAAATCTCCCCATCTTCTTCCCCGTCAAGGTAAACCCCGAAATCAACTTCTTTTACAATCTCCAGGTTATTTATTTTTCCAATCTCTGCCATCTGTTTGTTTTAAGTGGGAATATTTTACAAAAATATATAAAACCGTTGGATTAGTGCCATGTCTACTGTTGAAGATTGCAGATTACGGGCTGCCGAAATCCAAGGCATTGAGGCGGAGTCAATTACAACTGCATTATCATATCATTCCTTCACCTCAAGCTGATAGGCTGTTTTTGTTTGTTTCGTAATTTTGAACCTGTTGTCAATCCGCCTGCCAATTACCCAAACAACCTTGTTCCCACTGTATAAAATCCAGGTATTTTCTTTTTCAGGGATAGAAATTTTTTCATCAATAAAGAAATCGCTCAGTTTTTTAAACCCCTGCATCCCTAAAGGCTGGAAATACTCGCCTTGCTGCCATTTCCTTATAATTAACGGGAACTCCAGTTTATCAAAATCAAGGCAGGCAATATTATTATTACGGGGTATTTTAAACCCATGGTTATCAATCATGTTAACTGTAATATGTATGGGCTCAAACAATTCCACATCCTCTTCCTCGATATAAAAAAGGCCTTGCCCCGGGGCCTTTATCGATTCTATAATTAATTCCTTACGGTCTTTTACAACCCTGTGCGATGGCGAAAAAAACTGCTTCCCCGATTCTTCGCCAAGGCTTGCAAATACCTCTTCAATTACGGCAGGGTTAAACCTGAACCCGCTAAGCACCTCAAACAATAAAAGTTTAGGGAACTTTGTATTCAATAACGATGGTATATTTACAACTATTACATCGCCCCTGCCCGTGCAAACAATACGCCTGTCGGATTCAAGTGTGTTAATATAAACATCCTCTGCCTCTTTTAAGTTTTGCATGCTTGCCAGTACATTTTCCCTGAACGCCGGGCTTATCTCTTCAAATTTTGGCAAAATATTATGCCTGATAAAATTACGCCTGAATGCTGTTGATTTATTTGTCGAGTCTTCGCGGTGCGGAATATTGTTCTGGACGGCAAAGTTTATAATTTCCTTCCTGTTTGTAAAAAGAAGCGGACGAATGATTTTCCCTGCTTTTGGTTTTATCCCCGACAGTCCCCTGATACCGGTTTTCCGTATTAGGTTGATAAAGAAAGTCTCAATCTGGTCGTCCTGGTGGTGGGCTGTAGCAATATAATCATAATGGTAACTTTTAGCCAAATCATCGAAGTATTCATACCTTAGATCCCTTGCTGCCATTTCAATTGAAATCCCGTTGACCTTCGCATAGTCTTC
>JAADGO010000226.1 GCA_013152355.1 Chlorobiota bacterium
ATGCTCCATAGTTCCGTTATTTTATTTTTTTTGCTGGTTGCTTGTTTGTCAACATTAAATATAGTTCAAGCAAAGATATTAGTTATATTTTAAAAAAAGTCATGTTATTTAACTTTAAACAACTTCATTGTAAAAATACCACAATGCCAGGTAAAGTATACCAAATTCTCCAAATGCAGTGAATTGGTAATCAATAGCCCACATATTGCCTCAATTAGTACAGACGTTTTTACTTAGAAGCTGTCTAAAAACTATCCTTTTATTTTATTATGTGTCTTTTTCGTTTATACAGCGTTGAATTTTCCTTAACCCCGAGGGCTTAAATATTATTTTGAGGTGCTGGTTAGGTTTTTAGGGGCAACGTCCCGGCACGTGGCAGCACAGGGTGCAGTGCAACGAAACCCTGTGGCATTGAATTGATATTCAAGCAAAAGCCCTGTAAGGGCGGTACAGCCTGCCACCAAACAAGATTGACAAACCCAAACGTATCGTCCAGCATATTCCAGGTATACCTAACCAGTACCTAAAGTGGACTAAAATTAAGAGTACCTAAAATTGCTAATTTAAAACTCATTACCTCCCGGGCTTTCAGCCCTGCCATACATTAACATTGCCCCTCACAGGGTTTCGTTGCACTACACCCTGTGCTATTACATTCCATCCCTTTGGGATTCCTTTTTTGAATCAACACAAAGAAAATCCATTATAATAATTCCAAAAAAACAAAATTTAGACGAGCTTCTTAGGTATTCGAAACCTTGTGGCATCAATTGACTCTTTTCGTCTGATAAGGACTTTAGAGGAACCCTTAAGGTAGTAACAATTTATTTTCAAATAAAAAGTAGGGTAAATCTATTCTCGTTCGGTTTACTGTAAATGAATTGTCAAATTATAATTTTAAAAGTTAAAACAAGTTAAAACATAAAACCATGAAAAAATTATTTGGATTTGTAGTACTATTAGCGGTTTTGCTTGTTTCGTGTAATAAAGAACCACTTGATGGTATTGAAGATAGTGGGCTGGACACAAAATCGGCACAGGTAGTGTTAGATGAAATTACCGTAGAAAATGCTATTGCAGAAGTTGATTATGAATCAGATTTTTACTTCCGTGCATCGCATGCGTTGACGGATATGTTCCGTAATGGTATGAAATGGGGCTGGAGGAAAGGTTTGAGGTATAAAACAGGGCAGTGCCCATTGATAACTATCGAAAGCGAAGAAGGGGGTTACCCAAAAACCATCACGCTTGATTATGGCGACAGTACCGTTTTAAGGAATGGGAAAGTGCTGAGTGGCATTATTCAAATATACATTTCAGCGAGACCCCGTACCGATGGATTTGTGAAAGAGGTTACCTATAATGGTTTTTCTGTCGATTCGGTCAGCATAGCGGGCGTTACGACAATGATGTTTACGGGCGATAATGAAACAGAAAGGGTACATACTGTTTCGAGCGACCTGACGATCACCCTTGCAGATGGAAGCATAATTAAACGTGAAGGAGAAAAAGTCAGGGAGTGGATTTCCGGTTTGGATACCAAATTTGACCAGTCGGACGATGTTATCCAGGTTTCCGGGTATGCGCAAATCACTACGGCAGAAAACGACCTTTATAAAATGGATATTACCAAGCCTCTGATAAAATTGGGCGATTGCAGGCATTATGTTGAAGGAGTTATTGAATACTCAGAAAACGGAGTAGTGTTTGCCACTGTTGATTTTGGCACCGGCGACTGCGATAATGTTGCCACACTTACCAAAGATGGCGAAACTGTGGAAATAGATTTAGCCGGGAAAGCCGCAAAGTATAACCATGGTAACCACCATGGGGGTAAGGGCTGATTGCATTAATATACGGATACTTTAGTATTGAAGTGCCTAACGGGTAAAAGCTTTTAATTACTATATTTGGTAATGCTTTACTGAAAAGAGGAACCTTGACAAAAGAAGAGTTTAAGAATTTGTTTGAAACCAGTTTTGATGAAGTCCGGCGTTATATATTATACCGTTCGGGCGATTCGGAAGCGGCAACTGATATTGCCCAGGAAGTATTTCTCAAAATTTGGGAGAAAAACAGGGACGTGGCACTTCCGGTATCCAAAGGCTTACTCTTTAAAATTGCCGCAGATAAATTTATAAGCAGGTACAGAAGGGAAAAACTGGCATTTAATTTCTTTAGGAGTTTCCAGTTTAATGAACAGGATTATTCACCGGAAGAGCTAATGTCATTTGAGCAATTAAAATCCGCTTATGAAACAGCTTTGGGGCGGATGCCTGAAAAGCAAAGGACTGTTTTCCTGATGAGCCGTGTGGAAAAGTTGAAATACCATGAGATTGCAGGGCTTTTAGGGTTAAGTGTTAAAGCTGTTGAGAAAAGGATGAAGCATGCACTGGAGTTTTTACGGATATCTTTAGACATAAAATGAATACAGATAAGCAACATAAGAACCTGTCGCAGGTTGATGCCGAAAGCAGGGCTTTTTTTTCCAAAGGAGAAATTTCCTGGGAGAAAAGCAAGGCTGATATTTGGGGAGGCCTTGAAAAAAAACTTCACGAAAAGCCTCCGGCTAAGGTTGTCCCTTTACTCCGGAGGAGCAGCGTGTGGTATGTTGCGGCTTCAATAGCCCTTTTAATTAGTGTGGGAGGATTTTTAGCATTTTATTCAGTCACTATGAACTGCCCGGATGGGCAGCATTATACAACCACCTTGCCCGATGGCTCATTTGTAGAGTTAAATGCCGGTTCTTTCTTAAAATATTACCCTAATCGCTGGTTGTTTTCGAGGGAAGTATTTTTTGAGGGGGAGGGGTTCTTCGAAATAGTGAAAGGCAAAAAATTCGAAGTCGTTTCGAAAAGCGCGAAAACGGTTGTACTCGGAACCAGCTTCAATATTTATTCGCGCGATGGCCGGTACAGCGTTACCTGCCTCACGGGCAAGGTTAAAGTGGTATCTGCCAACAATTCAACGGTACAGCTTAGTCCCCGGGGCCATGCAGACGTAAACGCCAATGGTGGAATAAGTGTTGTGGAGGATTACCAGCCCGACCGGGCAATATCATGGAGGAATAACCAGTTTATTTTTACCGGGGCGCCACTTTCAGAGGTGGTTTCGGAGATTGGGCGCCAATACGGCGTGTCAATCCGTTTGAAAAATAATTTTAATTTGAATTATACAGGTAATTTTAATAAAGAAACCAATGTAGAGAGAGTTTTGGATTTGGTGTGTAAACCATTAGCAATTAGTTTTGTTAAGAAATCGGATAAAGAATACATCATTATTCAAAATAATTAATGAGTGAAGTATAATACGATCTTTTTTGCCTTCTTTTTTCTGTTTATTACACCCCATGTAACTGCCCAAAAGAAACAGAAAATTGTGGTAGATGTTGTTGAACAACCTCTAAACAGGATATTTTTGAGTTTGAGGGATGTTTACGGGTTCAGGTTTGCATACGATGAGGACTATATTTCAAAGTTTTCAGTATCGTTGTCGGGGGAGTTTGATTCCAAAGAAGATGCGATTCGTCATTTAATAAGCGGCTTGCCCCTGAGGTATGAGAAATCGGGTGATGTTTTTATGATTATACCAGATAGGGGACTGAAAAAAGATTCGCTATCTTTCCCGGAAATTGAGGGGCAGATATTGGAAGCCAATACGTATGAACCGCTCCCGTATTCGAATATTACAATTAACGGGCAGCCGCTGACATCAGACCAGAAAGGACATTTTTCATTCATTGCCTCAACCGATACTTCTTTTGCGCTTCAGATTTCGCACCTGGGGTATTATTTATACGATACGGTTTTATTCAACAGTGTGAATCAGCAGTTTTTCCTGAACCCGTCCGTCCAGGAGATTGGGCAGGTGTTGGTAAAACGCTACCAGGTTGAAAAATCGGCACTTGTGGGGGAGAAGCCGGGTAAAATGAAACTGAACCATGTAATAGCATCATATTTGCCTGGCTATGGCGATAACTCCGTATATGCAATCTTACGCCTTATGCCCGGAATCCTGGCTTCGGGAGAGCAGTCGTCCGACCTGTTGATATGGGGTAGTTATGAAGGGCAAAGCCGGGTTCAGTTTGACGGGTTTACTTTGTTTGGACTGAAAAATTTCAATGACAACATTGGTGCGGTAAACCCACTGATGGTTAAGAACATTGAGATTTATAAGGGGGGCTACGAAGCGAAAAACGGAGGCAGGGTAGGGGCTCTTTTAAATATTATGGGTATAAACGGGCAAATGGCAAAACCGGCAATCACATTCTGTATTAATAACTCGACTGTAAATTCCCTGGTGGAAATCCCCTTCCTGAAAAAATCATCGATTGTTGCTGCATTTAGGAAAACATATTATGAGCTTTACGACCCTGCAAAACTAAATATGTTAGGCCCTGCCAGGCGGTATCGGATGGATGCTGGAGAACAAAGCAATATGAATAATTCTAATTTAGGTATGCGGAATACCCTGATTGGCTTGATTGGCCAGCCCGAATATAATTTTATGGATGCCAACCTGAAATATACATACAGGGGCGGCAATGGGGAGCTGTTCTACCTGAGCCTTTACGGTGGCGGCGATAATTTTTTGTACGATGTCAGGGGCGATTACTTAAATGTAAACTTAATACGCCAGGAAAAGGAGTGGAACAGGCAAAATGGTGCTTCTGCCTACTGGGGTAAAACCTGGGGGAAAGGGGTTTCAGGTAATGTCACCATTGCTTATTCGAACCTTAATAATTCTACTTCCGAAGAAAACGGGTTTGTAAACCTGCACACACAGAAAGAGCAAATTAAGAAGCTGATAAAGGTTGAAAATGATGTGAGTGAGTATTCATTCAGGTCGGAGAACAGTATCCCGCTGCTCAACGGGCATAGCCTTGATGTCGGGTTTGGGTATGTACTGAATAATATTAAACTGGAAAGGAAGTCGTTTGCTGATTATTTGATTAATATGGATTTCAGGTCGGAAAGGGCTTATGTATACCTTCAGGATTACCTGCCTGTTGGCGGTATTGTAGAATTGAAAACCGGGCTGAGAATGGATTATTCTGCAAGCCTGTCGCGGTTTTATGTAGAGCCCAGGGTTTCGGCTTCGGTAAAAGCCGGGGAAAACTGGAAGGTCAATGCTGCATGGGGGATATATAATCAATTCATTGCCAAAACAGCGATTGTTGACAGTGTGGCCAACTACGCCTATTTTTGGACAGCTGCCAACAACGGCAATATCCCCGTGCTGAGAAGCAGGCATTTGGTTGGCGGGCTCACATACGACAACAATAATTTTACTGTTAGTATCGAAGGTTACCATAAAACAGTAGATGGGCTGACCCGATATGTAAGTGGGACAAAAAGAATTAGAAAAGGTTATTATTCGGGCGATGGAAGGAGTTATGGAATAGATGTTTTCATAAAAAAGTCATTTAAAGAAAATATGGCATGGCTGGCTTATTCTTTGAGCAGGTCAGAAGAGCGGTTTCCTTTTAACAGGGGCCGGGGGTATAGGCCAGCCCTTCACGACCAGCGCCATGAGCTGAAACTGGCAGGGATATTAAATATTAAATCATTTTATATTTCGGCCAATTATGTTTTTGGTTCAGGATTTGAAAGGGCTACCGCAACCTTGGATAACGTATCGGCAGATTTGCCCGTTTACAGCCGTTTTGATGCTGCCGTTGTTTATCGTTTCGCACCGAAAAAATTCAACATGGAAGCAGGTGTATCCGTATTAAACGTTTTTAATCATGAAAATATAAAATATTCAAATCTGAAAAGAGTGCAAACAAGGGACAGGAGTTTTGTCGATGTCTATTCGGAAGCAGTGCCTTTTTCGCCCATGTTATTCCTGAAAATAAAGTTGTAACAGTCCAATACCCTATGTGCCATGGGTTTTGCATAAGGCTTTCTGCGACCCATTCGGCAGGTGGTTTGCAGTGCCATGGCCGCAGGGGGTAAAAACCTCTACACCCAAACAAAATTATTCCTGGATTGATACGTTTTGATTTTGTGGTTGCCAATAATTACTACCTTTGAAAAAAATTTATTAGCTGGTGTATTTATGAAAATATTCCATTTTATAATTATTGCTTTTTTTCTTAATCAGTTAGCCCTGGTTGTCCTTTCACAGGATTTAAAGGAGGATAAAACAGTTGTAATTAAAGGAGGGGAATATATCCTTCATAAAGTAAAAATGGGGGAGACAATTTTCTCATTGAGCCAAAAATATAAGGTTGAAAGGAAGGTGCTGGTCTATAATAACCCTATGCTGATTATGGGGTTGAAAGTAGGTGAAACCATAAAAATCCCATATAAAGGTAAATTGGCCCCACAAAATACCCGGTTAGAGAGGAAGAAACCTTCGGGGTTTATCCGGCACAAGATAAAAAGGAGGGAAACACCTTATTTTATTGCTAAGAAATATGGGATATCGATAGAGGATATTTACTATTTCAACCCGGGCATGAAAAAGCTGCGCAAGGGTGCAGTCATCAAAATCCCACAATGGGATGAAAAGCCCGGAAAGGTTGTGTCGGTTGATGAATCAGGGGCAAAAGGAGGGCAAAAGCCTACACTGCCGGTTGAAGATATGATTGTGCACAGGGTTAAGCCGGGAGAGACATTATATTCTATTTCGAAGAAGTACAACCTTACCATTCGCGAAATCCTGTATTACAACCCCGATGCCCATAACCTGCGTATCGGAATGGAGGTCAGGCTGCCCAAACCTGTTTCAACAAAAAATATAAAAGAAGCAGAGGAGGCCGGGAAAGTGGGTGAATATTTTATCCATACTATTGAAACCGGCGAAACACTGTATGGGCTTCAAAAAAAATATTTCGTACCCCGGGAAGAACTGGTAAAAGCGAACCCTGTCTTGAAAACCGGGTTCCCGGCAGGAGTCCAATTAAAAATACCTGTGAAATATTTGCCACATACCGGGGTCAAACCTGTTAATGAAGATGCTTTTATAAAGCATACAGTCAAAAAAGGAGAAACACTTTACGGGCTTTCGACACTTTACAAGATTAAAATTCCCGAAATAAAGAAATACAACCCTGCCCTTGAGTCCAGGGATGGTTTATTGACGGGAGAGGTGATCCTTATCCCTAAGCCGCCCGTGCATGGTATTGCACAGCTTATGGATGCCCAGGAGGAAGATTCGGCAAGGGTATACGAAGATTATTATAAAGTTGAGGCTGTTATTGAAACCCCTGAGGAATGTAAGCCAAAGCAGAATCAGTTTTTCTTCGAAACTTACCAGGTCGGGCTTTTATTGCCGCTTTTCCTGGAGGCTAATGATACCCTCAATATTAAACCGGTTGAAGACGAACCTGCCGATGAAGAGCTGGTGGAACTGGAAACAGGATTGGGGAAGGATACAGTAGATACAATTATAGAAGATAGCACCTCGGAGGTGCAGGTAAAACGTTTTTACCTGAATTCTGAAAATTTCCTTCATTTTTATGAAGGGGTGTTAATCGCAATTGACTCAATGAGAAGGAAGGGAATAAACATTGATTTGCATGTATTTGATACAAAGAGGGATAGCCATACAGTTGATAGTATTGTGGCTACCGGTGAGTTCAGGAACCTTGACCTGATTATCGGGCCTATTTATCCAAACCTGCAAAAGGTAGTGGCTGATTATGCTTATAAGAACAGGATACCAATGGTTTCCCCTTTGTCGTCAAACAGCAGCATTACAGGGCAAAACCCATACTATTTCCAGGTAAACCCTTCATATAGTTATTTGTTGAGCCAAACAGCCGAATTGATAGCCGAAGAATATTTCGACAGTAACTTTATTGTATTTAAAACAAATGCTGATAAAAATAACCCTGAAGAACTTTTAGTCCGGCTTTGCCATGAAAAATTGTTTAACTCGGGGTATTATTCTTCCCATGGTGATGTTTCGTTTTCCATATATGATTTTTATAACCAGGGGAGCTTTGGGATACCCAGGATCTTATCCAAAGAAAAGGAGAATGTATTTATAGTCCCATCATCATCGGAAGGGGAGATTAGCGTTGCCGTTTCAAATATAAATAACTATGCCGACCAGTATGATATAACATTTATCGGGACAAATAAGTACCATCAGTACGAAAGTATTTCTCAGGAATATTTCCATAATGTGAAACTGAAATATATTTCACCTTATTGGATAGACTATTCATCAGTTGTTGTTAATGATTTTTATGCAAAGTTCAGGGATATTTTTAAAGCCGAACCCAACCAGTTCAGTATCCAGGGGTACGATGTGTCGTTTTATTTCCTGAATGCCCTTTATGATTATGGCAAAGACTTTTTCAACTGCCTCCCGTATTTAAATGTAGGCCTGGTACAGGGGGACTACAATTTTGTAAAAGTCTCGCAAATGGGGGGGTATATGAACCACGGTTGCTCGGTAATTTCTTACAACAGGGACTATACCGTTTCCAGGGAAAGGGAGATTGGGCTGGTTAAGCCTGTTTCAGCCCAAAAGTAAAAATACACTGTGCTTTCCTTCGCCCCTTCAATCCATATCTTTAAAACCCGAACTCGGAGAATGTTTTTTTTATCAGCCCGATGGCTTCCATTAGCTGGCTTTCGGTAATAACCAGTGGAGGTGTAAACCTGATAATATGCTCGTGTGTGGGTTTGGCAATTATGCCGTTTTCTTTCATGCCTAAACAAATATCCCATGCACTTTTACCCTTTACAGGCTTTATGGCTACAGCGTTAAGCAGGCCTTTGCCCCTTACTGTTTCTATCATCTCCGATTTTATGGAGCGCATCTCATTCCTGAAAATCTCCCCCATCCGCATAGAGTTGCCAACCAGCCCTTCGTCAAGGATAACATTTAATGCAGCCATTGCCACTTTCCCGGCAATAGGGTTGCCTCCGTATGTGCTGCCGTGTTCGCCCGGTTTGATGGTAAGCATGATTTCATCATCGGCTAAAACGCATGAAACCGGGAACATCCCACCTGAGATTGCCTTTCCGAGGATCAGGATGTCGGGCCGTACATTTTCGTGTTCGCAGGCCAACATCTTCCCGGTGCGGCCAATACCCGTCTGTACCTCATCGGCAATGAACAATACATTGTATTTTTTACATAACTCAGATGCTTTTTTCAGGAACCCCTCTTCAGGGACATACACCCCTGCTTCGGCCTGGATTGGCTCGACCAGGAAGCCGGCAACGTTTGAGTCCTGCAAAGCATGTTCAAGTGCTTCAATATCGTTATATGGGATATTTATAAACCCCGGGGTATAGGGGCCGTAGTCGTTGTAGGCATCAGGGTCTGACGACATGGATATAATGGTAATAGTACGCCCGTGGAAGTTGCCGTTGCAAACAATGATTTTTGCCTGGTTTTTAGGAATCCCTTTTACTTTATAAGCCCACTTGCGGGTGAGCTTTAAGGCTGTTTCATCGGCTTCGGCACCCGAATTCATGGGGAGCATTTTATCGTAACCGAACAAATCAGTCATGTACTGTTCCCATTCGCCCAACACATTGTTGTAAAAAGCCCTCGAGGTCAGTGCCAGTTTTTGTGCCTGGGCTGTTAATGCTTCTACAATTTTTGGGTGGCAATGCCCCTGGTTCACTGCCGAATAAGCTGCCAGGAAATCAAAATATCTTTTACCTTCCACATCCCATACAAAAACCCCTTTACCTTTTTCTAAAACAACCGGGAGCGGGTGGTAATTATGCGCCCCGTATTTACTTTCCCGGTGCATGTAATCTTTTGTCGTCATCTGTGCCATAATCGGTATTCTTTTTTTTTACATAAATACTCTTTTCAGCATTCAAAAAAAAGAATCTTTGTCAGGAAATTTCTCAGGCGGCAGTGTGTATTTGCAAATGGGATGCTGCTATACATTATTGGCAGCCCGGGAAATATGGAAATATGGAAATATGGGGCATTTCATAAAGTTGTGGGCTAAATATTATTTTGAAGTGCTGGTAAAAAAGAGGGTTTACCTGTGTATTATTAATTCAAAAGAATCCCAAAGGGATGGAATGTAATAGCACAGGGTTTCGTTACACTGCACCCTGCGCTGCCACGTGCCGGGGCATTGCCCCTAAAAAAACCAAGCCTACTGATAAAAAGATACAGTTCCCCACAACTTTTCCGTCTGACCCGGCAATGCCTCGTTCCTTAAAGGAATAAGGGGCATCAGCATCCGGCATCAAGGTTAGAATATATTTTTCACCTTTTCGAAGAAGTTCTTTTCTGAAGAAGAAGGCCCTGCCTGGAAGCCTGGTGAGTTCCTCAACCTTTCCAGTATTCGTTTTTCCTCGGAGCTTAGTTTCTTCGGAATCCACACATGCACCCTTACCAGTAAATCGCCACGCCCATAGCCATGTACATCGGGGAGTCCTTTCCCCCTGAGCCGTAAAATTTTTTCCGGTTGTGTCCCTGCTTCAATCTTCACATTTACTTTTCCGTCAATTGTAGGTATTTCTGCGGTTTTCCCAAGTGTTATTTCAGGGAATGAAAGGAAAAGGTTGTATATGAGGTTATTGTTATCCCTTATCAGTTCAGGGTGTTTTTCTTCGCTTATGAGCACCAGTAAGTCGCCATTTATTCCACCCCGCCGTCCGGCATTCCCTTTCCCACTAACATTCAGTTGCATCCCGTTGCCTACGCCTGCCGGTATTTTTATACTGATTATTTCATCGTCTCTTATTACGCCTTCGCCAGCGCAGTGGTTACATTTGTTGGTTATGGTTTTGCCTTCGCCCTGGCAGGTGTGGCAGGTCGATGTGGTTTGAATTTGCCCCAGCATTGTATTCGATATGCGGGAAACATGCCCGCTTCCCCGGCAGGTGCTACACGTAGCAAAGGATGTCCCGTTGCGGGCACCTGTCCCGTTGCAATGCGAGCAGGCAATATATTTTTTTACTTTAATTTTTTTCTCAACTCCTTCGGCAATTTCCTTTAAGCTAAGCTTTACCTTTACCCTAAGGTCTGACCCTCGATTCACCCTTCTTCCGCTACTACGGCTCCTGTTGCCTCCAAATCCGCTAAACCCTCCAAATCCGAATGCTTCGCCAAATATGTCGCCAAAGGAAGAAAAAATATCATCCATTGACATACCTTCGCCACTAAACCCTCCGGCACCACTTAATCCGGAGTGTCCAAATTGGTCATATTTTTTACGTTTTTCGGGGTCGCTTAATACTTCGTATGCCTCGGCGGCTTCTTTAAAGTTTTCCTCTGCCTGTTTGTCACCCGGATTTTTGTCAGGGTGGAACTGAATGGCTTTTTTGCGGTAGGCTTTTTTTATCTCTTCTGCCGATGCACTTTTACTTACCCCTAAAACTTCGTAATAATCTCTTTTCGACATATCTTCTTTCTATGGCGTTATATTATTCTCCAATCACTACTTTGGCGAACCTGATTACTTTGTCGCTCAATTTGTACCCTTTCTGAATAACATCAACGTTTTTCCCTTTAAGCTCTTCAGAAGAAGCCGGTATTTTTGTTATTGCTTCGTGTAGTTCGCAATCAAACTCTTTATTGAGTGCATCGATTTCTGTAACATTATTCTGTTTTAGGAACTCTTGTAATTTATTGAAAATAAGCAACATGCCTTTTTTTGCAGTGTCGTCCTCAGCAACATCTTTCATTGATTCAAGTGCCCGGTCGAAATCGTCAACCACAGGGAGCAAACTTACAATTACCGATTCTCCGGCAGATTTAATAAGTTCTGATTTCTCTTTTAATGTACGTCGGCGGAAATTGTCAAACTCTGCCTGCAACCTTAAGTGTTTATCAGAAATTTCATCCAGCTTCTTTTCAAGTTCTTTTATTTGTTCCTCTTTTTTGTCTTTATGGGTTTTACGTTGAGGTTTCTTTTTATGCTTATCATCAGCTGCTTTTTCCTTTTTATTATCAACATGTTTTTTTTCAACTTCTTCTTGTTGAACCTCTTTTTGGTTAATATCCTCAGTGTGTATCTTTTTTTCTGACATATTTTTTAAGATTTATATTATGGATGTGGGATAATCAAAAATTTTGCCATGCAAATATAAAAAGACAAATTGACATTCTTTTTTTGTTAAAGGATGCCAATTTACATTTATTGGCGATAATCCGCCTGTTTTTAGGGGAGTTAACTATGTAATGACCTGTTGTTATTTAACATATTTAGCTAAAGTTGCCCTTAGGGCAGGCCCTCTTAGGTTCTTTGCTACAATTATTCCTTTGCCATTAATAAGGAAATTACTTGGAATGCCATTTATCCGGTAAACAGCCCTGTGTTTTGATTGCCATTTTTTCAGGTCGCTCACATGGTTAGGCCATTCCAGTTTATCTGCTTTAATGGCATTTATCCAGGAGTTTTTATTTTGGTCAAGTGAAACACTAAATACCGTAAATCCTTTGCCATCAATGAATTTTTTATCCTTAAATTCGTGATAAGCTCTTACTACGGTAGGGTTTTCTCTCCGGCAGGGCCCACACCAGGATGCCCAGAAATCAATAAGTACCATTTCCCCTTTTAAATCAGAAAGTTTCATAATTTCCCCATTTACCGATTTCTCGATAATTTCAGGAGCTTTATTACCGATATTGACCCCTAACTGTGGTTCTTGCTGCAAACTAACTTTGGGGTTCCCGGCAAATATGCTGCTTGAAAAAAACAGGGCTAAAACAATCCATAAACTCTTTTTCATGATATATCTTTTTTATATGTTTATATTCTAACAGTAAAACTCAAAAATATAAAATCCTGGCAAAATAAAGAGTAGCCAGGCTGGCAATATTTAAAGAAGTTGAGATTTTGGTAGTAATTTTAGTATTGTACACATTTTGTGCCAAATTTAAGCAGCTCACTATATCCTGGTGATATGGGCTCCTAAGGCATTGAGCCTCACGTCAATGTTTTCGTATCCACGGTCAATCTGTTCGATATTGTCAATTATACTTACTCCTTCTGCCGAAAGGGTGGCAATTAACAAGGCAATGCCTGCCCTTATATCGGGCGAGGTCATTTTAGTGCCGTAAAGGGCGTGCTTTTTGTTTAAGCCGATAACTGTTGCACGGTGAGGGTCGCACAGGATGATTTGCGCCCCCATATCAATCAGCTTGTCAACAAAAAACAACCGGCTTTCAAACATTTTCTGATGAATAAGGACACTCCCTTTTGCCTGTGTTGCCACCACCAGGAAAACACTTAACAGGTCGGGTGTTAAGCCGGGCCAGGGGGCATCGGCAATGGTCATAATCGAACCATCTATATGGGTCTCTATTTCGTAATTGTTTTTTTCAGGGATATATAAATCATCATGCCGTTGCTCAATATCAATCCCTAACCGCCTGAATGAGTCTGGGATAATCCCCAGGTGGTGGACTCCGACATTTTTAATGGTAATCTCAGAGCCTGTCATTGCAGCCAGTCCGATGAAACTGCCCACTTCAATCATATCGGGCAAGATGGTATGCAAACAACCTCCCAGGGATGTTACGCCTTCGATAGTAAGTAAGTTTGAGCCGATGCCTGAAATTTTAGCCCCCATTGATATAAGCATCTTACATAACTGCTGCACATAAGGCTCGCAGGCGGCATTGTATAGTGTTGTTGTCCCTTCGGCCATCACAGCAGCCATTATAAGGTTGGCCGTACCGGTTACCGAAGCTTCATCAAGGAGCATATATTCCCCTTTCAGCCGTGGTGCAGAAATTGTAAAGCAATGATTAATAGCATCGAAATCAAAGGTTGCCCCTAATTTCTGAAAGCCGATAAAATGAGTGTCAAGCCGCCTTCTGCCAATTTTGTCGCCACCTGGCTGAGGGATAAACCCTTTGCCAAAACGGGTAAGCAGCGGGCCTATAATCATGATAGAGCCCCGTAAACTGGAAGCCTGGTTTTTATATTCCTCGCTTTTTAAATAATCGACCTGGATGGAACTCGCATTAAAAGTGTACCTGCCTTTGGCTAAACGTGTTACCGATACGCCTAACCCTTTTAATATTTCAATAAGTTTAAGGACATCACTGATTTCAGGGATGTTATGGATTGTTACATCTTTAGGTGTGAGAAGTGAAGCACAAATTACCTCTAATGCTTCATTTTTGGCTCCCTGTGGTTGAAGTTCGCCTTTTAACCGATACCCTCCTTCAATTTTGAATGTTGCCATGTACTGCTATCATTAAAGGGTTATTTTCCGGGCTTTTTTATTTCTTGCGATAGCCTCCATTTTTCTTCCCCTTGTTCCGGTTCAGTATATTTTTTGTTTCGGTAAGTAGTAATTCTTTTTTATTGATTTTTCCTTCGGAGAGGTATTTTAAATCTTCAATAATTTTATCATCGGCAACCGAATCTTTATTCCAGGTAAGGAAGCTTTTTTTCATGTGGTTTGCCAGTAATCCGATGAGCATCTCTTTTTCTTCCCCTTCTTCGAATTTTGCTGCCTCCGCAATCATTTGCTGCAGGGTATACCCGTAATGGCGTCTTTTTATTTTGTTTTGTGAATATGGGATCGGACTGGGTTTTTCATGCAACATGTCAGGCGAGGGTGGTTCGTATGGGTAGTCAATATCCAGTTTGAAGTCGCCCATAATGGCTATGTGGTCCCACAATTTATGTTTGAAATCAGCAATGTCCCTAAGGAAAGGGTAGAGGTTACCCATCACGTCTATAATGGTCTTTGCTGCACGGTTCCTTTCGTCCCTGTCCTCTATCGTTGATAAGTGGTCGACCATTTTCTGGATGTTCCTTCCATACTCAGGTGACGGCATTTTCTTTTGTTGCGTATTATATTCCATTTAAATAAAATTGAATAAACTTGGTTATAAATTAATAAAAATCAGGCAATAGGTCAGATTTTCTAGCGGGATTAATTTGCCACAAAGCTAATGATTTACATGGTAATCACAATATTTTATGGCACGAAATGCTTATAAACCTGTTTTTCTATGAAGTCAGGAAACAATTTTTAATTTTGCAAATTTTAATAATAATTGTTTTTGCCCTGCATTTTGAAAAAAAACTGTTGCCTTAAGGTTAGGTGGTATTCCTTCAATCTTAAGCACCTTGCCTTGTCCAAATCGTTGATGCTCAACAGTCATTCCGGGTTGGATCATCATTGGGTCGTCTCCATTGAATTGCTGCGAAGCGCCACTTTCTCTGAGTTTAACGAGTTTCCTGTTTAAAATGTTCTGCCCTGCCACAGAATTTATCTTCGGGCGGGCCGGTTTTTGTACCGGGTTCATTCTTTCCTGGTTATAAGAGCGGTAGGTTTCACGGTTAGTACCCGGTTGTTGTTGGGCTAACGGCATGTCGATGTATTTTTTGTCAATCTCTTCAATAAAACGGCTTGGTGTGCAAAATTCCAGTTTCCCCCATTTGTAGCGCTGAAGGGCAAACGATAAATAAACATTCGCTTCGGCACGGGTTACTGCGACATAAAACAAGCGCCTTTCTTCTTCAAAGTCTTCCTGTGTTTTTTTCTGCCCCGACTGGTTCGATGGGAACAGGTTTTCTTCCAGCCCCACAACAAAAACATTCTTAAACTCAAGCCCTTTAGCCGAATGTGCCGTCATCAGCGACACTTTGTTTTTATCTTCCGGTTTTTCAGTATCCATATCCGTAAGCAGCGAAACTTCTTCCATGTAATTGGTCAGCAGGATTGGCCGCCCTTCTTCTTTCCCCGAGATGGTAAATTCCTGGATAGCATTCAATAGCTCCTGGATATTCTCGTGCCTGCTTAACCCTTCCGGCGATTTGTCATTATACAGGTCTTTGAGGATACCTGTTTTTTCGGCAATGGTGGTTGCCAGTTCATAGGCATCGGTAGTTGGAGCTAAATCCTTAAACCCTTGTATCAAAGTGTAAAAGGCACCGATTCTGGTTATTGCCCCTCTATTTAGTTTTGCAGGGTTGCTTACCGGTAAAGCTTTAATAACTGACAAAATTGAGATACCTTGGTCGGTAGCAGCTTTTTCTAATTTTGATAGCGTTGTTGCACCAATCCCCCGGGCCGGGGAATTAATAATACGTTTCAGTGCCTCATTGTCTGCCGGGTTAATAATAATCCTGAAGTAACTCAGTAAGTCCTTAATCTCTTTTCGTTGGTAAAATGATAAACCACCGTAAATTTTATATGGGATATTCCTTTTCCTAAGAGATTCTTCGAAAATCCTCGATTGGGCATTTGTCCGGTAAAGGATAGCATATTCTTCGAATTTGTAATGGTCGCGGAGCTGGGTCTCCGAGATTTCATTTGCTACCAAAAACCCTTCTTCATTATCGGTTAATGCAGAAATTACTTTTATCAGGTTTCCCGGCTCTTTCTCAGAGTATACTTTCTTATATATCTGCCTTTTGTTTTTTTTAATGATACTGTTTGCCGCATTCACGATAGTTTGTGTAGACCGGTAATTTTGTTCCAGTTTGAAAATTTTATGCCCGGGGTAGTCCTTTTTAAAATTCAGGATGTTCTCAATACGTGCCCCCCTGAACGAGTAAATACTTTGTGCATCATCGCCGACAACACATATATTGTTGTGCCGGGCAGCCAGCTTTTTGATAATAAGGTATTGTGAATAATTGGTGTCCTGGTATTCGTCAACAAGCACATAGCCAAACCGTTCCTGGTATTTTGAAAGGATATCCGGATTGTCTCTGAAGAGGATATTGGTTTTCAGTAGTAAATCATCAAAATCCATCGATCCGGAAAGGAAACACCTTTTGGCATATTCGTTATATATTTCACTGATCCTCGGCATTCTGATACTCTTGTCGAATTGCCTGGTTTCAGCATTTTCAGCATATACATTGGGAGTGATCAGGTTGTTTTTAGCCATGGATATCCGGCTGGCAACAACTCCCGGTTTGTATGTTTTATCGTCTAATTGGAAGTCTTTGATAATTGTTTTGATAAGGCTTTTCGAATCGGCGCTGTCGTAGATGGTGTAGTTCGATGGGTAGCCGATAGCTTCATGTTCGGTACGTAAAATACGGGCAAAAATTGAGTGGAAAGTCCCCATCCAAAGGTATCGTGCCATATTTTCGCCAACCACCCTGGCAATACGGGCCTTCATCTCTTTTGCAGCCTTATTGGTAAAAGTTAATGCCAGTATAGTTGATGGGCGGATGCCCTGTTTTAGCAAATGGGCAATCCTGTAAGTCAGTACCCTTGTTTTTCCCGACCCTGCCCCGGCGATTACAAGGGATGCCCCTTCGGTATTTACCACGGCTTCTTTCTGTACTGCACTTAAATCTTCCAGGTAGTCAAACACGTTCTTTATTCTGATATTTAAAATGACAAAAATAGCAGATGTTGATGGAATCATGGTTTTTTGCCAGGAGTTTTTATTAACAATTGAACAGAGAGGGTGGGGTAAAGTAATAATGGAATAGAGAATGTTAAAAGGCAAATGTTAAAAAATCCTGTTTTTTTCAGGCAATTATATAAAAATTATACGTTAATATTGTAATTCTAAAAATTATCATTCATGGGAAGCCGGAATATTGTAAGTATTGCAGGGGTATTAGTGATGGTACTAATAAGTACTACCTGGGGGAATGCGCAAATCACAGCACCGGGCGCAGCTTTTACCGAGCAAACTCAATACCCGGTTTTTCAGCAAACAGATAATATTTATATTTTTTGTGCGGATGAGGGTATGAATGCCGGTTCGCTTACCGTACAAACAAACCTTGAAGGGGGCAAAACTTTTGAATGGCAAAAATACAACGGGCAGACTGCTGAATTTGAGTTTTATTTTTCGGAGAATTCGAGCGGTAATCAATCAACTATCACTGGCCTTGAGGACGGGTGTTACAGGGTAACCGTTAAAGTAGGCGCCGAATCAGAAACTTACCAGGCATGGGTGATGAACGATTGGTTTTCGGTTACAGGGAGTGTCGGCGAATCGAATTGCGAATATTTTGAGTTGAATGGCAGCTTCACTTCTGCCCGGCTGGTGTATTACGACTTAGCTGATAACTCAGAAATACAGGTATCGAAAGATATACGGGTAAAATGGGAAAAAGGTAATGAAATAGTGTCATTAGTTAATTCCCCCCAGATAACTCCCCCCCCACCTGAAGATACAGATTATAAGTATACTGTATTCGACCGTTTTGGATGTGAATCCAGTGTTACGGTTACCTATAACTCTATTGTTACTGAGGCGGGTTTTACTATTGATGCTGATTTTAATGGCGCCGGCGGCGGGTCAGGCGAGGCCCCTTTGGAAGTTACTTTTATGAATACTTCGAAAAACGGCGATGCTGATGGGTATGAGTGGTTCTTCTTCAAGGATTTGGATGAGATTAAAAAGGAATCTGAAAACTCTGACCAGCCGATTGACAGCATAATGGATGTAGCCTACAACGAAAACCCTGTTTATACTTATGAAAATACAGGGACATATATGGTAAAGCTGGCCTCAAAAAAGGTCTCGGAGTTCCATACCTGTACTGATACTTTTTACCTGGAGGATTATATTATTGTAGACTCTTCGTTTGTGATTGCACCCAATGTATTCACTCCGAACGGGGATGGCATAAATGATTATTTTATAATAAAATTCTGGTCAATGCAGCAGATTAAGATCTCTTTGTTCAACCGTTGGGGCAAAACCGTCCATGTATGGGAAAAAAGCAATATTCGGAGGTTCGAAGGCTCCATGGAAGAATCTGTATGGGATGGGAAGATAGGCGGCAGGTATGCCAGCCCGGGAGTTTATTATTATATTGCAGAAGGTTTGGGGCGCGATGGTGAAAAAAGGTGGGCTCATGGATTCTTCCACGTTTTCAGGGCTAAAAAGTAGTTATTGGAAAGTGCTGATATTCAGTCCTTAACAACTGACAGGCATGCCCACAAGGCAATTAAAATTTTCCATTTAATTGTTTTTTGTAGAAAATTTCATATCTTTAAGGTGCAATATGATCACATATTGTGTGTTTGGGGGTTAATAATAAAAGGGCAGTTTTACGACTGCCCTTTTTCTGTTTTTTGTGATCCCACCGGGATTCGAACCCAGATCGTCAGAACCGGAATCTGATATTCTATCCATTGAACTATGGGACCTTTTTCATTGAACCCTGCCAGCCGGTTAATTCTTGCGGCTATTGGGCTATTTTTAAAATGGTGGCACAAAAATAGCAAAACTTTGTATGGTACGGCTGGTTAAATGTTTTTTTTTGTGGCTATATAAAACCTGGTGAAGCGGTTTTGATTTTGATTGCTGAAACAGTGAGGGCTTCACTCCGAGTGAAGCCCTCACTATTGTTAGAAGATGATATCCTTATTTCCTGCTGCGGCCTTTTATCTTTCCTCCGCCTGTGGCCCCTCTACTTTTTCTTTTTATTTTCTTCGTTGGCAATTGAGTCGCGCATAGAGGTATCTGCCATAATATTATTATACTTCATATAGTCCATCACCCCTAAATTACCTTTTTTAAATGCTTCAGATATAGCCATGGGTATTTGTGCTTCGGCTTCGATAACCTTAGCCCTTGCTTCCTGGGCCTTAGCCTTCATTTCCTGTTCTAAAGCTACAGCCATTGCCCTGCGTTCCTCAGCTTTCGCCTGGGCGATGTTTTTGTCGGCTTCGGCCTGGTCCATTTGCAATACGGCACCAATATTTTTGCCAATGTCAATATCGGCAATATCAATCGAAAGTATCTCGAATGCAGTGCCGGCATCCAGCCCTTTTTCCAGTACCACCCTGGAAATGTAGTCCGGGTTTTCGAGTACAGCCTTGTGCGAATGCGAAGAACCTATTGATGAAACGATCCCTTCGCCTACACGTGCAAGGACAGTATCTTCGCCGGCTCCACCAACCAGTTGTTTGATATTTGCACGCACCGTAACCCTTGCTTTAGCAATTAGCTGAATACCATCCTTAGCCACGGCGGTTACCGGAGGGGTATCGATTACTTTTGGGTTTACCGACATCTGTACGGCTTCGAAAACATCGCGCCCTGCCAGGTCGATAGCTGTTGCCATATTAAAGGATAGTTCAATATTTGCCTTCGAGGCAGAAACAAGTGCATGTACAACACTTGCTATGCGCCCGCCTGCCAGGAAGTGGGCTTCCAGGTCGTCACGGTTTAGGCTTATGCCTGCTTTGGTACCTTCGATTAATGCCCTGACAATTATTCCGGGAGGTACTTTCCTGAAGCGCATCAGGAAAAGCTGTAATAAGGAAATCCTAACTCCTGAAACAAGGGCTGAAAACCATAAGCCAATCGGTATAAAATACAAAACAATGAATAGTAGGGTAATAATGCCAATTACTGACCCCCATGTGCCAATTGATTCGATCATAATAATTTATTTTTAAGTTCTACAATAATTTTGTTGGATAATACTTTAGTAACAACTATTTCTGTTTTCTGGTCGATAAACGAACCTGTCGATTGGGCCTCAACCACTTCCCCGTTGATCTTTACTTTCCCCATAGGAGCCAAACGCCCGATTGTTTTGCCCACATCGCCAATTTTTATTTTATTTTTATTAACAGCATCCACCGACCCCTCTATTTTTGACTCCAGGATCATTTTCTTCGCTGCTTTCGATTTAAAGAAATAAAAAAAGAGGAGGGGGGCGGCAATTAAAACCACCGTAAGCGTAATAAACCCCACAAGCGTGCCGAATTTTACGAATGCAATGTAAACACTGGCTCCCAGAAGGATAAAACCGCCAATACCTGCAATGGTAACCCCGGGGATCACGGCAAACTCCAATAACAGTAGGAGTAGCCCTAAAACAATCAATAAAACAATGGCAAAAATCGTCATATAGGAGAAATTGGTTAATCAATAGTTGTTTTAAGTTTCAAATTGGATAATGCCTCTTTCATTGGTTTCAGGCTGCTAAAATCACCTGACCTTACATCGCATTTACCTTTGTAATGGGTAATCATTGTACACTGCGTTGCCTGCGTATAATCGTGCTGGCATATATCCATTAATGCTTTGATTACGTAATCAAAGCTGTGGATCTCATCGTTGTGCAAAACCAGGAAGTTCTCTTTGCCTGAAATATTTTCAGTCGTTTCAACCGGGCTTTTTCGAGTTTCTTTTGATGTCATTGTCCTTTTGTTAACTTTTTGGCTTCTTTTAATGTAATGCGTTTCCCGTTATTATAAGCAACCACAAATGCATCTTTTACCCCTTCCTGCCTCACCTGTGTTTGCATTTGTAAGGCGTCTTCAATGTTTGTTAAATTCCCTGTTGTGTAAACAACTATTCCCTTTTCATCTACGTATTTGTCAATTTTACGAATAAATGACAGCTTTTTAAAAAGCCTGTCAATATAAGCAGGCAACTCCCTGCTGTACGCACCGATTTGAATCTTGTAAATAATTTTGTTATCGTCCTGGTTTACCGTTTTAGTTACATCCTCCTCCTGTTCGTTAAAGAAAATTTCCGGGGCAACAACAGCAAGCGTGTCGATAATCTCATTATTTATTTCAGCTTTTTCCTGTTCCTTTTTTTTAACAGCATTGCTGAGCATTTCTGTTTCGTGCATCAGGGCCTCTTTTTCTTCCGTAGAAGCTTTATCCCAGTATATATTTTCCAACTCTCGTGCATCAGAAAACAGCTGATCCCTTTTACTTTCTAAAAGTAGTGATTCCTTTTCAGCTTCAATAATTTTTTTTGAAATATTATCTTTATTTAATGAGTTTTTGTACTCGGCCCTTAATGAGTCGGTTTTTTTTAATAAATCGTTAAGCTCTTTATCTGTTGCCTGTCCCTGCTCGAACAACTGTTTAGCACTGTCGGTTTTGAACTGGTTGATATTCAGGTAACTTATAAGGCTGTTTATCTGAAAATGGATTTCTTCGGGCCGGGTAGCTATTGATTTGGTAACCTGGCCTGGGGCAGAGGTGGTTTCAGCAGTTTTGCCCCCTGGTATTTTTATTGTGCCAGGCACGGTGCTATCCAAAACATTCAACTGTAAACTATCTGTGGGCATAGGCGGTGCATCATGATTAACCTTTTTGTAACAAGAGTCAATCAACTCCTGGAGGTGTAATTTGTTTTTTTCGGTTTCGGAAGCGTAGTTTTTAAAGCGGTTATAATATTTAAGGGCACTATTCCATAAGCCCTTATGGTGGAAGTACTTTCCTATATAATATAAAACTTTATCAGGGGTGTTGCCTGAAAGTGCATTCAGGAGGGCTTTATTGGTTGCTTCATTATAAATACCCTCTTCAATCATGCTGGCGCCATAGTAGTAGTTAACCATTTTGTTGCCAGGATCTTCATCTATTATATTCTTAAAAATGGGCAGAGCCTCTTTATAATTCCCCGCTTCAAAAAGGGCAATGGCTTGTGTAAGTGTGCCTCCCTCAGGCATAAAAAAATTTGCATGTAAGCATACAGCATTCGTCAACAATAGGATTAGAAGGATTGTTTTTGAAAATATCTTTTCCTTGTTTAACATAGCACTATTTCAAAAGAATTTAATTATGCCTTAAAGTTATAAAATATTGTGCAAAAGCATTGATTTGACGGCAACTTTAGCCATAAGTTATTTGTTTAATGTATATTTGTGATAATAAAATTAACAACAGGTATGTCTGAATTAGGGAAAGGAGAAAAAGCCCCGTTTTTCAAAGGTGTCAATCAAAATAATGAGATAATTTCTTTAGCAGATTTTAAAGGGAAAAGATTAATTTTATATTTTTACCCAAAAGATAATACGCCAGGTTGTACTGCCGAATCGTGTAACCTTAACGAAAATTATAATATATGGCTGGAAAAAGGTTACGAAGTAGTTGGTGTTAGCCCTGACAGTGTAAAGTCTCATCAAAAGTTTGCTGATAAATTTGGGCTCAGGTTCAACTTAATTGCTGATACCGAGAAAGAAATTTTAAAGGCTTATGGTGCCTGGGGCGAAAAGAAAATGTATGGACGGACATACATGGGGGTTATCCGGACAACTTTTGTGATTAACGAAGATGGTGTGATTGAGGAAATATTTTCCAAGGTGAATACAAAAAACCATACACAGCAAATTATTGAAACGCTTAATAATTTAGTAAACTATAACAATGGCAAAAGACGATCAACAACAAGTTAATAAAGAGAAGTTAAAAGCACTCAAGCTTACAATGGATAAGATTGAGAAAAACTTTGGCAAAGGTGCTATCATGAAAATGGGCGATAACCCTGTCGTAGATGTACCGGTAATCTCGTCAGGGTCAATAGCTTTAGACATAGCCCTGGGTGTTGGGGGCTACCCAAAAGGGAGGGTTGTTGAGATTTACGGCCCTGAATCGTCAGGGAAGACTACTTTGGCCATCCATGCTATCGCCGAAGCTCAAAAAAGCGGAGGTATTGCAGCCATTATTGATGCGGAACACGCTTTCGACCCGGCTTATGCAGCAAAACTAGGCGTGGATATCGATGAACTTTTAATTTCTCAACCCGATAGTGGCGAACAGGCATTGGAAATTACCGATAACCTTATTCGTTCGGGGGCCATTGATATAGTTGTAATCGATTCGGTCGCTGCACTTACCCCAAAAGCCGAACTGGAAGGCGAAATGGGCGACTCAAAAATGGGGTTGCAGGCACGGCTTATGTCGCAGGCATTGAGGAAGCTGACTGCCAATATCAACAAAACAAAAACCTGCTGTATGTTTATTAACCAGTTGCGCGAAAAAATTGGCGTAATGTTCGGGAACCCTGAAACAACGACCGGGGGGAACGCCCTGAAATTTTATTCTTCGGTAAGGGTTGATATCCGCAAGATAGGGCAAATTAAAGATGGAGATGAGGTAACGGGCAATCATGTACGGGCGAAGGTTGTGAAAAATAAAATTGCGCCACCATTCCGTAAAGCTGAATTCGATATTATGTTTGGTGAAGGGATATCAAAATCAGGCGAAATAATAGACCTTGGCGTTCAATGTGATATTATTAAAAAGAGCGGTTCATGGTTTAGTTATGGCGATTCGAAACTAGGGCAGGGGCGTGAGTCTGTAAGGAGGTTGATTCAGGATAACCCTGAACTGGCTCAGGAACTGGAGGCAAAAATATTAGAATCATTGACAGGGAAAACCACAACAGGATGATTGTTGAGGGAAAGATGCAGTGTACGGGATGAGCGGCTACTGCGGCACATCCTTTTTTTTTGAGTTGACGGGATCTTGCCTGGCCGGGATTTAATTGTTTATAAATCAATTTCAATAACAGGGAATTGGTTGTTTGAGGGAACAGAAAGATGCGAATTAAGATAATATAAATTATTAATCGGGATATAAAACAGTCTCTTAGTTAAAAAGAAGTTATTATTATGAAAGTACTAAAGTTTGGTGGGACATCAGTCGGTTCTGCCGAAAACATTAAACGTGTAAGAGATATTGTCCTTGGGCAAAAAGATGATGTTATAGTGGTTATCTCTGCCTTGGGGGGAGTTACTGATAAAATTTTGAATGCTGCCAGGGTAGCATCAATAGGTACGGGGTATTTTCATAGTGAATTGACGGCTGTCAGGGAAAAACATTATGAAATAATGGATTCCCTGTTTGACAAGGGGCATGAGATCTACGAACGGATAAATGTTTTGTTGAAGGAGATGGAAAAAATCCTGACCGGGGTAACCCTGGTAGGTGAATTAACGCCAAAAACAATTGACCGGATTGTGAGCCTTGGAGAGCGTATGTCGTCACAGATAATTGCAAAATATATTACGGGGGCTATTTGGAAAAATTCGGCAGATTATATCCGTACGGATAGTAATTTTGTTAAGGCAAGTGTAAACTTTAAAGTAACCAACAAGCTTATCAGGAGCGAGTTTTCCGGATTTTCGGGGATTGCCGTTGCACCTGGGTTTATTGCGGGGAACGATGCCGGTGAGTATACTACTCTGGGGCGCGGTGGGTCAGACTATACAGCAGCTATTTTCTCAGCGGCCCTTGGCGTAAAATCACTCGAAATATGGACCGATGTCGATGGTTTTATGACTGCCGACCCGAGAGTAATCAGCAAAGCATACACCATCCCTTCGTTAAGCTATTCCGAAGCAATGGAATTGTCGCACTTTGGGGCTAAAGTAATCTATCCACCAACTATTTTGCCGGTTTACCAGAAAGGGATCCCTGTACTTATAAAAAATACATTTAACCCTGAAACAACAGGGACTATTATATCCAATAAGGTTGATAACGGTAAAGACCGCCCGATTAAAGGGATTTCTTCAATTTCGGGGGTTGCCTTAATGACCTTACAGGGGATAGGCATGGTTGGTGTTACAGGTATTTCTATGCGCTTATTCACCGCCCTTGCCAATGAAGAGATTAATGTTGTCCTGATTTCGCAGGCTTCTTCAGAGAACTCGATCAGCATTGCTATTGATGAGCATTTGGTGGAAAAAGCAGAATTAGCCATCCGCCAGGAGTTTGAAAAGGAGATAAAAACAGGGCAGATCAATAAACTTGCTGTTGAAACCGAGCTGTCAATCGTTGCAATCGTTGGCGAAAATATGAAGCATACCACAGGGGTTGCAGGCAAACTTTTCAACACTATCGGGAAAAACGGGATTAATATTATTGCCATTGCACAGGGGGCTTCGGAGCTGAATATTTCATGGGTTGTTAAGAATACCGACTTACGGAAAACCCTTAATGTGGTACACGAATCATTTTTCCTTTCCGAGAATATTGAACTGAATGTTTTCCTGATGGGGGTTGGCACTGTTGGCGGGAATTTATTGGAGCAATTGAACAGGCAGCAGGGAAAACTCCTGAAAGAGAAACACCTGAAAATAAAACTTGCAGGCGTTGCTGATACAAAAAAAATGGCTTTCTCAAGAGATGGGATCGATATAGCTAATTACAAGGAAGTTTTGAGTAGTTCAAATTTAGTTTCAGGACTGGAAGAGTTCAGGGTTAAAATGACTGAAATGAACCTGTTTAACTCCGTATTTGTCGATTGTACGGCTTCTGAAGAGGTTGGGGGGATTTACGAAGCGGTACTTGATTCGAATATTTCGGTAGTAGCAGCCAACAAAGTTGCTGCTTCATCTTCGTATGAGAATTATTCGAAACTGAAGAGTATTGCCAAACGCAAAGGAGTTAAATTTTTGTTTGAAACGAATGTCGGAGCAGGGTTGCCCATTATCAATACATTGAATGACCTTGTTTATTCGGGCGATAAGATATTGAAAATAGAGGCTGTACTTTCGGGTACATTAAATTTTATTTTCAATACTATTTCGGAGGATATAAAATTGAGCCAGGCTATCAAGATGGCTAAGGACATGGGGTATTCGGAACCGGACCCCAGGATTGACCTTAGTGGGTTTGATGTAGCCAGGAAATTATTGATCTTGGCGCGTGAGTCAGGTTATCCATTGGAGATGAGCGATATAAAGATCAATAAGTTTATTTCTGAAAAATATTTTGAAGGTTCTGTTGACGACTTCTTTGCATCAATACCAGAGGTTGATGCAGAGTTTGAGAGGCGTAGGAGTGAGTTGGCAGCACAGGGCAAAAAATGGCGTTTTGTAGCCAGGTTTGAGGAAGGGAATGCCGAAACCGGCCTCCAGGAAGTTGAAAGTACGCATCCGTTTTACGACCTCGAAGGAAGCAACAACCTGGTGATGTACACCACCGAAAGGTACCATGAGTTCCCTATGCTCATTAAAGGTTACGGGGCAGGTGCATCGGTTACGGCAGCAGGTGTTTTCGCCGATTTAATCAAAGTGTCAAATATATAAAAGGGCACTTGTTAGCATTTGAACTACTTGAGGGCGAATTGGTATTGGATAAAATCAAACGTTTTGAAATGATTTTACCTGATGATGGTGATTTCCTGGATAGTGAGTTTGAAACAGACCTGAGTAAAGAATTGGGGAAAGTGGAGTCTTAAAAGATACAAATTAGTATGAAATATATAATTATTCTTGGAGATGGCATGGCTGATGAGCCATTAGAAGGGTATGGAGGGAAAACCCCGTTGCAAATGGCAAATAAGCCGGCTATTGACGGGTTGGCGAAAAAAGGCAAAAATGGTAAATTAATAACCGTCCCTCAAACCATGCACCCGGGAAGCGAAATTGCCAATATGGCTGTTTTGGGCTACGATGTTGAAAAAGTTTTTGAGGGCAGGGGGGTACTGGAAGCCGCGAGTATGGGTGTTGAATTGCAGGAAGGCGACCTGGCTCTACGGTGTAACCTGATTTGTATTGAAGATGAAAAGATAAAAAACCATTCGGCAGGGCATATTTCAACTGAAGAGGCAAATGAATTAATAGTATCTCTGAATAAAAATTTTGGGAATGAAAGGATAACCTTTTACCCGGGTGTATCATACCGCCATTTGCTGGTGGTAAAAAATGGTGTAAAAGATATGGATTGTACGCCCCCTCACGATGTGATAGGGGCTTCTTTTCAGGATGCGTTAATAAAACCTGAAAATGATGGTGCAAAAAGAACTGTAGATTTACTGAACTACCTGGTTGTCCGTTCAAGGTACTTCCTTGAAAACCATCCTGTAAACCTGGCTCGTATTGAGAAAGGGAAAGACCCTGCAAATTGCATCTGGCCATGGTCGCCCGGGTACAAGCCTGCAATGCCCACCCTGGAAGATATGTTTGGCATTAAGAAATCAGCTGTTATTTCAGCGGTCGACCTGATCCAGGGGATTGGGGTTTATGCCGGGATGGACATAATAAAAGTGGATGGTGCCACAGGATTGTACGATACCAATTACGAAGGTAAAGCCAAAGCAACTGTTGACGCCCTTGAATCGCATGATTTTGTTTATTTGCACATCGAGGCAAGTGATGAAGCCGGCCACGAAGGCGATGTAGAACTGAAAATAAGGACTATTAGCGACCTGGACCAACGGGTAGTAAAATATATTGTCGAAGAAACCGGGAAGATGGAGGAAGATGTGGCTATTGCAGTATTGCCCGACCATCCAACGCCATGCGCCACAAAAACGCATACGCGTGAAGCTGTGCCATTCATTATCTATAAACCGGGGCAGGATCCCGACAAGGTGGAAGTTTACGATGAGTTTGCATCAGGCGAAGGCAGCTATGGTATTCTGAAGGGCAATGAATTTATGAAAGCATTTTTAGGGTAAGCTAGTCAGGGCTTCACTCACCACAGTCAGGGCTTCACTTTAAGTGAAACCCTGACTAAATGGCAAAAACGATTTATGAAATATTACAGCACAAATAAAAAAACCAACCCCGTTAGCCTGAAAGAGGCAGTTGTAAAAGGGCTTGCAAACGATAACGGGCTTTTTATGCCCGAACGGATTGAAAAGTTTGACCCTTCTTTTTTTGACTCAATTGACCGGTTGCCTTTTCAGGAAATAGCCTTCGAGGTGGCTAAGAAGTTTTTTGGGGAAGATGTTGAAGATGAGAAACTTAAGGAGATTGTTTTTGACACGCTGCAATTCGATTGCCCTGTGGTGCAGGTAACTGGCGATATATGGTCTTTAGAACTGTTTCATGGCCCTACACTGGCTTTTAAAGATGTAGGTGCACGCTTTATGGCACGCTTGTTAAATTATTTCCTTAGGGGGAATAATGGGGAGGTGAATGTCCTTGTGGCAACCTCTGGCGATACAGGCAGTGCTGTGGCCAACGGTTTCCTGGGCGTTGACGGTATCCATGTATATGTATTGTATCCGAAAGGCAAGGTTAGTGCTATCCAGGAATCGCAATTTACCACCTTGGGGCAAAATATCACTGCCATAGAGGTTGACGGTGTTTTTGATGATTGCCAACGGCTGGTAAAAACAGCTTTCCTTGATGAGGAATTGAACCGGAAAATGCAGTTAACCTCGGCAAACTCCATTAATGTGGCACGTTTCCTGCCTCAGGCATTTTACTATTTTAATGCCTATGCACGGTTGAAAGAAAAAGGGGTGCTAAAAGGGGCAGAGTTGGTGGTATCGGTCCCCAGCGGTAATTTCGGGAACTTAACAGCCGGGTTGTTTGGCTATGAAATGGGTTTGCCGGTAAACCGGTTTATTGCTGCAAATAATGCTAACGATATTGTATTTGAATATTTACAAACCGGGGATTACAAACCGCGTCCATCGGTTGAAACGATTGCCAATGCTATGGATGTTGGCGACCCCAGCAACTTTGCGCGTATCCTTGATTTATACGGCCATTCGCATGAGAAGATCTCTCAAATGCTTAAAGGCTACCGTTATTCGGATGAGGATATACGCAAAATTATTGATAAAGTTTATAGAAATACCGGATACCTTCTCGACCCGCATGGCGCTTGTGGTTACGAGTCGTTGGAAGAATACCTCTCAGAAGGGCAGGTAGGAGTATTCCTTGAAACAGCGCACCCCGCAAAATTCACCGAAACAGTTGAAGGAGTCATCGGCAAAGGCAATGTCCCGTTACCCGGCAAATTGGCTGAATTTATGAAGGGCGAAAAGAAGATTTTCCGGTTAGGTAAAGATTTTGAGGGGTTCAAAAGTTTCCTGTTGGGGTAATCTTATTATACATTCTATTCCTTTGGGATTTTTTGCCGGCCTCTCAAAATAATTTTTAGGCAGTTACTAAGGAGGGCCTCCTATAGTATCAAAACCGGATATTGTACTTTAATTTGAATCGCAAGGTACTTTCATTCATTATATATTGTTCATCGGGGCTGGAAAGTATTGAGGTCCATACCAGTATTATTTCATTGCCCGGTTTTAATATCCACTGAAACCTTGACTGACAGCCTACCTGTTCAGATTCATTGTCGTATTGAAAAAAGTTGTACAGCGTAATATCAGGGCTAACGAGTATGTTGGCATTAAGCTGGTAAATTTTTGCTGTAAATTCACCATTGGGCAATCTCACATTGCTCCGCAGGAATTTACCCCCAAGAAACAACGGTACAGCGACTTTCCATTTAGCCCCTAATTCAATGTCTTTCCGATAACCGGTATAAAAATGGCCAAACCCATATAAAACTTTACCCGATAAATTGCGGCTCCCTTTTGTTTCCAGGTTGAACAGGTGCCACCACCATTGGTAACTTCCTTCAGGAATAACAAAGTCAGAAAAAATATTAAAACCTTTTTTCAGGTTTTCATATTGATGGTTAAATGAGTAGGAAATTTTTTCTCCTGAATTGAACCTGATATTCATGGGGGTGAAGTTTAGTGCCCTTGATTGCAGTTTATTATTAAAATCGGTAATATAATCGAATTTACCTTCGAATAATAGTTGAAGTACCCCCCACTTATTCGGCCGTGGCCCAAATCGAAGTCCACCATAGGTTTCTTTAATGTTGGTACGTGGGACAAAACCCATGCCTGCAACAAAGTTTCCCCCTATCTGATGGTAGCCTAATCTGGCATGGAACAAATCGTTTGGGTACACTACCTGTGCTCCCCATGCCGTATTGCCCCCTTCACTGTTTTTTGTCGATGATATTAACCCAAATAGGATTAAAGCGATATTTTTATTGCCGTTAAATCTTGAAGACGCCAGTTTGGCATCCAGCCCGGTTAACAGGTTTTTTTGTTCTCCAATAGCGTTCCCATACGTCCCAATCATGCCAATTGACGATTGTTCCCCAATATTTTTCGAAATGCGGGCTGCTGTAAAGTTTAAATTGCGGTTATCCCTGCCTTCATTTATGTGCATCAGCCCAATATTCCAGTTGTCGGCCTGCCCGGTTAGTTTCGCTCCAACATTTATTGGGATAGGGGCTCCACCTGAATCTAATCCCAGCCGCCTTGAAAAAAAAGGGATAATTGTTTTAGTAACAGGGCTGGTACGGTCGCCTTCTATTCCAAATTGAAAATAGTTGGCTCCATCAAGGAAAAAATCACGTTTTTCAGGGAAATGTAAACTAAAGCGGGTCAGGTTAATTTGACGGTCGTCTACTTCAGTTTCGGCAAAATCTGTATTAATACTAAGCGAAGCTTTCAGGCTGGGGGTAACTTGGTAAAAAAGGTCGGTGCCGGTAGTTAATTTATATTTTGTGTTTTCTTTATATCTGGAATTAAGCCCGGTAAGCAGGTATGGCGATATGTCAAGCCCAACGCCCTGTGTTATGTTTTCGATCCCGTCCAGAATCCCGGCATCCGAAACCTGGAATTTATGTGTATCGAGGTTGGCTACCGGCCAATATCCTGATTCCAGTTTCCGCACAATATGGCGGATTAGTTTAATCCCCCATTGCCTGTTCTCTTTATCAAAACCCAATGTCTTAAATGGGATAGCCACCTCTGCCTGCCAGCCATCATTGGTTATTTTTGATTTGCCAACCCATAAACCATCCCATTTTTTATTGAACGCAGTTCCGTTTTTGCTGATAATGGCATCGCCTATCGAACCCCGCGGCCCTATTTGGAACCAATAGCCATTACGATGGTCAAGATAAGTGTCAAGGATAATCTGAACACGGTCGTCATTTATTAAGCTCACATCGCGTGCCAGTTCTTTTGCAGTTATTTTATCAGGGTCGTCAAAACATTTTATTCCAAAATATATCTGGTTCGAATCATAGCAAATATAAAATTCCGTCTTCTCGGATATTGGTTCTCCCGTATTTGGTTCACGTTGGTAAAATTTATTTACAACAAATGCATTTTCCCAGCATTTGTCGTCAAGAATCCCGTCAATTAACGGAGGGTTTTGTATTCTCCTGGCGGGTATGGTATCTTGCGCAAAGGCCACACTACCTAATGCAGGTATAATAATGAAGAATAAATAAATTAATTGATATTTCAATTTCGGCTGATTTCGAATATTTAAAACGAAAATAGTAAAAATGTAATTGAGGCAAAAAAAAGTGAGGTGGTATTATAGATTATACTATAATTGTGGGAATAAACAGAATCCTAAATAAAAAAGGCAGCTGCCTCAAAACGGGCTGCTGCCTTTATATTGTCGATTTTTTTATTGGCAGATTGGTAAAATCCTGTCACAGGTATTAAATAGATTCTGTTTCAACAATTTTCGACAGGATTTCTGAATAAGGAAGTAAAAGGAAAAGTTTCCCTTCAAATTCAATTTCAGTGCCTGCGTACTCTTTGTATAAAACTTCGTCTCCGGGAGTGATCTCTGCTTCTTCAATTGTGCTGACTGCAACTACTTTTGCAACTTTCTGCTTTTCTTTGGCAGAGTCGGGGATAATAATCCCTGAGGCTGTCTTTTGCTCGGCTTTGTCTTCTGAAAGCTCAAGCAAGACATTCTGGTTAATAGGCTGTAATTCTTTCATTTTACCATTCTTTGATTTTAATTATTATTTAACAAGTATTTATCGATATTATCAATAAACATTTTTTTAGTTGCTTCATCTGTCCTTCCGATACCTGACATTATGGTTGGTTTGCCATTTTTAGGTATATAAAGGAAAGCGGGAATGCTCTTAACCCCAAATACTGCGGCCAACTCCTTTTCCTTTTGTGTATCAATTTTATAAACATGTATTTTGCCGGCATATTCTTTTGAAACCTGTTCAAGTATTGGCGATGCTTTGCGGCATGGGGCACACCAATCGGCATAGAAATCAACAATTGCAGGCTTATCGCCTAAATATTTCCACTCTTTAGGAGAGGTTTCATAGTTCCACACTTTTTTTAAGAAGGCATCTTTAGTCAGCAATGTAGTACCTCCTTTGGCAGTTGATTTATCCTGCCCGGGCATTGCATTTGCAGTATTGTTCACTGCAATACCATTTTCTTCATTGTTCTTGTCGTTTGCCTGGCTTGTTGACGAGCCACAGCTTTGTAGGAATAATACTGTAACTGCCAGGATGTAAATTAAATTTTTCATATCAGGTGTTTTAATTAATATTCAATAAGTTATTTATCTTTTCACGGTCGAATCCCACAATTACCTGCCCGTTTATTTCAGTTTGCGGCACACCTTGCTGCCCGCTCTTTTTTACCATTGCTTCAGCAGCTTGCGGGTCTTTAGATACATCAACATCGCGGTAGCGTATTTTGTTCTCGTCAAGGTAACGTTTTAAAGTAGTACACCATGTACATGTTGGAGTAGAATAAACTACTACTCTATTTACTTTTTTTGTTTCACCGCTGGCCTGTGCAATATAAACTGAATTTTTTATAACTGCATTATATTGGCCTGCCGAATGGCAACCCTTTATAATATTGGCCATTTTTGCCTCTTTAAATTCTAATAATGAAGGGACACTCTTGATGTTGTACCATGGGTGGATGTCTCGTACTCGGTTAACATCGGCAACCATTAAGGTAGTATCTTTTATATTTTCAGAAATCTTGTTGAAATTCTGAAAGGCACAGTCGCTTTGTGCCGACCCCTTTTTGTATAACAAAAGCCAAACTTTTTTATTTTGTTTTAGCACTTCGTTTAAGGCGGATAAAGATTCGATTCTTTTCATTTTGCAAACATATCTAATTATTTATATATATGAAAATAATCATATCAATTGGCGTGCCAAAAGTTAAGAAAGAAAATATGGCAGCAACTGTCAGAGTTTTTTGTCAGTTTTTTTTAGAGCAACGCAACCTTTTTCAACAAACTTAAATCATATAATTATATGAAAGCAATGAAAGCAGTTACAAATTTTAAAATTTTTAAGTGATGAAAAAATATTTGTTGTGGATGCTAACCGGGATTTTAGGGTTAGGGGTAATTTCTTGTGAGGACGACAACGATTCCTATTCGTTGGGCAAGTATTGGGTCGATTTTGGAGTAGTTATAGACCAGGGCAACGACCACATGGATTATACAATTAAAATTGATGATGGTGATATATTATACCCGGTAAATTCTAATGCATCACTGTCTGATTTGGAAGATGGTGACAGGGTATTGGTGAATTATACGGTGCTCAGCCATAAAAATTCTCTTGATGGGTATGATGAATACTATGTGGAGATAAATTCATGGAATGATATCCTCTTGAAAGGTATTTTGGACATTACTCCTGCAAACGAAGACAGCATTGGCAATGACCCGGTAAATGTGGAAAATGTCTGGGTTTCGAATAATTTATTGAATTTTAAATTGAGTTATTGGGGATTTGATCAAACTCATTTTATAAACCTTGTTAAGCAACCGGGCGAGTTGACAGAAGACGGGCAACCATTTCAACTGGAGTTAAGGCACAATAACAACAACGACCGGGAGGAGGTTTTATATACTGCTTATGTATCGTTTGATTTATCTGCCCTGGAGCTACCATCAGTAGATTCGGTTCAATTTACAGTTAACGGCATACAATACGGCAATGAAGATTTTACATACGATGGAGTTTTCAACTACAGTGATAATTGATTTGTTTTTTAAGTTTTGGTTAAGGGGTGGCTGTTTAGCTGCCCTTTTTTTTGACGGGATTTAATTGATTTTCAATTTATAAGCCATTATCTTTAAGTCTCTTAATTATCAACAGATGCAGCCAGGCAATTTGAAATATAAGGTTAATTACCTCTGTTTATTCATCTTTAGCTTATCTATGGGGTTACTTGAAGCCATTGTTGTGGTTTACCTGAGAGAGTCGTACTACCCCGAAGGGTTTCAATTCCCATTGAAGCTGTTACCGGAAAGGTTGGTTTACATTGAAATAATCAGGGAAGTTTGTACAATAACAATGATTGGTGCTGTTGCTTTCCTTGCGGGCAAAACAAAGCTTCAAAGGTTATCCTGTTTCCTTTTCACATTTGGGGTATGGGATATTTTTTACTATTTAGGATTGAAGGTTTTCCTCAACTGGCCCGAAACATTACTCACCTGGGATATCCTTTTTTTTATCCCTATTATATGGACCGGCCCGGTATTGGCACCTCTCATTTGTTCGGTTATAATGATATTAATGGCACTTCTTTTTGAACAGAGCGAGGCACGTGGCAGGTTGGAGTCCCTCCGGTGGGCAGAGCTGTTACTGGTATTTGCGGGTGCAGTGGCTATTTATACCTCCTTTTCCTATGATATTGGAATGTTGATTATCAGGGGTAAATATTTATCAAGGCTATTTACCTTAGCCGGCGACCCGGAATTTCAAAGAGCCCTTGCTTCTTATGTCCCGGTACAATTTCAATGGGAGCTATTTGGTTTTGGGATACTGCTAATTTTAATTGGGGCAGGATTAGTGCTTAAGCGGGTTGTCAAAGCAAAAGTGTAGCCGGTGGTTGCAAGCTTTTCCGGTTTGTCTTTTATATATTTTTGCTCTACATTTGGTTCGGTTGTTTAATTCAAGAAATTATGAGAAAGTTAGCTGCATTTATTTTTATTTTTTATTTGGTATTTGCCTGCAAGGTAAAAGAGGCTTCTGATTATATTCCTAAAACAGCAAAGCTTACTTCAGATATTATGACTCCTGAAGTACTCTGGTCTTTTGGCCGGGTTGGGGGGGCACAGGTTTCTCCCGATGGGCAGTCGGTTTTGTACACAGTTACCTATTATAATATTGAAGAAAATAAACCTTACCGGGATATTTATATTATACCCTCTGCAGGAGGGAAGGCAAAAAATATAACGAATACTCCTGAGAACGAATTCAATGCACTTTGGCGCCCCGATGGGAAGAAGATTGGATACCTCTCGTCAAAATCGGGGTCGGTACAGCTTTGGGAAATGAGCCCCAACGGTTCAGGTAAAAAGCAGGTGTCAGATATTGATGGCGGTATAACAGGATTCAAATATTCACCTGATTTAAGTAAAATATTTTTCACCAAAGATGTGAAACTCGACCGGGATATACATGAAATGTTCCCTGACTTGCCAAAAGCAAACGCAAGGCTTGAAGATGATATTATGTACCGGCACTGGGATACATGGCACGATTATTCGTACAGCCACGTTTTTATTGCAAATTACAGCAATGGTAAAATTGGCAAAGCTAAAGATATTATGGAAGGCGAGAAGTTCCATTCACCCGACAAATATTTTGGGGGGATTGAACAAATCGACTGGAGCCCTGATGGGAAAACTTTGGCATACACCTGTAAGAAGAAAACAGGGAAGGAGTATGCTCTTTCAACCAATACCGATATTTATTTGTATGATACGGAAACCGGGGCAACAACCAACCTTACGGAAGGTATGATGGGGTACGACCGTAATCCGGTGTTTTCACCCGATGGGAGGTATATTGCCTGGGAAAGTATGAAGCGCGATGGGTATGAGTCGGATAAAGTAAGGTTGCTCGTAGCTGACCTTGAAACTGGTGAAAAAACAAATTATTCCAAGGATTTCGACCAGAATGCCGGAAGGCTGAGTTGGTCGGGTGATAGTAAATCGATCTTTTTTATCAGCGACATCCATGCTACCGATGAGATTTACCGGTTGGATTTAGCTGATGGTTCGATTTCCAGGGTTACCAACGGAGTCCATAATTACCAAACTGTTGCGCAGGCCGGAACCCGGTTGGTTGCGCAAAAGGTTTCCATGTCGCAGCCGGCTGAGTTATATGATGTCGACCCGGCTACAGGAGAAGAGAAAGCTTTAACATCAGTAAACGAAGGGTTGCTTAGCCAGTTAACAATGGGGAAAGTTGAGAAAAGATGGGTCACAACCACCGACAATAAAAAAATGTTAGTGTGGGTGATTTATCCTCCTCATTTCGACCCCGATAAAAAATACCCTGCTTTGCTATATAACCAGGGAGGCCCTCAGGGCACTGTCAGCCAGTTTTGGTCGTACCGCTGGAATTTCCAGATAATGGCAGCTAATGGTTATATAGTGGTTGCCCCCAACCGCCGGGGTTTACCGGGGTTTGGGCAGGAGTGGCTTGAGCAGATCAGTAAAGATTATGGCGGGCAGAATATAAGCGACCTGCTTACGGCTATTGATACATTGGCAAAAGAGCCGTTTATCGATGAAACAAGGTTGGGGGCAGTCGGAGCCAGTTACGGTGGTTTCTCTGTGAATTACCTTGCCGGGCATCACAAAGGGCGGTTTAAAGCTTTTATTTCGCACGATGGGATTTTTAACTTTGACCAAATGTATGTAACCACAGAAGAGATGTGGTTTGTGAATTGGGATATAGGCGGTCCTTTTTGGGATAAAACAAATAGCGCGGCACAGCGTTCATATACTTTTTCCCCTCATAAATATGTTCAGTACTGGGATACGCCTATCCTAATCATCCATGGCGAAAAAGACTACAGGATTCCTGTAACACAGGGCATGGCTGCCTTTAATGCAGCAGTTTTAAGGGGTGTCCCGGCCGAGTTCCTTTATTTCCCGGAAGAAAACCATTGGGTAATGACTGCCCAAAACGGCATACTCTGGCAACGGGTGTTTTTCAACTGGCTGGATAAGTGGCTTAAGTAATAAAGAAAGACCGTCCCCTGGCATGGAGCCTGCACCGGGAAGTTTCGCATGGCTTCCCCGGCAGCAAGGGGTTGGGCGCAAATACAATATTTTTTTAATTTAGGATAAAAAAGGTTATTAAATGTCAATAATAAAAGTAGGATTTATAGGCGCAGGAGGGATCGCCAAAGCACATGCGTATGCTTTAAACTCCCTGAAATACTATTACAACGAACCTGCAGACATCGAATTTTATTCGGTTACTTCATCCCGGGAAGAGAGCCGTGAGGCTTTTGCTGCAAAGTATGGCTTCAAAACAACTGAAGATACTGACAGGTTCTTTAGAAACAGTGAAACCAATGCAGTATTTATACTGGGGCCTAACAATACCCACTTCGAGCATTTTAAAAGGGCTTTGCAGATGCCCGGTGTGAGGTTCGTTTATTTGGAGAAACCGGTTTGCGCATCGTTAGAAGAAGAGCTGA
>JAADGO010000184.1 GCA_013152355.1 Chlorobiota bacterium
CCCCCCAGAAGCTTGCTTTGCGGTTTCCGCCCGCCATGCTTTATGAGCCATTGTTATGCGCAGGTTTTGTTTTTTCTTGGTTTTCCATAAATTTAATTTCCTTTTTGGTTCTGGTCTGTGGTTTTATGAAAAATCTGTGCGGGTTTGAATTGCCATAAAACCGGTGGCATTTTCGGCTTGCCCGAAAACCTTTTGAAATCTATTTTCAATTCAGGCTGAAAATTACGAAAAAAAATCCAGAAACCTAAAATTGTTTTCCTTTTTCCAAACAGGTCTGGTTTCAGTACAGGAATGGTTTCAGGGAGCATGGCCGTTTTGGTTTTCGATTCCCGGTCATTTTTCAGCAATCTGGTTTCCATTAACAATTTTTTGAGGTCTGGCGAAAAAAGAAGTCCAAACATGATTTTCAAATAAAACCCAAAAACAACATTCCGTTCAATTATCCCGGTCAACAGGTTTCAGTTTCGGTGCCGGGATTGGTTTCGGAACACGGATTTGAACCTTTCAGCCCTTGTTTTTAATTTCCGGCAATTTTATTTCAAAGAACAATTCGTTTTCAAACCGAAGGTCTATAAATCCAATTCAGTACGGTTTCTTTTTTTGATGGTTTCGGTAAATGCTTTTCAATTAAGGCCCGGTTTTTTAAGTGAAATTAGTTTTTCCCATTTTTCAAATCCGGAATTTCAAAACCAATTTCTGTGGTCAACTTGCGCATAACGGTTGGGCTATGGTGCCGTGCCGCATTTGACAATACTTGTTTTTCTGCCTACAAATATAGTAAATAAAGGAATGCGGTGCTTGTGCTTAAACTAATTTTGCGGCATGCACTATTAGCCTTTGTTAGCAAATGTTTTTCTTTGGAACATGCCTTATGCGGTTGTTGCAATTGCATACTCTTCCCGCTTTTTGCCTGCCTGCCGTTGCGTTGGCCTTTTGGATGGCAGGCAGGGTCTTGGTGTGGCTTGTGCGAAGCGGGATGTGTATGCAATTACGGGTCGGGCTTTTTCATTCAATTGCTTGGTTATGCTTTGACTTGGCAAAAAATGCGGTCTTTTTGTATTTCAAGGGAAGTTCTAACCTGTTTACACAGTTAATAGGATACTACCTCAATTAACGATTATCTTCTTTTTGACAGTTCCATTTTCTGTTTTCAACATTAAAATATATGAACCCGGTTTTATACCATTCAAATTTAGGTTTTCCTGATCCGTACTGAATTCTTTGATTATATTTCCTTTTAAGTCAACGAGTTTAATGGATTTCACTAAGGTATGGCTAAGATTCTCAACAATTAAAATGTTGTTGGCAGGGTTAGGGAAAATATTTATTTCCGGGTATGATGTTTCTTTTACATCTGTACTTATTAGATAACAAGAATTATAATTAGGGTTCATGTAGACCAATTCCCCGTTTTCCGACATGCACAAAAACCAAGTCCAACCTCCCATCATACCTGCTGTACCACTTTGCAGCACACCTCTATTGCTTCCTATCCCTTCAATCCAAATCTCCTTAAAAGGAGAAAAGTCGATATATGAAAAATAAATATGTTTTCTGTCTTCCCCATTTATTTCTTTATATGCTATTGAATCCACAACCATAACTGTTGCATAATTTTCTATTGTATCTCCTACATTTACAGAGAAATCATACATTAATCTTTCTTCAATCATTCCAATAGTTGGATAAAACCATACTTTATTGTTTTCATCTTCCCTTATTGCACCATAAAACTCCCAGTTGGTCGGTATTCCTTCTTCTGAAATGAGAACCTTTTTATAGATAGTGTCATTTATTATTGTATCTCCAGTAAACTTATAAGTTATTGTAGAGTAGATTGTATCCCACGGATTTCCTGTTCCGGGATAACTAACCTCCAGCACATTCCATTCATTGTTTTCCTGCACCATTGGATAATAATCCTGGTTAAATGCATTGGTAAACCCAAGCACCATCATAAATAATAAAGTAAATGTTTTCATGATTTTAGTTTTTAAATGTTTGTGATAATATGTTTTATTGCTTAATGAATTTTGTGGTTCCTTTTATCCGGCCTGATTGGATATATTTTATATAATATATTCCTTTATGGTATTTGGAAACATCAACTTCTATGCTTTCTGTGTTTTTTGGTATCTTGATTTCTTCCACCTCAATACCTTGCAGATCGTAAATACTTATGGCTCCTGCTTTTTCCCTGCTTGCTGCACACTTCGACCCACTTGCGCTTTGCTTCGGCGGGCAATACAAGCTCAGTGTGACCTGATCCTTTGCTGGGTTTGGCCAAACCTGTAACACCTCTCCCTGGCCCCCTGATAGTTCTTCGACAAAAACACCCGTGGCACAGCCTGCGGTGTCGCAGCCCATACTGTCAACTTTCAGAATCCACATTTTATTGGAAGTGCCACCCACATCGGGGCGGGAATAACCTACTGCTACATAACCGTTATCTGAAGTATGGTAGGTATCGTAAAGAAAACTTTCCCAGTTTTCATCGCCATGAATATAATCCCTGTACCAGACACTATCTAAGTTGTTGTCTAACTTCATTATCCATCCCGAATAATGTTGGAATGTTACAGAATCTGTTTCAAACGAAAAACCTGTAATTATATAACCATCATTGGTTTTTCTCATGTTTTTAATCCAAAAATTAAACCTTGTTGGCCCAATTTTTTTTGCCCAAATCGTGTTTCCATCAATATCGATATAATTTAATAACATCCTGCCAGCTCTTGAACCATTATATGGATTTAATGTCCATTCTCCGTTAACGGTTGCAATTAAATAATACCCTTCTATTGTTGAGGTAACTATTGCCATATCATCATCTACATCTGGATTGCCAAAGTAATTTGTCCACTCTTCGTTGCCAAGGCTATCTGTTTTTATTACCATAGCATCTAAGGACTCGTAAACAGGTGGATCCCAATTTAACCCACCAATCAGGTAACCCCCATCAGGGGTTTTCATTACGTTTGTCCCTTTTTGGGCCATTGATACATCACCAAAAGCTTTATGCCATTGATAATTCCCAAGGCTGTCGGTTTTTAAAAGTAGGAGATCAGAATAGCCTTCTTCGGTTTGCTGAACCCAACCAACCAGCATAAATCCTTTGTCGGTTGTTTCGATGCAATTGACAACGATGGTGCTAATGGAAACATTGTAATCCCTCTTCCATATAGTATCCAGATCGGTATCTACTTTAAACAAGGTTGCAGCAATATCTTCTATCCCATGGGTATTTACCATGACAAAATTCCCATCGCTTGTTTTTACCATGGCACCGCCCACATTGCCATAATAGTAATGTGAATTGGTTACTGCATAAGATTTCCATATCGTTTCCCCGCCCTGTTTGTCTATTTTATAAAACAGAGCCTGTTGCCCAAAAATGGGGATTTCTTCGGTCCCCCCATACCCAACATAGCCATCATCGGTTTCGAGTATCGTCATCCCTATGGCAAAATTGTTTCCGTGCTGGTAGATGTTGTTGAAATATTCCTGCTGCTGGGCAAAGGTCATAGAAACAACACATAAGAACAATATTGAATAAAAAGTTTTTGGCATAGCATAAAAATTAATAGCAGGTGGAGTTTTCCCCACCTGCTAATTTAATACTTATTTGATTATACTGAACTTTTTGCCCCCTATGTCTTTCCCATCCATATCTGCTTTAATGATATAGATACCGGGCTTCATCCCTTTCAGGCCAATGACATAATCCTGGATACGTGCCGGGACAACAGTTTGTTTGACAAGTTTACCACCGTTATCATATAAACTGAGATTTACCCCGTTAAGGTTTGTTTTGTTCAACTCAACAATGATATAATCCATTGCAGGGTTGGGGTAAATATTGATGTATTCCGGCCTGTAATCTTTTGAAACAGGCAAGTCGAATGTAATGCTACCTGATTTTAAGCCATCACCGGGCAGTATAATAGGCTCGGTATAAGGGTAATTGTCCGTGCCAATCAAAATGTTACGTGCATACGAACCTGCATAATTTTGGACATTATCGGCCAATTGCAACAAGCTTGTGTTTTGTGCAGTGGTCAAACCTTCCAATCCTGTCCCTGCCTGATCCAATCCGTATAACACATTGATGAAGGTGTTGTAATCATTGTACATCTCCTGTTCGTTCTGTTTGAAGCTGAATTGGTTTGGGAGGTTGTTCATCAAGGCCATTGCCCCCGTCCAATTGTCTTGTGCAGCGTAAGCAAACACGAGCTCAAATTTATCCTGTAGGCCGTTTTCGGTTTCCAATAGATAAACAAGGCTGTCATGTGCATACGGGTCAACAGTATCGTTGCGGTAGCTTTGTTTCAGGAATTTCAAGGAAATGGAACGCTGGTGTTTATAATAGGCAAGTTGCGATTCCAGCTTTTCCTTTGCTGCAACAATGTATTTGCCAAGCAATATCTCGGCAAGCTGTTCTTCTGTCATCGGTATTGCCTTTTCGTCCACCTTGTCCATCACTTCGGGCGATTTTGCGGACTGTGGGTTTGCCGCAAGTATATCCTTTATAAGTACGTTGGGCAAAATGTATTCCTTCTCGATGGTTGCGATAAGGACAGAATCGGATAGGTATGGCGACTTGCCCATAAGGCTCATATATAGGTCGTAAGCTTCTTGTGGCATGGTCTGCAATACTTCCTGTTGCAAAACATCTGTATTGCCACCGTCAACCAAGGCAGTGAGCAAGGTTTGTGTGCTGTCGGCTTTTATATTGCTTGAGGCCATATTGCTTTTTAGGTCATCACGTCCGATGCCACCGCCGCCGCCTCCGGATAAGTGGGAGGGGCAACTGATACTTTCAGAATAAGGAGTACCTTGATTATCCAGAAAAATATACTTGTCGGTATAGTAGATTGGTTTTACCCTTGGTTCCGGGAAAGGGCTGTGATGAAAATACGTTATAGGGCTTTCCTTAAAGGTGCTGTAATCACTAAAATTAATCCCATTGTTGTTAAGGCTAAAAAGATTTCCTGCCTGGTAATTAGTTGGCCCAGGTGCGCCCTGGTGTTTAGCAATACCGGGGTAAGCAACTAATTCATTGGACGTAACGGCAATATCATTGCTGTTATCGTCATAGTCGTTGCATTTGATTACGAGGCCTTCAAAATCAAATAAACCTCTGTTATTGTTCTGTGCCAAGGTGGCAAACTCCAAGTTTATGAATTCGTTATTGTAGATTTCGTTGTTGTTAGAACCGGAGTTGTTAATTACAAGCCCAATGCCTTTAGGGTGGATACCCTCATGACTAAAGATGTTTTCTTCGATGGTATATCCCGTGCAATAATCTACGTACAAACAATAACTATTGTCAGGATCGCCGGTAGGCCCTCCCCAAGGGGTAAATTCATTCCCTGTAACCGTAGGTTCCATGACGGTACTTAGGTAAATCGAATGGAAATTATCAGTGAACAGATTGTCTTTGATCCAAACGGTTTTTTCAGGTGTGTGGGCGTAAACCCTTATGCCATTGTAAAGGTTAGTGAAAGCACATTTCTGGCTGCCATAAGGATATACCCTTAAATAAGTATCGGAAGCTTCGATGCCCGATGTGAGTTCTACGGGTGATGCCACACTTCGGGAATCGGTAAAACCACTTCCAATAACAGTGAGCCTGGAAAGGTTTGAAGCTTTAATAAAAACATCAGGATCGGTGCTCGGCAACATATTGCTATTCGTGATAAACTGGCAATCACGGAAAAAACTGGAGCCGAGATTGTAATTATACCTCCAAAATTTAGCGGCGACCCTACAGTTTTTAAAAGTCCCGCCATCGGCGAAAACCATCCCTCCCGTGTAATTATAATCGGGTGCACTTGTGGTTTCGTTGAATTTTATTGTTTGGATACCGCAGACTGCGTTTTCGATCATGCCACCATTTATGATTTTTACGTTGCCCTGATAGCTATATGATTGTCCTTGGTTTGCATTGCCCCATACATTGATACCTTTCCATAACTGGTTGTTGTTGTCGGTAATCATTGCATCATCAATTACAAGTTCTGCTGTCCGTTTTACGATAATTTTGGCTTCGGTAAACATATTGAGCTCACAACCCGGCAAAAGTGTAAGTTTAGCATTTGGTTCGATAACTATATCTGAACATATTGTATGCTGGCCTTCCCATTCTTCTTCGCCAACAATTACTATTGGGTCATCAATAACCGGGGTTATAGAGATGTTGTCTAAGGCAATATCCGTATATTCGTTTAGCCCAGTTATAGCTTTGAATTGAATTTTATCAACATTGAATGGAATCGTGAGATTTATGTACACCCAATCATTGCATCCAATACATTCACCATAATCGCTCCAAAAAACGCTCCATGCCTGACCTCCATTTGAACTAGTCAATACTTGAAGTTTATTGCCTTCATACCCCCAATTTGTTGTTTCCCTGTGAAAATAGAAACTAAGTTCATACTGGCAAAATCGGCTCAAATCAATCAAAGGGCTTTCCAATATCGCATTTTTGTTTGGATGACCGACACCGGCAAAATAAGAGCTGATATAAATATAAAAATCCCCATCTTGGGCATTTTCCGGACCATAGTCAGGTGCCCATGGTGTTTCTCCCTGATGTTTTACCCAATCCAAATCATCGTTGCCTGATTGTTTCCATCCATCGTAATTTTCTTCAAAACTTGTATTGTAGGAATTTATCAGGGTTGAAAAACCATTTTCATCAATTGGCCCCCATTTTATATCAGAATCATCCCCGTCTTTAGGCCCATTGCAATTAACGGGAGGGGCGCCGATGCCCCAGTTATAATAGCCATCATTGTCTTCATCCCTGCACAACCGGTCTTCCTCCGCATAATTCATACTAGTAACCGGTGTAATAATTTTGCGTCTTTCTGAAGGTAAACCAGTACCACCACTATATGGAAACCAAAAATAATAGTCCCATCCTTCATCGGGATCCGCATTTGAGTCCTTGCAAATCCAGTATGTTTTACCTATATATGGGCTATTTTCGGGAATTGGGCCACTAATGCCTTGGATGAGATCGCCTTCATTGATTTGGTCAAAACCTACCAACAACTCGGCATGTCCCATGGTTCCATACGGGAAATAAAAGCCACCAACTGGTAAAGGACCATACTCAATGAGTGCTTTTTTAAGTTCTTCATTAGTATTTGTTACACTTTCATTATCAATAATAAATACCTGCTCGGTAGGATTGACACATAGATCGTCACAATCACCATCATCTGCCATATATGGATAACATTCCTCATTCGTAACTCCACTGTCCCTGATATAATCCAATGCTTTTTTATTAGAGCCTGCTATATTTCCCCAAATACATGCAGTTAATTCTTGTTCAGATAAATTAAAATCAATATGGTCATTGAAGTAAATGTTAGAGACTGCCTCCACACCTGCAACCGCAGAAAATATCCAACATGTTTTGCCCGAGTGCCATTCAACATTTTCTCCTTGGTTTTGAAGGTTTGTGCACTGTTCATGTGTAATGCACATTAACTCTTCATCGTCAATGTCCCAACACAAGTCAGTTCGGTTTGCCATCCCCCTCCGATTTCGTCCCCGTCATAATAAGGTGAACTTGGATTATTTGCCCCATGCCTGTTCCTCCAGTCAAAGTTGTCAACAATATCGTAAGTATGATCCCCTGGATCCAGCATCGGCGATTTGATTTCAAATATGCCACCTTTGTAAAATTCAAACCCAAAAGTTTGATATTTTTCCCCCCACATATCTTTTCTGTCTTGGTGAGACATATCAGAATATGAAGTTGTCCCTGCTACCCAGATCATCCCCTTGCTTTGAATATAGGCATTCAATTCATCGATCTTTTCCAAATCTTTGTTATGCTTGGCTTGATTCTGTAATTCGAAGGCATTGTCCATAGGGCTTCCGCTCCATAATAATTTGTCGAAATAAATGCTTGCGTCCCTAACTTGGACAATGACCGAAGTGGCCATAAAGCCGTCCAGGAAACAAGTTTCCTCGCATTCCTCGTTAAAGCTAAAGTCCCAGATCGTGTCGAGCATGGGATAGGTTTCATAGACCATATATTCAAGACCTGATATAGAATCTTTTAGGATCAGCCTTACCAATGAAGTGTCGCTGTTGAAAACAATGTTCCCGTTTATGCCCGTACCGTATAGGGTTTCATTGTTAAAAGGGAAAATTTCAGTGGAATTGGTAAATGTTTGATCAATACTGATTGTATTGTTAAACTGTGGGGTTTGTGAAAATGCAAAACCCGCAAAGAGCAAAAGCGCAATAAATATATTTATTTTTTTCATAATATTTGATTTTTAGAAATAACAATTTATTTTATTTGAAACATAGATTGTACTTCTTCGAATTTGATTAAAGCCAATCTGTATACGATTATCTATGGCTAAGGGTGCAAACCGTTGCCATATCAAAAAGTCCGCTACCTGTTCTCTTGCAAGGTGTTTCGTTGCAAACAACAACAATAGCCCGAAATTCATTACTTTTGCGGATAGCCTCCTTTCTTGTTTTTTGGTTTATGACGGTCAGGTCGATAATTAAATCATTTTTCATTAAAGGGGGTTTTTTAAATCTGGGCCACTTATTTTTTAACTGGCTAAAAGTAACTGTTGTTTTTTATGTATTTATGGCAGAATACCACTAGAAAAATAAATGGCAGAAAACCACTAGATTTTCAAATTGTATTTCAAATATTTTTGTAATACTTGATATCATCTGTTTCAGGTATTCTAACCACAAGTATCACCAGATCAGTCTTTTTAAGGTTTCAGCGATTTCAAATCCATTACTTGCTTCACCTACGATTTCAATTTCAGGGGTTTTTAGCTAATGCAGTTTTTATTCCGTCAATCATTAGTAGGTGGTCATCGGCAATTGCAATTTTAATTTTGGTTTTTACAATTTGCTTCATGTTTTTTGTCAATCTGCTTTCAGGTATTATTCTACTCTTTTGTATTTGTTGTTATCTGTTTTATTCAATGTTTTGTCATTATGGTGCGGCGGCAGAAAGCATGTGCCTGGAAAGTTACGGGCTGCTTTTTGCGTTGGCACTTTCAGGCTCTTGCTTTGTGTGCAACGATGTTCTTTTGGCATGTTTTCAATATTTGCTAACGGTTTGAATATGGTGCGTGCCGCATTTTGAAGCGATTATTTTTAAAGTTGCGACAATCTATATTTTTTTGTGCATTAACTTTCATATTTACAACTAATTGCGGCATGCACTATATTTTTTGTTAGCACCAGTTATTATTTGGTTAATCGTTAACTATCTCTTTTTTCTATTCCTTTTCTTATACCTTCTGGAATATGTTTCTCATAATATTCTTTTACTTTCTTAGGTTGGCTAATAAGCATTTCACAAATTATATTTACAAACCCGAATAACGCGTATGCTATTTCAATATTATCATCTAAATCTATTGTCCCAGGATGAACTGCATTATTTCCGATAACACGAACGCTGTCAAGTGCTTGTTGCATTGTTTCAGGTAATCCTTTCTTTACCAAATTTTTTATATCTTCATTTATATTCTTCCCCTTTTCACCTAAATGAATGCATAATTTCTGAACTGCAAGTCTCAATAATGCTGCTGCACCACGAGGCGAAATATTAACAATGTCTTTGGCTTCATTATAATCATTTTTAATATCATCTGGTAAGTCTGGGTTTGCCATTTCAACATTACCCGTTAATGGATAAACCATCTTTTTCTTTATCCAAAAAGAGATTTGTTTACAGTGTCCGCACTTTGCAGTCAAGGTATCCTTTAAGATATACTGAGTATTTCCATAACTACCATTTGGTAATAATCCTTGATAATGACAGTGAATATTATCTGACCAAGTCTGTTCCGATAAAACTCCACAATGTGGACAATGAAACGACGCTTTTCCTACTTCTGGTGCAATATGTTTATTCATTTTAGTTCTTTTTTATAGATTTGTAAAATTATCGAATGTTTCCACAGGTATTTATCTTATTAACTGATGTTACGCACAAAAATAGTAAATTTGAAACATGATTGTTAATAACCTCTTAGATTTATATACAGACTACCTATTGGTCAA
>JAADGO010000024.1:0-1325 GCA_013152355.1 Chlorobiota bacterium
AGCAATTCCGGGATAATTATTCCTTCGGGAGTCTGGTTGTTTTCCAGTAGGGCCGCTACAATCCTGGGTAAAGCCAATGCACTACCATTAAGAGTATGAGCCAGTTGAGGCTTTTTTACTCCCTCTTCGCGGAAACGCAACTTCAAACGGTTTGCCTGGAATGTTTCGAAATTGGACACCGAACTGACCTCAAGCCATTTCTGTTGGGCGGCAGAGAATACCTCAAAGTCGTATGTTAGCGCAGATGTAAATCCTAAGTCGCCTCCACACAAACGGAGGATACGGTAAGGAAGCCCCAATTTCCCAACCAGGCTTTCCACATATTTTACCATCTCATCCAGTTCTCCGTACGATTTTGAAGGATGCGTAATATGTACAATCTCTACTTTGTCGAATTGGTGCAGCCTGTTTAGTCCGCGTACGTCTTTGCCATACGAACCGGCTTCGCGGCGGAAACAAGAACTATACGCAGTGTTTTTTACCGGCAGGTTTATGCTGTCGAGGATAACATCGCGGTAAATATTGGTGACCGGGACCTCTGCTGTTGGTATCAGGTAAAGGTTGTCCTCCGTAATATGGTACATCATCCCTTCTTTGTCGGGCAACTGGCCGGTACTAAAACCCGAGATTTCATTCACTACCAAAGGAGGTTGAATCTCTTCGTAACCTGCTTCGCGGGCATTGTCGAGGAAAAAATTGATTAATGCACGCTGTAACTGTGCCCCTTTGCCACGGTATACAGGGAATCCTGCTCCCGTAAGCTTCACCCCCAGTTCAAAATCAATAAGGTTGTATTTTTGAGCCAGTTCCCAATGGGGCAATGCATTATCAGGCAATTCGGCAGTTCCACCCCCTGTCCTGATTATTTCATTGTCTTCCTCTGAAGTTCCCGGCTTAACCGATTCATGCGGGATATTTGGGAGCTGTACCAATAATTCGTATACCTCGTCATCAATTGATGAAAATTTTTGGTCGAGTTGTTTTATCGACTCCTTCAATTCGGAGGTTCGCCCTTTGGCTTTGTTAGCTTCAGTAATTTTGCCTTCCCTGAAAAAAACGCCGATTTCTTTCGATATTTTATTCATCTCAGCCTTAGCCTGGTCGGCCTTACCCTGGATTTGTTTTTTCTTCTCGTAAAGGGATACAATTTTTCCAACAATTTCTTTTGCATCAAAATTCCTTATCCTGAGTTTCTCAATTACCAGCTCCGGGTTATCCTGTATGAATTTAAGACCAAGCATTTTTATCGGGTTTATTTTAATTGAAGTGCAAATTTATAAATAAAAAAATCTCCTGCTCAATCAAGCAAGAGATTTTAAGTAAAG
>JAADGO010000024.1:1345-14374 GCA_013152355.1 Chlorobiota bacterium
TTAAACAGTCTTTTATTTTTCTTCAGTAGAAGGCTTGTCTTTTGCTGCTGCTTTTGGTTTCGCCTTTGCTTGCGCTTTTGGTTTTTTAGTTGCTGCCTTAGTTGCTGTTTCAGCTTTTGCTTTAGCAGGAGCTTTTTTTGTAGCAGCTTTTGGTTTTGGCTTTGCTTCAGCTTTTGGTTGCTCTTTAGGTGCAACCTTAGCTTTGGGCTCAGTCTCTTTTTTAACTTTGGGGGCTTCGGCAACCTCTACTGCCTCTACTACCTCGGCAACCACCGGTTCTTTAACCGTTACTTTTTCTACTTCTGGTTGAACAGATTTTACTACAACGTCAAATGGTTCAATCGAAACAAATGACCTGTTTTTCTTTTTTTTCTTAAAGGCAACAGTACCATTAATAAGGGCAAATAAAGTATGGTCTTTCCCCATACCAACATTTTCGCCCGGGTAATGTTTTGTTCCTCTTTGGCGGACAATAATATTACCCGCTTTTGCAAACTGGCCACCATATATTTTTACGCCAAGCCGTTTACTTTCCGATTCGCGTCCGTTTTTCGAACTACCTACACCTTTCTTATGAGCCATGGTTAAATTTTTTTAGTTATCCAACAATTGCATCAATTTGCACCTGGGTGAACTGTTGACGGTGCCCGTTCAGTTTCCTGTAGCCTTTACGCCTTTTTTTCTTGAACACCAAAACTTTATCACCTTTAACATGCTCCAGTACCTTTACCGATACTTTTGCACCTTTAACTGTAGGAGTCCCAACAGCCACTTTACCTTCATTGTCGACCAGCAATACTTTTTCAAAGTCTAATACATCACCCTCTTTTGCATCAAGGCGGTGGACAAAGATTTTTTTGTCTTTTTCAACCTTAAACTGCTGCCCGGCAATTTCAACAATCGCGTACATCTTTTATCTTTTAAGTTTACTCCGGCAGGCGGAAAAATCATACGTTTTCCTCTTTATCTGGCCTGAACGGAACTATTTTGGGAGTGCAAAAGTAGTTATTTTTAACTGATTCGCAAATATTGAGATTCCTTTTCTACCTAAAAATTCAATACTCTCAAAAATAAAAGAAAATGATTGTTATATTTGTTTTCGATGAAAATGACTGGCCAGGTTTTAACATGCAAAAGAAAAGATTAAAAATATTAGGTCTATCGGTAAGTCAAACGCAATCAGGAGCATACGCGTTAGTGCTGGCCGAGGACAATGGTGACAGAAGAATTCCAATAATTATTGGGCCTGTTGAGGCTCAGGCAATTGCGATACAGCTTGAAGGACTAAAGCCGCCAAGGCCATTAACCCACGACCTTTTTAAAAATATGGCTATGGCGTTCGATATTGCCCTGTTGGAAGTGACTATTTATAAATTGGAGGAGGGGATTTTTTATTCTGAGTTATTATGCGAAATGAATGGCAAGGAGGTTAAAATCGATTCACGTACCTCAGATGCTGTTGCATTGGCTTTACGATTCCGGTGCCCTATTTTTACCAGCGAGGAAATTCTGAATAAGGCAGGTATCGTCCTGGATGTGGAAGAGGAAGATCCGGCTGTTCAGGACAGGAAGGATGACGTACCCAGGGCAAAGGGGGCTTCCCCTTTTGAAAAATATACTTCCGGCGAGTTGGAAGAAATGTTAAATGAAGCTGTCATGAATGAAGATTATGAGAAAGCATCGATAATTCGTGATGAAATAAAACGGAGGAAGAAATAGTACCATAATATATTTTTTTTAGGGATCAGTTGGTTTAACCGCCTGAAGTTTTATGAAATATTCATTGATTCTTCTGTTTATAATTGCTTTAACAGTAATTAAGCCCTTAGCTGCACAAACTGTTGCAAACGATTCTGTTTCAGCACAAAGCATTCAACAAGATGGCCAAAGGCAAGCTGCCGGCAATTCCGTAATATTACTGTCGCAAACAAGGCAAACCCCATTGTCGGTATTTACTATCTTAAGAGGGTTGATGGGGATGGCAGTGCTTATTCTTATCGGCTTCCTGCTAAGCAAAGACCGGAAGAATATTCCCTGGAGAACAGTATTTGCAGGACTGTCCATACAAATTGCTTTAGCCGGAGGGGTTTTATATATCCCTTTTATCCGGGCTGTTTTTGAATTTTTAGGGGAAATATTTGTTAAAGTCCTTGATTTCACTAAAGTTGGCAGTGAATTCCTGTTGGGGGGATTGATGGATGTAAATACTTACGGGGTTATTTTCTTGTTTCAGGTATTGCCTACCATTATTTTTTTCTCGGCACTCACCAGCCTGCTATTTTATTGGGGGGTTATTCAAAAAATTGTTTGGGTACTGGCATGGCTGTTTACCAAAGCTTTAAAAATCTCGGGTGCAGAATCGCTTTCAATTGCCGGAAACATATTTTTAGGGCAAACCGAATCGCCGCTGATGATCAAAGCTTATCTGCCCGATATGAGTAAGTCGGAAATATTGCTGGTGATGACCGGGGGGATGGCTACGCTGGCTGGCGGTGTCCTTGCCGTTTATATAGCCGTACTGGGGGGCAACGACCCGCAACTACGCCTCGAATTTGCCAAGCACCTGCTGGCTGCATCGGTGATGGCAGCACCTGCGGCAGTGGTTTTTTCGAAAATGCTGGTGCCGCCTACCGATGATATTAATAAACAAATTAAAATCAGCCGGGATAAAATCGGGAGTAATGTATTGGATGCCATTACAAATGGAACCAGTGACGGGGTAAGACTGGCAGTAAATGTAGCAGCCATGTTGCTCACCTTTATTGCGTTTATCGCTATGTTTAATTTTATTTTTGGGAAAATCGGGCACTGGACTCATTTAAATGAATTAATTGCCGCAGGCACAAACGGGAGGTATGATGAATTATCGTTGCAATTTATCCTTGGCTATACTTTTGCCCCACTTATGTGGCTTATTGGCATTTGCCCTGAGGATATGGTAAATGTAGGGCGGCTGTTGGGAGAGAAATTGATCCTCACAGAATTTATCGCTTACGTTAGCCTGGCCGACCTGAAAAGTGCCGGAGCATTCCTGCAACCTAAATCTATTATAATGGCGACCTATCTTTTATGTGGTTTTGCCAATGTTGCATCCATCGGGATTCAGATAGGGGGCATCGGAGCCCTCGCCCCAAGCCGCCGCGTATTATTATCTAAATACGGGGTTCCTGCCCTCATTGCCGGGACACTGGCTTCGCTAATGTCGGCAACAATCATTGGGATGCTTTTTACTTAATCCAGCTACTTCTCCTTCGTCTGCTAACTGCTTGATCATCCTAGGGTTAGAATTCTTCCAATCCGGTTCTTACATTAATTAAATTACAGAATACCTACAATTTAACTTTAAACAACTTCAATAAAAGCATTAAACAAAGTTAAATAGAAAAGGAAAAGAAATGTTTTAATAAGCCTTGGGACTACAACCAAAATCAGTTTTTAGAGTCCTCCTTCAGGCTTTTTCTTTTGATAAGGTTTGATCGGCTTGATAATAACTTCCTCGCCACAATTGGGGCAGCAATATGTTTCGCAGCCGGTACATGCAAAGCAATTACTACAAATTTTTTGTGCATCCCTGCTATCAAACACCGAGAGGCAGTGACTACATTGGTATTTCTTAACCGGAGCTTTAATCATCGCAAATAGTTGATAAGCCGCATGCCTGCAAAAATAATTACCAATGTGAAAATAATAGTTGCCCCCGATGGGATGTTGGCAAAGTAGGAGATCAACAACCCTGAGGTTGTGCCGATAAATGCAAATACTGTCGACAGGACGATCAGCATTTTAAAGTCTTTGGTAAAAATATTCGCTGTTGCCTGGGGAATGGTCAGCATTGAGAGTATCAGGATAATCCCGACAACCCTGATGTTCAGTACAACTGTTAAGGCAATAAGTGTGATAAGCAAATAGTTGAACAGTTCCACGGGCACACCTGAAGCTTTTGCAAACTCCTCATCGAAAGCAATGTATAATACAATACGGTAAAAGAAAAAGAAAAACAGCAGGACAACAACATTTAGCGACAGCATCATCCATAATTCGGTATTGGTAACGGTGAGGATGTTCCCAAAAAGGTAACTCATCAGGTTGGGTGTGTAACCCGGGGTAAGGAAAATAAAAATAACCCCCATAGCCATTCCCAACGACCACCAGATTGCTATGGAAGAATCTTCCCTTACATCGGCCTTTTGGACGAAATACTGGATGCCCAGCCCCGAGAAAATGGCAAATACGACTGCACCAAGCAGTGGGTTCAACCCCAGGAAAAAAGCAAGCCCGATCCCTCCGAACGAAGAGTGTGTGATGCCGCCACTAATAAAAACAATCCTGCGTGAAACAATATATGTTCCGATTATGCCGCATGAGATACTTGCCAGGACGGCAGCCAGGAGTGCTTTCCGAAAAAAATCGTATGACAATAGTTCGATGAGTTCCTGCATATCAATGGGTATGAGATTTTAGTACTGTATGTGGGATTTTTCCGTGCGATATTATTTGTATCGGGCAATTGTATGCTTCCAGTTGTTCGTTCGAAATTTTATTAGAAGGGTGGTAGTGCAGGTGCCTGTTTACGCAGGCAATGGTTTTTACGTATGCTGAGATTGTCCCTATATCGTGCGAAACAACAATAATCGCCATCTGTTTGTTTAGTTGCTTCAGCTTTTCGTACAGCTCCCCTTCAAACCGGTTGTCCACAAAAGTGTCGGGTTCGTCTAAAATCAGCAGGCTGGGGTCGCTGATCAGGGCACGGCATAGAAAAACCCGCTGCATTTGCCCTCCCGATAATTCTCCAATTGCCTTGTCTTTAATAGCGGTTATACCCATCTCCTCCAGCAAAACCTCTGCTTTTCTTATTTCATCTCCCGATTTTCTCAGGCTTTGCTTTTTCATCATCGACCCTGAACGGATTACATCAAAAACAGTTATAGGGAACTTTTTGTCGATGTGTTTTACCTGCGGCAGGTAGCCAATTGATTTATGTTGTAACTCTTCACCAAATTTGATTGACCCCTCCAAAGGTTTCAAAAGCCCGAGGATTGCCTTTAATAATGTTGTTTTCCCTCCACCATTGGGGCCAACCATCCCAATGAAATCACGGTTGAAGACCTGGAGGTTCACCTTTTCCAGTACCAGCTCCTTATCGTAGGCTAATGATACATTTTGTATGTCGACAATCGGTTTCATTCTATTATATTCTGTTCAAACTGTTTACTATCATCCCCCAGGCTCGTTCTCCCTGTAGCTATGGAGGGTATCAGCCCGTTGGTGTGTTATTCATCCCGTTCAAAATTCTCCTTCATTATTTTTGCCATATTCAGCAGGTTATTGGCCCAGTCGGGGTCTAACGGTGAAAGTTGCACTACCCTCCCGCCAATTTCATCGGCAAAAAGGCGGGCATGGCTATGGTCAAACTCAGCCTGGATATAAATAACCTTTATGTTTTTAGCCCTGGCCAAATCAACAACTTCTTTTATATGTTTAGGCGTAGGTTCTTTCCCATCTGCCTCCAGCGAGGCCTGGTTTAATCCGTAGTCGCGGGCAAAGTAGGAAAATGAAGGGTGGAATGTGATTATGGTGTTCCCCTTGTAACCTTTCAGCAATGCTTTGATTTGCATATCAAGCCGGTCTATTTCTTTCATAAATATCAGGTAGCGGGCCTGGTATTTTTGCGATCCACCTGGATTTAACTCTGATAAAACATCCCGTATTTTTTTTGCCATCTTCTTTACCTCTGCCGGCGAAAGCCAGGTATGTGGGTTAACCCCATGCATAACCCCTCCATGGCATTTCCCCTTGCCTGAAGTTATTAAGTCAAGCCCCTCCGAAAGGTCGTATACCCTCATGTTGCTGTTTGCCTGGCTTATTTTGTCTTTCCACGCATATTCGAACCCGATGTTCCCTATCCTGAACCAGGCAATTGACCGGGAGATGTCTTTTAACTGAGCCGGTAAAAGAGTATGAGTCGCAGGGCTTGCTCCGGGAGGAATCAATACATTCACCTTAAAATCATCGCCGGCTATTTTTTCAACAAATGTTTTTTGCGGCAGGATACTTACCGTTATTACATCTTTTCCACCTGCTTTTTTTCCCGGCTGGCACGAACCTAAAAAAGTAAGCATCAGCAACAACCATATATTTCGACTCATCTTTGTGGATGTTAAATACTTTAAACAACTTCTATAACAATATTACACAAAATTAGTTTTAATTCACTATTTGTAACTAATCAGTGTTTATATAGAAGTTGTTTAAATAGTTTTTGAACCAAAAAATCTTGTGCTTCGATTATAATTTGTAGTTTTACGAAGTAGCACTTTATTGTTTTTTCGTGTTATGATTAAGGGGCTGTTTTTAAACAGTCTCTAAGTATGCTATCTTGAGTTATCAGGTGATTCTATATAAGAAAAACGTTAAATATGAATAAATTAATGCCGAACGACCTTAATCCTTCTTTACAAGAAAAGCTAAATCTTCTTGAGGCATGGTTTGGTAAAAGAAAAGGTTCTATTGTTGCATTTTCAGGAGGAATAGATTCTACGTTAGTTCTTTACCTGGCACGGAAATTCCAGGGGTATGATAATGCGATAGGAGTAATTTCTAATTCTGAGAGCCTGAAAAAGAAAGATTTTTATCTGGCCAAATCTTTTTGTGAAGAATTTGATATACAGCTTAACATCATTAAAACTAATGAACTAAGTGATTCTCGTTATAACCAGAATCCGGTAAACCGCTGTTTTTACTGTAAAGACCACCTGTTCCATGACCTTCAGGAAATGAAAAAAGAATATCCTGGTTTTGAAGTCCTTAGCGGGACAAATTACGATGACCTGGGTGATTACCGGCCTGGCATTGATGCTGCTAAAAAAAACCTTGTGCTCTCTCCCCTTGTCGATTGTAAATTGACTAAAAATGAACTGAGAGAGATTGCAAAATATTTCAAATTACCCAATTGGGATAAACCTGCCAGCCCATGCTTAAGTTCCCGCATACCATACAACCAGGCTGTGACCGGGGAAAAGCTGGGGCAGATTGAAGCTGCTGAGGATATTCTCAATAGTTATGGATTTAAAGATGTACGGGTTCGTCATTATGGGACTTATGGCAAAATTGAAGTTAAGAAGGATGATCTGGAGAAACTTCAATCTATTAAAGATAGTGTTATCAGTAATATCAAGAAGGTCGGCTTCGAAAGAGTTGTAATAGATCAGGAAGGGCTCGTATCTGGTAAAATGAACAGGGTATTAAGTTCTGCCGTAAAATCTAAAAAACTATGAAAATATTATATTACGATTGTTTTGCCGGGATCAGTGGGGATATGAACCTTGGTGCGATGATTGGCCTTGGCGTTGACCCTGGCTACCTGAAAGCAGAACTTCAGAAATTGAATATTGAAGGGTTTCATCTTGAAATTAAGAAAGATAAACGAAGAGGGGTCACAGGGACAAAAGCAACTGTGGTTATTGAGAATCAGGAAAATGAGAAACACCGTCATTTGAAGCATGTTGAGGAGTTGATCAATAAAAGCAGCCTTCCTGCCGAAGTTAAATCAATGTCCATAAAGATTTTTGACCTTATTGCTGTAGCCGAAGCCAATGTCCACGGGATAAGTAAGCAACAGGTTCATTTTCATGAGGTCGGGGCATTGGATTCAATTGCCGACATTGTTGGAGCAGCCATTTGCATCGATTACCTGAAGGTAGATAAGATTATGTCTGCCCCAATCCAATTGGGCGGAGGGACAGTGAGATGCGCTCATGGTATTATGCCTGTCCCTGCACCGGCTACAATTGAAATTGTTCAGAATGTCCCGGTCAAAACAGGTTTGGTACAGCACGAAGCTACCACCCCTACCGGTGCTGCCATCCTCGTAGCAATGGTAAATGAATTCACAGAGCAGATAAATTTCCCCATTCATAAAATTGCTTATGGAATTGGGCAACGCGATATTTCGGAAGTCCCGAATGTATTGAGAGTTTATCTTTCGGAAGACGATAAAAGCCCTGACAACACAAAACTGGAAGAAGCATGGATGTTGGAGTGTAATATTGATGATATGAACCCCGAATGGTATAGCCACCTCTTCCAGGAACTTTTTGAAGCCGGAGCCAGCGATGTGTTTTTAACTCCAATCATCATGAAAAAGTCAAGGCCGGCTAACATGCTGTCTGTACTATGCAACAGAGGGATAATACCTGAAATAAAAGCCATTGTCTTTAATAACAGCACAACCATTGGGATGAGGGAATATGCCGTTACAAAAACTATTCTTGAACGCAGGGAAAAGGAGATTGATACGGAGCTGGGGAAAGTCAATGTGAAATATTGTTATTTCCAAGGCAATGAGATTCGGGCCAAGCCCGAGTTTGATGATATTAAGAAACTGGCTGCCAGGCATGGCCTCAGCCTGAACAAGGTTGAGGAAATCATACGTAAAAAACTTTGATATGAACACTCGTGATATACTGGAGAAATATAAAAAAGGAGAACTGGGGCTAACGGAAGCGTTGTCGCATTTTAACAACCGGGGCATTGAAGAAATGGGCTTTGCCAATATTGATACTGACCGCCTGCATCGAACAGGGCTGCCCGAAATGATATATGCAGAAGGGAAGACCACCGAACAGGTTAGGTTAATTGCTGAAAGGTTGTATCAAAAAGGGATGGACGTATTGGCCACACGGATAAATGAAGATATGTACAAGGCAGTCAAAAGCGTTGTCCCCAGGGTGGTTTATAATCCATTGGCTAAAACGGTTTACTATAAACACAAAGAAGAGCTTTGCGGGAAAGGCTATATTGCTGTAGTTGCAGCCGGAACCTCTGACCTGCCTATAGCTGAAGAAGCGGTTGAAACAGCCAGGTTCCTGAATAATAAAGTGGAGGCGATATATGATGTCGGGGTTGCAGGAATCCACCGTCTTTTTAACAACCATGAGTTAATCAGGAATGCCAGGGTTATTATAGTTGTTGCAGGTATGGAAGGCGCACTTGCCAGTGTAGTGGGCGGCCTGGTAGATAAACCTGTTATTGGTGTACCGACAAGCATCGGGTATGGTGCCAATTTCCAGGGTTTGTCGGCTTTATTATCTATGTTGAACAGTTGTGCAAGTGGCGTTTCAGTTGTAAATATTGACAATGGCTTTGGTGCAGCCTGCCAGGCATCGCTAATCAATAAATTATAACCTTTTAAAATGAACGAATTATTATTATTATCGATTACCGCTGCATCTCTGGGATTTATACATACTGTCCTGGGGCCTGATCATTATGTGCCATTTATTGTATTGAGCAGAGCAAGGAAATGGACTGTGTCTAAAACCATGTGGATAACTTTTATTGCAGGGGTTGGGCACATTGGTGGCTCGGTCGTACTGGGGATTGGTGGGGTTGCATTGGGGGTTGGCTTAAATAAATTGGTATTTATAGAGTCTGTCCGGGGAGAAATTGTTGGTTGGATGCTAATGGCATTTGGAGGAACGTATGCCATTTATGGCGTATTTAAATATTTAAAAGACGGAGGGCATAACCATCTCCCGGATTTCCTTATACCAAAAAAAATACGTCAGATGAAACATGATGTCAGCCACAGCATGGAAGAAAAAGAGGACAACACCAAACTGACTCCGTGGATTTTATTTATCATCTTTGTTTTTGGCCCTTGTGAGGTGCTGATTCCGATGCTGATTTTTCCTGCTGCTGAAAAAAATATAGCCGGGGTTATCTCCGTCACCCTGTTTTTTGGCACTACAACAATTCTCACGATGATGTCACTGGTTTACCTTGGGCATTTTGGCTCTTCACTGGTAAGATTAAAGCCATACGAAAAATACATGCACCTGGCAGCCGGGCTGGTCATTTTTCTTTCGGGCATAGGAATGCATTTCCTGGGGTGGTAGGATATTCTTCGGGGTCAGATTGAGTAGTTGCAACCAGGGCCTTATATTATTTGAGGCAGGTAGGTTTGCTGGGTTTCTTTTCATCTGGGATTGTGAAGAAATAACTTTTTCAAAAAGACAAACACCCCAAAAGACTGTAGGAAAGGAAACACCCAAGTCTCAGAACTTCCTTATTTTAGATTCCTTATTTCTTATTCCTAATTCGTTTTTTAATTTTAAAATCTAAAATATCCAATAACAATAGTTCGTTATATTTTTATTTCTCGCTAAGACGCTAAGACGCAAATATCTGATTATTAAGGTTCTACAAGACCGAGACTTTATATTTTAAGTGATTGGTAATCAGCTGCTTATAAAAAAGCACAGAGCTATTGCAATAAGGAATATCCAAATAAGGGGCAGGTACCAATTTTCTAGCCCCTCTTTAATTTATGCTACCTGTCATTAAAAGAGGTTTCCACAGGTTTCTCCCCTGTTAATTTCCCCTTTTTTTGAGTGCCCGGGATGGGTTTTACTTTCTTTAGGAGGTACAGGGTCATAGCCATGTGTCCCCCAGGGATGGCATTTTGAGATTCGTTTTGTTGCAAGCCAAAAACCTTTTATCGGGCCGTGTACCTTTAATGCCTGGACGGCATACTCCGAACAGGTGGGGTAGTGCCTGCATGATGCCGGGGTGAGTGGCGAGATGGCATACTTGTAAAGGTATACCGGAAGCAATAAAACCCAGCCAAATAATTTTAATATGAATTTAGCAACACATTGCATCTTTATTTTTTTGTAAAAATACACTATAATAATTCATAAAATAAAAGCGGTGGCAAATCCACCGCTTTTCTCTTGAAAGACAAACAACTAATGACCTTTCTAACTTTGCAGCTATCAATAACCAATCAACCCCTATAAGTCCACATAGAAAAAAATACTGCAAAGCCGTATAAGAAATACGAATTGAATAACTTTATGTTTCAATTATTTTTTCAAATAATCATTGAGACTAATAGCTTGCACGTATTTTTTCAAGTAATTTTTTAGTTGCCAGGATTCCCTCTTTTTCAGGCAATGCCTTCCCTTCGTATTCTATTCCAATATACCCATGATAGCCTGCATCCATCACAATCTTGAGCATTCTGTAAAAATCTGTTTGCGTTTCATTCCCCTGGTCGTCAAATTCATGCGATTTTGCACTTACTCCCTTTGCGAAAGGCATTAGTTCCCGGACTCCTTTGTAGCGGTCGTACCATTTTTCGGGATTCCTGCTGATGAGGAAATTCCCAAAATCAGGCAAAGTACCAACGCGCTTGTTGTTGGTTAATTTCATTACTCCGGCTAACCACTCGCCATTGCTGGAAATGCCGCCATGATTCTCTACAATAATATTTATGTTTTTCTTGTCTCCATATTCACAAAGCATCCTTAACCCATCGGCAACTAGTTTTTGTTGTTCTTCATAAGTCCCTTCGCTTCTTGCATTGACACGTATTGAATGGCAACCCAGGTATGCCGCGGCATCAATCCATCTTTTATGGTTTTCTACCGTCTTCTTCCTTTCATTTTCATCAGGGGCTCCGACCATACCTTCGCCATCGCACATGATCAGTACGCTTTTTACGCCTTCGTTTTTACATATCTTTTTTAATTCCTCAAGGTACTTTTCATCTCTTGCTTTGTCTTTGAAGAACTGGTTTACATATTCAACGCCTTCAATGCCCAATTGGCGCGTTTTAACCGGAAAGTCCAGGTTTGTCATTTCATTGGCAAACAGGGTTTTATGAAAAGACCATTCGGCCAGGGAGATTTTAAACGGTTCTTTTTTTGAGGCAACAGATGCTACCGCAGAGCCCGCCAGTACCGTACCTATTGATGCAACAGCACTTGTTTGCAAAAAATGCCTTCTGTTAATTTTTCTCATTTTGTGTTGGTTTTAGATTTCTAAATTACAAATTTATCTCTATTATTTTACTTGTGTCGATTCCCAAAATGTTAACTACTTTAACCATTATTTTATATTTCCCTGATTCTTTATATTCGTGTGGTGTACAAGTAAACTCCAGAGTTGGATTTTTTTTTGTTCGGAAACTTTGCCATTCGTTTTCAAACAAATAATTGCCTGTCCATTTTTCTTCTACTGAGCTTGCCGAAGTATCGTTTTTATCGTTTACGATTTTTATAATTTGACCATCTTCGATTACAACTTTACTACCCGCCCGCATTGATTGTTGAATATCTTCAATGTCGTCTTGTGTGTAATGTGTAACAAAATCAATGAGTTCTACAGTGATTTTTTTTCCTGTAATTATCTCTTTCGTGTTTAAATATGCTACATCATAAAATTTGGCTTGTCCTTTTTCAACAGTACGTTTTTCAAATAAACTTATTTGTGGTTTATCTTTTTCTTTTTTTGGCTCATCAATGTGCTCAATACTGTGAAAAGGGAAGGCTACATTTGTTACATCTTCTTTTCTACCATTCCAGAAAAGAAATACATCTTCTTCATCAGAAAATAGTTTGTATATAAATTTTTTCGGCAGTTTTTCGCCTGCCTTAATCAGTTCAATTATTTTGGTTTTATCCGTATAGTTCAAATTCATTTTATCTGCAGTTGTGTGTATTTATTATTGGTTTAATTTATTCAGAATACGCAAGGCATTTTTATCAAACTTAGAAAAGGCAAACCATTTTTTACCCAAATCTTTTAAACTTGCCCCAAAATGATAAACCATTTTTTCATCAATAATAAAAAAGCGGTCGTGTGAGTTAGCAAACTCCTTAATTTGAATAGGCGAGTATTGTTCATTGTGCTTTTTCAGGTCGAGCGCCAACTGTTTATTTATTCGTTTGGTAAAAATAGTAACCTTAACTTGTGGCATACGTTTGGTAAAAAGCGTCAACACCGTATCGTCAATGTAATTATCAATAAGGACAATCGAATTTTCGGCAGACCGTATCAAATCGGCAACAAACGAGTACGCATCAAAAACCTGTCCTTCAAAAAATATTCCCTGTTTGGACTTTATACTTTTATCTTGTATGGCATTAAAAATTTGTTCAAATTTTTGGTCGTTTTCAATTTGTTTCAATTCCACTTTTTCGAGACGATTAAACAAGAGGGCATTGGTAGCAATAAACTTTTTCA
>JAADGO010000042.1 GCA_013152355.1 Chlorobiota bacterium
TTTTTGATTTAGATTGAAAATTTGGTAAAAGAAGAAAGGGTTGCCTCTGCAACCCTTATTATTAACCCCCAAACATACGTTGAAAGAATATCAACGCAAAGGCTAAGGTATGAAAATATTTTTAAAACAAAAAAATTTTGGCGTTTTTTTCTAAAAAATCAGCTTAAAACCCTCTTTTTCGATTAATTCCCGGTCGTTTTCAGTATCAGGGCATGGGAGTCAGGATATAAAATTGCTCACCCTGCATCTCTTCTCCTGTAGGAATAAAAATAAACCGGGAGATATTATAAAGGAATAGTGGTTATCTGAAATTTTCATGCACCCATCCGGCAACTTCCTCAACATCAATATCATTCATGCACCTGAAGTGTTTCTTTGGGCATTTGTCGAAACCAAGCTTGGAACAGGGGCGGCATTTTAATCCGCCAACCTGCATAATTTTTGAAACCGGGGCGGGAAGGTAAGGGAACATGCCCAGTTCGGGGACTGTATTTCCCCAAAAAGAGAGTATTTTTTTCTGAAATGCAGCAGCAATATGCATCATCCCGGTATCGTTGGTCAATACCAAACGGGCGTTCCCCACTAATGAAGCAGACTCATTTAATGAAATTTTATCACACAGGTTGACTACCCTTTCGGAGAACTGCCCTGCTATTGAGTCTCCTACGGGCTTTTCCCGGTTTCCTCCGAGTAAAACAATCGGATAGGGAAGCTTCCTGCAAATTGCAATTATTTTTTCCGGAGGCAGCTTCTTTGTCTGGTAGCTTCCTGCTATACAAAAGGCTATGTAACCATTCTGAAAAACTTCCGGCAGGCTTTTATAATCAAAATGTTGATTGTCGGGGATAAAATAATCGAGGCCTTTCTCATCATTTTTCACATCAAAAACCTCAACCGTTTCAAGGTAGCGGTCAACAATGTGTTTTTTTGGCAATCGGTCGACTTTAAAATTTACCAACAGCCATTTCTTAAAATTGAGCTTATCAAAAGAAAAACCCGGGACTTTCAACCACCGCTTAATCCGGTTGCTCCTTATGTTCATGTGCAAATCTATGATATAGTCGAACTGCACTTCTTCCAGCTCTTTCAGCAAAGGGGTAATTTTATCTTTATAAAGAAAAACTCTTTTGATGTGAGGGTTTGCTTTTAATATCTCAGCATATTTCTCCTTTACCACAAAATATATTTCTGCTCCTGTCACCTGCTCTTTCAGGCACCTGATTACAGGGGACGTAAGGACAATATCGCCAATAGAACTAAACCGTATAATCAAAAACTTTACTTTCATCTTAGATCAGCAACAAAATAAAACCCTAAAAATAAAACTATTTCCAGGGTTGCATAGCAGGATTTTCATTTTATTTAAGGAGGCTTCTAAGCCGATTCAACCAGCACAATAATTTTATTTGCCTTATTTTCAATTACACCTCCATCAATCTCAAAAAGTAGTTCTTCCCCTTCCTCATCCACAACTTTAACAACGCCTTCGCCCAGGGTGGAAATGATCGGAGCATGATTCCTCAGTATTTCGAACTTCCCTTTGCTACCGGGAAGCTGAACAAGCTTTACCTTTCCGGAAAACACTTTTTTGTCGGGTGTAATTATTTCGAGAAACATAGGTTTTTATTTCAATCAAATAACTAAAAATTTCGTTTACAGGAGATTTTATTCACCTGCCAGCATTTTTTCTCCTTTAGCTATGGCCTGCTCAATTGTTCCAACCAGGTTAAACGCTGCTTCAGGGTATTGATCCACTTCCCCGTCCATAATCATGTTGAACCCTTTAATAGTATTTTCAATTGAAACAAATTGCCCTTCGAGCCCGGTAAATTGTGTTGCAACAAAGAATGGTTGCGAAAGGAATCGCTGAACCCGCCGTGCACGGTGCACAACCAGTTTATCTTCTTCCGAAAGTTCATCCATCCCCAGTATCGCAATAATATCCTGCAATTCCTTGTAACGCTGAAGAAGCATAATTACACGTTGTGCACAATTATAATGTTCTTCGCCTACAATTTCCGAAGACAAAATCCTTGATGTTGAATCAAGAGGGTCAACAGCCGGGTAAATACCCAACTCGGAAATTTTACGGCTCAATACAGTGGTCGCATCCAGGTGGGCAAAAGTTGTTGCCGGAGCAGGGTCTGTAAGGTCATCGGCCGGTACATAAACTGCCTGCACCGATGTGATCGACCCATTTTTTGTTGAAGTGATCCTCTCCTGCATGACCCCCATCTCTGTAGCCAGGGTTGGCTGATAACCCACAGCTGAAGGCATACGCCCCAAAAGTGCTGAAACTTCGGACCCTGCCTGGGTAAACCGGAAAATATTATCAACGAAAAACAAAATATCGCGTCCGCCGCCGGCAGTGCCATCGCCATCACGCAGGCTTTCGGCAATCGTCAACCCGGATAAAGCTACCCTTGCACGGGCACCGGGAGGTTCGTTCATCTGCCCGAAAACCAGTGCCAGTTTCGATTTCTTTACTGCTTCTTTATCCACCTTGGTAAGGTCCCATCCTCCGGCTTCCATCGATTTTTTAAATTCATCCCCGTAATCAACAATGTCGGCTTCGATCATTTCCCTTAAAAGGTCATTCCCCTCACGGGTACGTTCGCCAACTCCTGCAAATACAGATAATCCGCTGTGTGCAAGTGCAATATTATTAATTAGTTCCTGAATCAAAACTGTTTTACCTACGCCGGCACCACCGAACAAACCAATCTTCCCCCCTTTGGCATACGGCTCAATCAGGTCGATTACCTTAATCCCGGTGTAAAGCACTTCGGTTTCAGTTGATAAATCTTTGTACTCAGGTGGTTTATTATGGATATCAAGCCCTTCTTTAGGCAGCTGTTCCAACCCGTCAATAGCATCGCCGGTAACATTCAATAAACGCCCGAGCGAAATTTCTCCCTTCGGCATTACAATGGGGCTGCCGGTGGCTACTACATCAATCCCTCTTTTTAACCCATCGGTAGAATCCAGGGCAATGCAACGAATGGTATTCTCGCCAATATGTTGCTGGCACTCAATAACCAATTTCCCCCCGCCTTCGTATTCTATCTCCAATGCATCATTAATACTAGGGAGTTCGCAGCCTTCTCTTTCAAAGCTAACATCTACAACAGGTCCGATCACCTGCAACACTTTACCAATATTCTTCGTCATTTGAAATCAGATTTTTTGATCGGTATTAAGAATCTCCATAAGGAAATTAATGCAAACAAATTTAACATTGTTTTGCATTATAACAATAAAATCAAAAATTTTTGCCAAATATTTAAACTTAAATCAACGATTCCTTTTCAGCAAGATTTGAGAAAGTAAATGGAGCTGTTTTTTTTTGCATTCATCAATATCAAGATTGTTTAAACAGGAAATTGCCGATTTGAAATATGTTTCAATCATACCCCTTGTTTTCTCTTCGACCTTTAATTCGGCAAACACCTTTTTAACGGCCGTTACCTTTTCGCCCTGGTCAAATTTTTTACGGCCGCCCCAATGCAGCAGCTCTTTTTTTTGTGCCTGCCCGGCCAATTCAAATGCTTTTATCAGGAGGTATGTTTTTTTATTCGAAGCAATGTCTCCTCCAATCTTTTTGCCAAAGGCTTCCTCATCGCCAAAAGTATCCAGCAGGTCGTCCTGAAGTTGAAAAGCAATACCCAGGTCAATCCCAAACCGATACAATTCATCTGAAACTTTATCAGGGGCATTAGCAAGTAACGCGCCGGCTTTTAAACTACAGCCCAGCAGGACGGCAGTTTTAAGCCTGATCATTTCCATATATTCAGCTTCGCTTACATCAACCCTTTGTTCAAAATCCATATCGTATTGCTGCCCTTCGCAAACCTCAACAGCGGTATCGGCAAACAGCCTCATTACATCAGGCAATTTTTCCGATTTGCTTTTAAGAAGGTATTGAAAGGAAATAAACGACATAGCATCGCCCGACAAAATTGCGGCATTATTATTAAATTTCGCATGTACCGTTAGTTGATTCCGCCTCATTTCTGCAGCATCCATAATATCATCGTGGAGTAACGTGAAATTATGGAATATTTCGATGGCCAGGGCTGCAGGTAAAGCGTTCTCTACATCATTGGCAAAAAGGTTGTAGCTTAACAACACCATTACCGGGCGGATTCTTTTACCACCCATGCTTAACGTATATTTTATAGGGGCATACAGATTTTCAGGGCCGGATGAAATTAACCGGGTAGATTCTTTTTCAATTTCAGAATTAAAAATATCCTGTAATGCTGATATGGTATACATTATTATTCCTTTTTTTCCGGAGTTGCAGCTTCTATTTCGAGGTCTTCAAGTTCAATATCTTCTTCTTCGTCATAAATCTGCAGGAGCGGCTCTTTGAAAGAGCGTGTCGTGGTAATCCTTTCCAGCCCTGAAAGCAAAGAAGGGAGCAAAATAAGGTTTGATGTTACCGCAACCAGTAATGTTAATGAAACCAGGATACCCATGGCAACAGTACCACCAAAACTGGAAAGGCTGAAGATTCCAAACCCAAAAAATAACACTACCGAAGTGTACAGCATACTGACCCCTGTTTCGCGCAAGGCCAGGATCACCGACTGCCTGATATCCCAATTGGTTACTTTAAGCTCCTGCCTGTATTTTGCCAAAAAATGGATTGTATTGTCGACCGAGATACCAAAAGCTATGCTAAACACCAATATTGTTGACGCTTTAATGGGGATACCTGTAAAACCCATTATTGCAGCCGTAAAAATCAATGGGATTATATTGGGTGTTAACGACATGATTACCATCCGCCACGATGAAAACATGGCAGCCATAAATATTGATATCAGGAAAATGGCAAGTGCCAGGCTTGAAAAAAGGTTCCTCATTAAATATTCGGTACCCCTGAAAAAGGTGATACTTGAGCCTGTAATGGTTACATTATATTTATCGGCCGAAAAGATCGAATCTACCTGGCTGTTAAATTTACCATACAACTCTTCCATTTTTTTTGTCCCTACATCTTTCATCCGGATACTTATCCGCGTAACTTGTTTCGAACTATCAAGGAATGCATGGAGCAAGATCGAATTTTCTTTGCCTTTGGAAGCATAAGCTAAAATAAAATTCTTTTCGCGGCGATTGGGTAGCTTATAATAACTTTCTTTCCCGTTGTAAAATGCCTGTTTCGAAAATTTAAGCAGGTCGAGCAAAGACAAAGGGGGTGAAAGTTCGGGATATGCGGCCAGTTTTTTTTCCAGGAGGTCAATTTTATTAAATGTTGATAATTGCATCACTCCGTTGGGTTTTTCTGTGTCAACTACTATTTCAAGGGGCATTAACCCGTCAAAATTCTTTTCAAAGTATTTAAGGTCCACATAAATAGGCGAATCTTTAGGGATATCATCGACCATATAACCCGAACTCTTTATTAAAGAAAAACCATAAAACCCTACTAAAATTATACCTATTGCAGCGGCATAAACCACTTTCCTGTATTTTTTTGTAATTATAATCAGTTGGTCGATAATTTTTGTAACAAACCTGTTTTCAAGGTGCTTTACGTGCTTTGGCGATGGTGGGCCGATAAAACTGAAAATTATGGGTATTAATAAAAGGGAAAGCACAAACAAACCCATAATATTGAGAGAGGCCACAATCCCAAATTGTTTTAAAATATCACTTTTCGTGATTATAAAGGTAGCAAACCCTGATGCGGTGGTAAGGTTTGTCAGGAAAGTTGCATTCCCTATCTTAATAATTACACGTTGCAGGGCTTTTACCTTATTCCCATGTGAAATAAATTCATGATGGAACTTATTCAGCATATAAATACTGTTGGGTATCCCAATGACAATCAGCAATGGAGGTATCATGCCGGAAAGGATTGTGATCTTGTACCCAAAAAGCGACAACATACCCAGTGACCACACAACGCCAATAAGCACTATAACCACAGGGACGAAAACTGCTTTAAATGAACGGAAAAAGAAAAACAGGACTACAATACAAATGGCCAAAGCAAGAGCACTGAACATGTACAATTCCTTCCTGATTTTCACCGCATTTACAACGCGGATATAAGGCAACCCGGAATAATGAAGTTTTACTCCCATCTCGTTTTCATAGTGGCTGCACTCATCCCGGATGGACTCCACCATCTGCTCCCTGTCTTTAGAAGCCATTTTATCTTTATTGACAGTAATGGCCAGCAGGTAAGAATTTGTATGCTCATTGTATAACCTGTTCCGGTAAAAAGGCAGGCTTTTAAATATGGAAACCAGGCTGTCAAGTTCTTCCTGCCCTTTTATGTGAGCAGGGAAAACCGGTTCTATCTCAAACTTCCTCTCCTTTGTATTCTTTATCAGGTTATAGCTGTTTGACACCGACAGGAGGTTTTCTACCCCCTCTACTTTGCTCAATCTTGAGCAGAGCTCCCTCCACTTATGAAAATGGGCGTAATCGAAGAAGTTTTTATCGGTGATACCAATAACTATAATATTCCCTTCCTCGCCAAATGTTTTGGTAAATTTTTGGTAATCTTTGTAGGCAGGGTCCTTTTTGGGCAATAAAGATGCGTATTCGTACGACATCTCAACCTGTGAGGCATGATAACCCATAAAGATAGTTATCCCCGTCAATAATGACAGAAGTAAAATCTTGTTCCTAAGAATGATACGGGAAACCCTGAGCCACATAATTATTTGTTGTGCAAAATGATAGCGCGAAAATAAGATAAATTCCCGGATTTATAAAACCTTTAAAAACATCATTCTATTCAGAACCTGCCATCTCAACAAAATATTTATAAAACAAGGGGATCGTTTTTATTCCATTATAAAATTGCTCAAGCGGGAAGTTCTCATTGGGTGAATGAATGGCATCCGATTCCAGCCCAAAGCCCATTAGTACCGATTTTACCCCCAATACTTCCTCAAAAGTTGAAATGATTGGGATGCTCCCTCCCGAACGGACAGGGACAGGCGGTTTCCCATATACGTCAAGAAATGCTTTTTCGGCAGCTTTGTAAGCAGGAATATCAACCGGGCATACATAGCCCTGACCTCCATGCAACGAAGTAACTTTAACTTTGACTGAAGCCGGGGCAATTGCTTCAAAATGCTCTTTAAACTGCCGGGCAATCTTTTTATGGTCCTGGTTTGGAACCAACCGGCTTGATATTTTTGCAAATGCTTTGGACGGAAGTACGGTTTTAACCCCTTCCCCTGTATAGCCTCCCCAAATACCGCATAAATCAAATGTGGGGCGTATGCCTGTCCTTTCGGTGGTGGAGTAACCCTCTTCGCCAGCCAGTTCTTCAACACCAATGGCTTTCTTGAACCCTTCTAAATCGAATGGTGATTTTGCCAGTAACTCCCTTTCCTCAGCAGAAACTTCCATTACATCATCATAAAATCCGGGGATGGTAATTTTCCCTTTCCCGTCAACCATTTGGCTGACCATTTTACAAAGTACATTGATCGGGTTGGCAACAGCCCCCCCAAACAGCCCCGAATGAAGGTCTTTATCAGGTCCGGTAACCTCTACCTGCCAAAAAGCCAGCCCCCGCAACCCGGCTGTTACCGAAGGGATATCCGGAGCAATCATCGAAGTGTCGGAAACCAGGATTACATCAGCCCTCAGCATTTCCTTATTCTCTTCACACCATTTGCCGAGGTTAGGCGAACCAATTTCCTCTTCCCCCTCAATCATAAACTTCACATTGCATGGCAAAGTCCCCGTTTTAACCATTAACTCAAATGCTTTGGCGTGCATCATGCCCTGCCCTTTATCGTCATCAGCTCCACGGGCCCATATTTTGCCATCCCTGATTTCCGGCTCAAAAGGACTCGATTCCCATTTATCAATTGGGTCGACAGGCATTACATCCATGTGCGCATACACCAAAACCGTGGGTAGTGACGAATCTATAATTTTTTCTCCATAAGTAACCGGATTCCCGTCCGTTTCAAAAATTCCAGCTTTATCAGCACCTGCACCAAGTAAAAGCTCCTTCCAGTATTCCGCTGCTTTGTACATGTCGTCTTTATGCCCCGATAATGAACTAATAGATGGAATGCGTATTAACCCAAACAGTTCTTCTAAAAAACGGCCTTTGTTTTCTTCAATATAGTTGTGAATGTAATTCATAGTTTTTTAAGATTCTATATTTTAAAAATTATCATACCTTGTATAAAATAATAAGGGGGAACATTGCTACTAACATGCTTTTATATTGGTTTTGGCAGATGAGTTTAATTGCCTTCAGGATTGATCAACATGATCCGGTGTACATGCTGTACCATAATCCCTTCTATCTTCCGTGCCCTATTCAATTCAAGTTCAATGCTAAACGACTTAAAAAAGGCAACAATTAACCAAATGAATAAAGATATACCAATAACCAGGGCTGCATATACAATTACAGGCAAGATTTTATAATAATCTGAGGCTTGCCCTTCATCGCCCAACGATGAGTTCATAAGAATATATGAAACAATGATGAGAATAATTGAAACGATAAAAGAAACGGCAAACAGGTTCCTCAAACGTATGGACCTGGTTTCACGCTCTTCACATCTTTTCCTATATTGGCTGGCCTTTTCCAATTTAATAAACATTTCAGCCTTGTCTGATTTTGTCATCTTTTAAATTATAAAAATTAAAAACACACTAAATGTATATAGTCATCCTATTGAAAAAGAGAATGCCATAATTAAATGCTAACAGGTTTGCCCCAATATTACATTGGCACAAAGTCATTAATCAATTTCCCCGCCAAAAGAATCTGCATAGCCTGCAGCATATCGCTACAAACCACTCAAAAGGCAATAATTAAAGGCTTTCTATAAACATAAAAAATAAAAAGACAGAGGTAGGGTAATAAAAAAACAGTATCGTTAAGCCGTCCCAGATCAGGACAAATCGATCTGTTTTTGCACTATTTGACACAAGAATTAGTACCTTTATAATTTAAGTTCCTAACAAAACATAATATTTATCATTGATTAATTGTCAAAAATTTAGGATTTTTCCGGCTTTAAAGAATTTGTAATGCGGCTATTATTAATAAGCAACTCAACCATGCCAGGCGAACCATACCTGGATTTCCCAAAATATGAGATTCAAAAGTTTTTCGGGAAGAAGCCTTTAACCGTGCTTTTTATCCCCTATGCTACGGTAGCCTTGTCTTATGATGCATATACAAAAAAAGTACAGGGGCGTTTTGCAGAAATCGGATATAAAATAGTTGGAATACATACATTAAAAAACCCTTTAAAAGCTATTGAAGAAGCTAAGGCAATTGTTGTTGGCGGCGGCAATACCTGGAAACTCGTCCGGATGTTGCACGACCGGGGTCAAATGTCCGCTATCAGGGAAAGGGTTCTTTCCGGGGTTCCCTATGCTGGCTGGAGTGCCGGAGCGAATATTGCCTGCCCTTCCCTGCGCACCACCAACGATATGCCAATCATCGACCCAAAAGGATTTGATTGTATGAACCTGGTGCCTTTTCAAATCAACCCACATTACTTAGACACTAACCCTAAAGGGCATAGCGGAGAAACCCGGGAACAACGGATACTGGAGTTCCTTGAAATAAACCCGGGAATACACGTAGTGGGGCTACGGGAAGGAACCATGCTGAAACTGGAAGACCAAACCCTGACCCTGATTGGCAACAAAACAGCACGTATCTTTTTGAAAGGGGAAAAGGCAAAAGAACTATCACCCGGAAATGACTTTAGTTTCCTGTTAAATCCCTGCTGAATAAAAGCCTATTGCCTTATTACAACCTGATTATAAGATAAACGATAAAATTTAAACAGTCTCAAAATTCCTTCCATTACCATAATTCCAAAGTCGATTCATCGTTCAAGGTAACTAAAGTTTTTATTTAATGGCCTCCCTAATATAAATTGGGATATAACCTTTTTCTTAAAAGGGGGAGCCTTAGATTTTTTGAAAAATATTCACTTTTTGTTGTCACAAAACAGCACCTTTGAAAGACGTACTATTAAACAAGGAATTAAACTTTGGACCCATTTGCAAAAATATACAATCAGAACTATGCCATGATGTACCGGGTTGCGGTAAAAATGATTGGCAATAACGATGTGGTAAGGGATATTGTGCAAGAAGTTTTTATCCATCTGTACGAAAAGCGGAATGATTCTATGGTTATTAACCATTATCCAGGTTGGTTGTATAGAGCCACTTATAACAAATGTATTGATTATTTAAAACAGCAGAGCAAGTTTAGTAATTTGGAGGTTTTGGATAACAAGGCGTGCGAAGAAGAATCATTCGACAAGCAAAAAGCAAAGGCGATGATTCGCCGGGCACTAAAAACATTAAATACAAAAGAACAATTTTTGGCAGTGCTGTACAGCGAAGGGCTCTCATATAAAGAAATGTCGGAGGCAACAGGGATACACCTTGGGTCGATTGGAAAAACATTGTCTCGCACATTAAAAAAACTTGAGAAAGAGTTAATGGAGGAATATAATGGACTGTTTTAGCGAAGAATTTATTCAAAAGTATGAGGACGGGGAGTCCACAGAAAATGAAGCCAGGATGGCTGAAAACCACATGGCTGAATGCATTGAATGCAAAATAAGGATTGAACGTCAAAAGCAACGATCCATAAAGCTTAAGAAGGCTTTAAATCAGTTGGTTGATAAGATGCCGGAAATACCATTATTTACTAATCAGGGCAGGCAGCATGTTTCGCTTAAAAGAAAACTTATTTACGGCATGATTGCAGCTTGCATACTATTGTTACTAATTTTTGTAATTGGAAGGCAACAAACTAACAATAAGAAAGATTACATGCTCTATTATATTCTGGATTTTGAGGTAGATGCCAATAAGCCCATCACCGATCAGGAATTGATTATGTACGTTATTGACCAGAATGGAAATATAACAGACTGTGAATACAACTCATTTTGAGATAAAATTTAAAATTGTAACCATGAAAATATTATAGCCATGAAAAAAATAATTTATACAGCACTGTTTGCCTGTTTGGGAATAATAGCATCAGCCCAGAACTTATTAGATTTGTACAAAAGGGGTACGGTTAAATTGATCCCTGATACTGAATATGCACAAAATAATGACTGGGATAAAGTATTTAGGACATACTACGACACCATTTACAATAGGCCTACGGGCAATCGGAAATCACTTATTATTATGCCTGATGGTTCGGTGGTAGTTAACCATGCTTACCGGAACTATTATAGTAAGTTCTCGCCCAATGGCTCTTTTCAAAAAGAATTTGGGATTACCAACAGCGATGGAGTAAGATTCAAAGAAATAAAACGTATTGCCGGCATTATAAATAACAATACCTTTTATACCGGACTCGACAATATGGGGAATATGGTTTGTTTCGATTTTGAAGGGAACTACAAAAAAACTTTGAAACTTAATTATATGACCCGTCAAATGATACCCTTGCCTAACGGGAAAATTGCCGTAGTAGGGTGGGTAATTTGGCAAACAAGGTTTAAAGATTTTGTTGCGATTATAGATTATGAAACCAACGAGGAGAAGGTGATTTGGGAGCATTTTACCGAAAGAAGCCCCGCTGAGAAAGGGGGCAATAATAATAAACTCTTTAATTATTCCTATTATTTCGAAAAGCAAGGAGGAGTTTCAGGAACATCCATGCCTTTTTCAAGGGGTACCGGAATAAAAGCAAGGCCTAAATTAGCCTGCGTGAATAATCAATTGATTGTGGCAGACCCTAGCAATGGCGAATTACAAATATTTGATTTGAACGGAAAACTTATTTCAAAAAAACAGATGAATTTGATAAATAATCAGATCTCTGTAGAGGAACAAAAAGATATTCAGCGTAAAGCCATCGAGACATACAAAAAAATGAATCCTTTGCGCTTTGCTAATAAATGGATAAGTGAGGGGGAAAGTAAAAAGGCACATGATTATTTCATTAAAGCCATGGAGGCCGACTTAAAAAGGATTACCAAACCTATTGAAAAACCTTATTTTTCCACATTGATCCAAGACTCTGACGACAATCTATTGTTCTTTGATTATGCCAAAGAACAAAACGCCAATAAGTTTCATGTATGGGTGTACAAAAATGGAGGTGAGTTTATCTGTCAGAGTAGCTTTGTTTGCGATGATTATGACCTTCAAATCAATCCTGGAAAAATGGTTTTTCATAATGGTTATATTTATGGACTTCAGATTCTAAAAAAATCCCCAACAAGTGTACCACTAAGGTTAACACGATTTAAATTAACCAGCAAATAGGTTGAGAATGAAGAATCCCATAGTAGCAAAAGATTAAATAGTTGTCAAAAAAGGAATAACCGGTAAGATATTCCTTTTTTTGTTCTGGAGATATAGTTATTTACTAATCCTTCGGCAAAACCTTTTTTTTGATTTGTGTGGGAGTTTGTAAGCAATGCGCCCCCCCTAAATATCAACTACTTAACATCCGCGGGCGAACCCCCTGTTTTAAGCAGTCTTCTAATATCCCGACATTTTCCCCGTAAAATTTAGTCCCGCAACAAATTTTGTCGTATATTGAATGCTATACTAAAAAAAGTAAAAACTATCTTAAAGAATAACTTAACCAAACCTGTTAGCTAACTGTTAGTTAACCACACAATAAATAAAATGTAGAATTCGCCCCTATGAAAAAGACTCTTTGTACACGGAGAAAATCTTCCTCCATAGATAATACCCCAAAAATATATTTTAAATAAACCAACCTATTCTATTCACCACTTAAAACCCAAATCATGGCAAATGATAAAAAATCCATTAATGAAGGGCTGAAATCCCTTGCTGCAAGAGTAGCAGCCTTTATCGATGACCTTGCATCATTAGAAGTCACTACCTACTCAGGAGACTTTTCATTAACAATAGCCGACATAAAAGAAGGGAATGAAGATGCCTTTAAAATTAAATCGCTTCTGAAGGCTAACCCTGTTACATTAAATTCGAAGTTGAACCTTGTAGCTTTTTCCCGCTTCGAAATTGATGCCGACTCATCGAATATTGTAAGGAATAACCTCACCGCAGACGATAAATTTTTATTGGAAGCTCATAATGAAATGGTCAAAGCCGGTATGGAAGCCCGGAAAGCAATGTTCGAATTTGCAAAAGCCTTAATCGTGCACAATAAATGAACAACCTCTTCGAAGATATTTTAGGGTCAACGCAAAATAACCTTCTCGAAGATAACGGGAAAGAACTGGGGATCAAAGCACAACTTTTAACCGGGCTGGGGTACCTGAGGCATGAATTGCTGGTTGATATTTTAAAAGAAAAACAAATTAGCGAGGCTTTCAGCACCTTTTATACTGAATTTACGGAGTCGGGGCTTATCAAAAAGCAGGAATTCAAAAACATCGAAATGCTTTATGGAGAGCAGGCAGAGGTAAAGTTGCTGGAGATAGCAACAGATATTGATGAGGGGGTGCTGTTCGGGAAGCTCCCTGAATTCGGGCAAAAAGGGCTGCAAACACGTATTATCCACTACAGGCTGAACTTATTGGGCTTGTATGCCGGCCCCATTGAGCAGGCTTTCAATGCCAATTCCTATTTTGCTTTGGAAAAAGCAGCTTTTTATGTTCAAAAAACAAAACTGGCAACTCTGAACCTGTTGGCTGATTTACAAAGCTATACGGTTGCTTTCCTGGAATCATACGGGTATCAGAACAGCCTTGTGGTATTTAGCCTGAAAAAAGCCAAAAATACAGACGGCTACCCTGAATTTAAAGGACATTTCAAAAGGAGGCTAAAAAAGGACATGAAAGGGCATGAAGATATTTTTGAGGAGATTGACCAACATGTTTTTTACCGAAGAGACATAAAAGTTGATGAAAACTTCTTAAGAACCCGGGAAAAAGAAGAAATCAACAGCTTTATACTAAGGCTTATACAGGTACATCAATGGATGGGGGGATTTTACGAAGGGCTGCTGGATGCCGATTATGGCGAGGTTACCCTGGGCAGCCTGAAAGCTATCATTGAACGATACAACGATACCGTTGCTGAAAAGGTTAAATTCGGGGAGGTGCTGGCAAGGATCAAAGGCTGCACTTTCATTTTTAATGCCCTCTTCTTCCTTCAACAATATAAAATTGAGAACCAGGCAAGCGACCGCTCTTTTGATACATTAATGATCCTGTCCGAAAGCTATGAGAAGGCATCTGATGCCGACCGCAAAAAATTTGAAGAGAATATGAAAGTTGGTTTTGAAAATATCGTTGCCAACCAGGACAACCTGCCTGGCAAAAAGAATGGAATGGCCTACCAATTCTTTTTCGGTATAAAAACCTTCTTCAAAAAAGCTTTTAAATTTGCCTGCAAACTATTCCGGTGGATAGTCGGCCAGGTTAAAAACGTTGCATCCTTTATAAAAAACACCCTGAAAATGATCTATCGCTTTTTTAAAGAAGCGGTCAGGCACTTTATTGAAGGCATAAAATTCTTACTGGGGAAATTGCCGGTTATCAGCAGCGATAAAAACGATAAAATAATTTATTCCATTTTCGATATTGATAAAGACGGAATCAATATAATTGGCTGCAGAGATGCTTCCTTAGTTGAATCGCACATGAAATCGGTCAATCAAAAAATCTGTTCCATGTCGTTCAGCCTTTCGCTGATATCGTTTCTCTTCCAGGCATTAAAAAGCCTGCTTAGTGCAGGCACGGTAATCGCCTGGCCTGTTTTTGTAATCAAGCTGGTAACAGCCTTTAAAAAATTAGTGAATTCTTACAATTTAATAATAACAACATAAAACTATCAATCATGGCACAAGATGTAAAAAGTTTTTTAGGCAATGCAATTACGCATTTAGCCGGATTAACCAGGCTGGACATACACACTCTGGTTGGAGATTATGAATTTAATAAAGACAAAGAAGGTACCCCTACCACCCTGAAAGTAGATAGTACCGATGAACGGATGTGTTCTCAGGTGAACCTGATTACCGGTGATATCACTACTGCAATGACCAACAAATTTGCGAATGAGTACAAAGACCTGCGCGAATACCATCTGATCAGGGAAAACCAGGGGCATGAAATCATTAAAAGGAACATAGAGGTTTTAGAGAAAATCCTTGAAACATTGAAAGTTTTCCAAACAGAACAAAATAAATCTGGCACGCCTCCAAATGAATAAAAGGCAACTATCCCATAAAACTTTAAATAATGCTGAAAAACAAACGGAAAATATGGGACCAGGTTGGATCGGCCTTATATGATTTAACGCATTTAGAGATCAATACTATTATTAAGGAGGATATGACCACCTCAAAGGCATCCAACAGCCCAAGGATATTACTGCATGAAATCGCAAAAAAATATAGTTTCAAACTCACCGAACTGGGTGAAAAATACGCAAATCATTTAGCGGAGGGAAGCCATAAAAACAAACCAAACCTTTTCCGCGGGAGAATTGAGAATGAAGGGTCCGGGTACAAATCCTTCCGTGAATTAAGCTCCAGGGCAAAGGATGCCTATCAATTATTGAAGGACAATAAAAGTACCATCAGCCTGAATGAAGAAGAGATTGATTCGGATATGATGATGTTGCAACGCATTGAAATGATTTCTGATGACCTGAGGAACCTGTTAAAAAGTTTTGGAGAGCACAAGCCCGGTAAGGACTTCGATTTTGATAATAAAGACACTATCTCAAAATTCAGGGCAGAAAAAGGCAGTAGTGCGGAAAAGCATGAACTGGATGTGGACCTCCGGCAACTGATGGTTATACGCAAGGCTCACGATGTAGGCACTGAACGGGTTGTACTTCAAACAATTATCGGTATGGACGGTGATGTGACAACACGTGTTTCAAAATCATTTGCCTACAACCCGGTAACCTTCATCAACGAAATGCATGAGAGGTCCGTAACTATCTCTATTAATTATTGGAAAGCCTTGGTAAAAATCATCAGTGAATTTGGCCAAAGCCTGTTAAAAATAAAAAAGAAATAAACCCAAAGAGACTTGTTTCCCTACCTATGGCAGGCCTTCCTGTCCTATAAAGAAGTTTTAACCCATGGCTACCTCAACAGTTTTGTTGAAGGGGATTATATTATTGCCGAATTGCGTGTCCAGGTTTCAGGCGACTTCCTGAATTTTATAGCGGCAAAGGACAATCAACAAAGAAGCCGCCCTGAATTCATGGAACTCATCCGCAGCGATAACCTGCTGAACAAAAAACTACCTTACGCTAAAAAAATGCTGGAGCAAAAACTCAGGGGCATTATTTTCCTCCCCTGGTTTTTTTTGGTTGTTGTCAACTTTTCGGCCGCAACGGCAATTATTATTTCCGAATGGCAGGAAATCATTGGCTTTGTCAACCATGTTTTAGAAAAAAATACCTTAACAGGACGAACTCCTGCATTGATCCTGCTGTGGGCTGTTGTTTTTTATGTACTGCGCCGTTACAGGTACAGAATAATCGCATGGCTTGTGAAAAGTTTCATCCGGCTCAACAGAAAAACAACCACTTTAACGGAACATTAATTCATATCAGGCCTTTTACAGATTTTTGAAAACAACAGTTACTCCCGCCTTATTTCATTAACTTTGTAAAAAACATTTACTAATGGGATTATTATCAAACAGTTATTTCGCCCTATTCCTTATTATTGCATTGGGCTTTATAGTTGGGCGGATTAAGGTAAAAGGGTTGTCGCTTGATGTATCGGCCGTGATATTTGTAGCACTGGTTTTCGGGCATTACGGAGTTGTGATCCCAAAAGATTTCCAATATTTCGGGTTGCTCCTGTTTATATTTACCATTGGAATCCAGGCCGGGCCAGGTTTTTTTGAGTCTTTTAAAAAAGACGGGCGCATGTTGGCTTCGCTGGCTACCGTCCTCATCCTGTCGGCCGGAGTAATTACTTCCCTGTTGATACTTTTCTTCAATCTTGATAAAAACATTGCCATCGGGTTACTTACCGGAGCCCTTACAAGTACCCCGGGGTTAGCTGCTGCCATCGACTATACCAATTCTCCTATGGCTTCAATTGGTTACGGAGTAGGTTACCCTTTCGGGGTAATCGGAGTAATACTTTTTGTCCGTTTCCTCCCAAAACTATTGAAAACATCAATTAAGGAAGCTGAAGAAGATGAAAAACAGATGCTCCGCGAAAATTTTCCAAAAATTGAAAAGAAATTTTTTATTGTCGAGAATAAAAATATTGTGGGGAAAACCATAGGCGAATTGCGTATCAGGCACATGACCAAGGCGGTGGTATCAAGGGTTGTCCATAATGGCGTTGCAATAACCCCATCCCCCGAAACCATCCTGCACAAAGGTGATATAATTAAAGCCGTAGGGACATTAGAGGCATTAAACAGCGTTAACCTGCTGATTGGCAGTGAAACAACTAAAGAAATACCATTAGACCCAAATTTTGATGTCCGCTCGGTTTTGGTAACCAACAAGGAGGTGGTCAACAAAACCCTGGCACAAATCAACCTTTTGAGTACCTACAATGCAACCATAACCAGGATCAGGCGGTCGGGAATCGACATTTCCCCTTCCCCTTCTTCCAAGCTTCAGTTTGGCGACAAACTGGTTATTGCCAGTAGTAAAGCCAATATGGAAATGGTCACACGGGTTTTTGGCGATGACGCCAAACGTTTATCCGATACGGATATCCTGCCTATTGCAATCGGAATAATACTGGGTGTTTTGATTGGGAAAATAAGCATAAGTTTTGGCTCCTATACTTTTAGTTTAGGATTAACCGGCGGAGTATTAATGATTGCCCTTGTGTTAAGCCGCATTGGAAAAACAGGGCCGATACTATGGACTATGACCGGTGCAGCCAATCAATTGCTCCGTCAGATAGGGCTATTGCTATTCCTGGCTGCTGTTGGGACAGATGCCGGGGCACAAATTGTGCAAACATTCCAACAATACGGGTTCAACCTGTTTTTAATCGGTGCAGTGATCACCATCATACCTATGGTAATAGCAGCATTTGCCGGCAAATGGCTTTTCAAAATGAACATCCTTCGTTTGATAGGTGCAATTACGGGTAGTATGACCAGTACGCCGGGACTGGCAGCAGCCGACTCAATGACCAGCTCCAATGCCCCTTCGGTTGCTTATGCAACAGTTTATCCGGTAGCAATGGTTTTGCTGATTGTACTGGTGCAAATACTATCTTCGTTAGGATAGCCCTAATTAGTGTCTCTTAGAAATAAACGTATCCAGTAATTTAAATAAACTCTGAAGAGCTTCAGCCTGCAATTCTTCACTCTCTATAATCTGTTTGGGAGATTGGACAAAACGGCCATTTGGCAACTCCTCCAATGCTGCCAATCCCCTAAGCAAATCTGTGGTAAGTTCTAAATGGAATTGTAAGGCTAATGCATTCTTCCCATATAAGAAAGCCTGGTTTTCACATGCTTCAGAATAGAGAAGATGAGTTGCCCCCTCGGGTATAGAGAACGTATCGCCATGCCAGTGCATGATTAATTGCCCATCGGAAATTGAGTTGAGCAATTCGGAATTTCTCCCCTCTTTTGTTTTAAAAACAGGAAACCAGCCAATTTCCGTCTCGCTGTTTTTTACAACCTTGCTTCCTAAAGCTCCTGCTACAAGTTGAGCCCCCAAACAAACACCCAGTACCTTTTTGCCTTGCTCGATTACGCGTTTTATAAACTGTTTCTCAGCTTTTAACCATGGGTATTTTTCTTCCTGGTAAATATTCATAGGCCCCCCCATAACAACTAAGAAGTCCGGCTCCGTGGCATCAGGCAAATCTTCATTCAGGTAAAACCGGGTATAACTTTCATTGTACCCATTCTGTTTCGCCCAGCTAGAAATCCCTCCGGGCATTTCTTCGGGGATATGGATTAAATAGTGTACTTTCATTTCATTGAATATTTTTAAACAGTCTCTTATTTTAACAACCAAAAAATTATAAAACTAGTCAAGCGTTATTGACCTAAAGAAACTTCATCCCGCCAGGCTGATTTCATCTCATAAATATCGAGTTTTTCCACAAGCAATTCGCCACCATTGGTAAATAATGCCAAGTCTTTATTCCCTTTAGCCGGTAAAAAAGAATTGGTGATTACAGCACTGCCCCCATTTACAAAAAGTTCAATTGAGGTCCTGTCGAGCAATATTTCCAACTCTATTCTCCCATCCACAGGCTTTACCGGGATTCTTGTGCCAAGGCACGAAAGCACCCCTGTCTTCACATTGTAGAGAATCTCTGATCCTACAATTTTTTTACCATGCCTGAGCATCAACCCAAAATTGTCAGATGTTTTTATATTAAATGTCCCTATTATATGCAGGCAATCGCCCTTCACCTTTCTAACAATATTCTGATTAATGCCGGGGATAATATTTTTATCCGTCCACTCGTAGTGTTTACCGTGTAATAATTCAATTTCTTTAACCGGCTGGCGAAACAAACGTACACCTTCGCCAAACTTCCTCAACGAAATTTCGCATGGGAAAGTTAATTGCCCGTTGAATGGCATATCTGTAAATTCTGCTCCTTTCATCCATGCAATCTGGATCGTCCGCCCATCCTTTTTGGGGATATTACCCCATGTTTGTGGAGCATAATAATTTTTGCCATAATCACTCCTTATTTTCCCTGTTTCAGGGATAAAACTATCCCCGTCAAAATCTCCGATTAAGTAAGACCCGTCTCCATCAAACATAACCCATTTTGATTCATTGACCCGGTTATTTACATTCAACTCCACTAAGTCGGGGCTTTCATTAAACCCAGGCAGGTGGCTCTTCAGTTCCCAATCGGTCAAATCATCTGAATTATAAATTGAGACCCCTTTCTTAGCCTCATCCCCATTAGGTTCCCGGTATAGTACCATTACCCATTTCTTTGCAGGCCCGTACCAAAAAACCTTTGGATCCCGGGCATTATCTGACGGATTGTATGGGACAACAGGATTCCCCTGGTATTTTTCCCAGGTACGCCCTTTATCAGTACTGTAGGCAATACACTGCCCACACCTGAAACCTGTATAAAATGCCACCAATGTTTTATCACTGCCTTCCTGTAGGCCCAATACATTGTTTTTATCAACAATTGCACTTCCCGAGAATGCTGTAGAATCTATTTTATCCTCCGTACCCTCATCAGGAGAAATTGCAACAGGGAGGGTTTTCCATTGTACCAGGTTTTTACTTACAGCATGCCCCCAATGCATGGCCCCCCTTTCTTTGCCCTTCGGGTTATACTGGTAAAACAATTGATATTCCCCACCGTAAAAAACCAAACCTTTTGGGTCGCTAAGCCAATTCTTTTCAGGTGTGAAATGGAATTGTGGCCGGTATAATTCATTATAATATCCCTTCTCAGGCTTAGACGAAATCAATAGAAATAAAATAATCATTAAAAACACGGGGCTGAAATAGCTTCTCATAATATAATCACTTTTCTGTTACACTATCCCACAAAAATAGCATTAAAAGCCGGATGAATCTACATTGATTTTTAATATATGAAGTTGTTTAAAGTTAAATTGAAAACCTGCGAGCAACATCCTGGTTTCATTAGACTTTGGTAAATTGACCTATTTTAGGGGTAAACTAAGGGAGGAATGTCTTTCTAACAATATTTTGTATATTTAAACGGTCTCTTAATAACTGTTAGGAAATTTGTTTTTTAGAATCATTAACAGTTACTTCGAAAAAAAAATAATTATAGATGTAATTTCATAAAGATGAAACAATTATTTTTAACAACACTCGTATTAGTGTCTTCTCTGGTTTTATCGGGTCAGGAGAAATGGATGAAAGAGGGAGTCAAGATGGACCCACCGGTTTGCTATGCATCAGGGAAAGTTGAGATATCACGAATTCCACCGCCAGAAGCATACTTACGCCAACTTAAATCGGCACAAGAAAAAACATCCAATATAATTGTCGACTATATTAACTTCCCCGATTCAGTTATCCCGGCATTCGAAAAAGCGGTCGAGATATGGGAATACCTCCTTGATTCGCCAGTCCCTATTCACATGCGTGCATCCTTTGCTAAATTAAAAAACAATGTTTTGGGCAGTTGTGGCCCCTGGTCCTATTATAAGGATTTTGACGGGGCACCCTCTGCAAATACATTTTACCCTGTTGCAATTGTCGAAAAAATACTTGAAAGGGAAATTACGGGGAGCAGCGACCCTGATTTCGAGGCACAATTCAACCAGGACGTGGACTGGTACTTTGGGGTTGACCAAAACACTCCCCCGAATCAATACGACTTCGTTTCCATTGTATTACATGAAATTGCCCACGGGCTTGGATATACCGGCTTCTTTTATGCAAACGAATCTGATGCAGGTTACGGGCATGGGGATAGCTCTCCGGCTTCTTTCGATGAATATATCCATAATTACAACAGCCAGCAACTAACAGATACGGCACTTTTTACGAATCCTTCCAGCCAGATACTTACGCAACTTACTTCAGGTTTTTTGCAATTTATCAGCCCTATCTTTAACGATACCGTGCCTGGCGACCTCCCTCGTTTGTATGCACCACGCACATTTTCAGACGGCTCAAGTGTCTACCACCTTAATGATAATACTTATCCGAGTGGCAACGAAAATTCTCTTATGACACATTCATCCGGAATGGGCGAATCAAATTTTAATCCGGGGCCATTGACAATGAATATGTTGGCCGACATTGGCTGGAAACATATCTATATAAAACATGAGGAATTGAAAGATGTAGAGGAATTAACAGGCCCGGTATTTATTGAAGCAAAAATAAGAAGCGACTTCCTGCTTGATACATCATCCATTTTTTTATATTATTCTTCCGACTTATTCCAAACAACAGACTCTTTGCCTTTCCCATTTATTAAAGAAGCAGGCTTATTTAAGACAGTGCTTCCGGTAAATGTGCAACAAGGGGTTGTTTCCTATTATATTTCTGCAACCGATGAGAAGAACAGGACTTTTAAACGCCCCTCAGGGGCACCGGAAACCTTTTATAATTTCCGGATCGGGCCCGATACTATCAACCCCACTATCATCCACCAACCCATATCCCAGATACTTACTTCGGAAACAGAAGTAGGGATTTCCTTAAAAGCCGATGATAACCTGGGAATAGACACTTTAATTGTTGAATATTTTATCAATAAGGTGCCGTATCAGCCAATCGGACTGAAAAATGATTCATCAACTAATTATTCAGGTAAATTTATTTTTGCCGAAAATGATTTGCATGATGGTGATTCTGTTCAATACAGGATTTTGGCAAAAGATGCATCGTCAAACCAAAATATTACCTACCTCCCGGAAACAGGGTATTTTAACGTTCCGGTTTTCTCAATTTTCGACCCGGTTGCTTTTTATATAAATGATTTTAATAATTTAAGCCAGGACTTTATTTCTTCTGATTTCTCAATCGGGACAGTTTCGGGCTTCACCGACAGGGCTATTCACAGCCGCCACCCTTACCCGAGCCCTGACACCGATGATGCGACTTATAATTTTACAACAATCCTGAAATACCCGATTGTTATTGCAGATGGTGGTGCTATGAGTTTCGATGAAGTAGTGTTGGTTGAGCCAGGTTCAACAGGTTCTTTATTCGACAGCGAAGATTTCTTTGATTATGTAATTGTTGAGGGTAGTAAAGACCAGGGGATTTCATGGCAACCATTAATTGACGGGTATGATTCCAGGGCAAACGACAACTGGCTGGAAGAATACAATAAGGGAGTTGTAGGGAATAACTCATCAACAGCCGGTTCAAAAGAATTGATGGTAACACGAAATATCGACCTTACTGCTTCAGGGAATTTTACTGTAGGCGATACTATATTGATCCGGTTCCGCCTCTTCTCCGACCCATACGCACATGGCTGGGGGTGGGTTATCGACAACCTGAGTATTCAGGTAGCAGTGCCGAACAGCCTGGTACATGCGCTTTCTCCCGGCAATATCTCTGTTTATCCAAATCCTTTCAGAGATAGGGTTAATGTGGCAATTCAAACCGAGAAACCATTGAAAAGCCTGAATGTAAATATCTATAATCTATACGGGCAGCTAATTGATGCAACAGAAGAGTACAACATAACCAGTCAATATAAGAAATCAATCAATATGGATGGTTACCCTGCCGGAGTATACCTGGTGGTGGTAAAAGCCGAAGGGATTCCTGTATTGTCGAAAAAAATTATAAAAAATTAATTCATTAAGAAGCTAAAATTTATTTTTTAGCCCTTTTCTAAAATATATATTTATATTTGCTGTCGAAATCAGATAAGATATGGAAATTTTAAACAACAATACTTTATACTTTTGGTATTACTATTTTGGTTCTTCGCAAGGGGACAGGTGATACTTTATTGTTGTTTCAAGATATTGTACCAGGGGTCCCGATTAAATCGAGGCCCCTTTTTTAATTAAAATAATATAACATGAGAGTAACGATAATCGGGTTGGGCCTAATTGGTGGTTCAATCGCCAAAGACCTGAGAAGCACCAAATTTGCCACCGAAATAACAGGTGTCGACATTAACAGGGAACATGCTGCCAAGGCCTTAGAATTGAATATTGTGGATAAGGCCGAAGAACTTGAGCCCGCCGTAAAAAAAGCCGATATCGTGATTCTTGCTATCCCTGTCGACAAATTATTAACGGTACTGCCCAGGGTGCTCGACCTGATACCGGAATATGCAACGGTAACTGATATGGGTTCTACAAAAAGAGAGATTGTAGAGATTGTAAGGAATCATCCGCACCGGAAAAATTACATCCCGGCCCACCCAATGTCGGGGACTGAAGATTCCGGCCCTGAGTCGGCTATAGACGGGCTTTTCAAAGGAAAAATCACCATTATCTGCGACCAGCAAGACAGCGGCCCGCAACATTTAGCCCTTATCGAAAAAATGTTCCACCTGATAGGGATGAACATTGCTTACATGACTGCTGATGAACAAGACCTCAATACGGCTTTTGTTTCACACCTGCCACATGCTGCTGCTTATGCCCTGGCAAATGCCGTGCAGGCAAAGGAAGAACGAAATATTATTTTCGACTTTGCAAGCGGTGGCTTCAGGTCTACTGTAAGGTTAGCAAAAAGTTCTTCTACTATGTGGCATCCGATCTTTCAACAAAACAGGGACTATGTTGTTGAATCACTTGATGTTTACATAAAACACCTGGAAGAATTCCGTGATGCAATAAAAAACAGTGATTCAGAAAAATTGCTCCTTCTGATAAAAAACGCCAATAAAATCAGGGATATCCTTGATGGGAACAACCATTCACTTATTCAAAATAAGGAGACGAATATAAAATTTTACACAAAATAATTATGGGACTGAATTTAGCAATAAACCCGATAAAAGAGTGGCTGCCACAATTAAATAACCCACTCCTGATTGCAGGCCCCTGTAGCCTCGAAAGCGAAGAACAGGCATTGGAAACAGCAAAACTCCTTGCCCGTGACCACCGGGTATTTATTTACCGGGGAGGAGTGTGGAAACCCCGCACCAGGCCGGGGTCGTTTGAAGGAGTAGGCTCAATAGGCCTAAAATGGTTACAACTTGTCAAGAAAGAAACAGGGCTGCCTGTTGGCACCGAAGTAGCAAATGCCCAGCATACCGAAGAAGCCTTAAAAGCCGGGGTCGATGTGCTCTGGATTGGGGCGCGGTCTACTGCCAGCCCGTTCGTGGTGCAGGAGATTGCCGATGTTATAAAAGGGACAGATGCCGTGGTAATGGTTAAAAATCCGGTCAACCCTGATGTCCAACTCTGGATGGGGGCATTTGAAAGGATAAACCAGGCAGGGATAAATAACATGGTGGCCATCCACAGGGGGTTTACCCCTTTCCGCGAAACAAATTACCGGAACTACCCCAACTGGAAAACAGTGATTGAATTGCGCCGGCTTATGCCTAACCTTCCAATTATTTGCGACCCCAGCCATATTGCCGGGAAAAGGGAATTCCTTTTTGAAATTGCACAAAAAGCTTTTGACATGGGCATGGATGGTTTAATGATCGAATCGCACATTGACCCATCGTGTGCTTTGAGCGATAAAGCCCAGCAGCTAACCCCGGCCGACTTAGCACTGCTCCTGGACAAGCTGGTTATCAGGAATCAAAGTATAACAAACCCGCAGTTTGAAAACGAACTGGAGCTACTGAGGTCCAGGATCGACTCTTTAGATTCCGAAATCCTTGAAGTTTTATCATCAAGGATGGAAATTGTGAAAGAAATAGGGTATTATAAAAAAGAAAATAATGTTACAGCTCTCCAGATAAACCGCTGGACACAATTAATGGATAGCCGGGTGAGCATGGGGAAAAAGCTGAACCTTAATGAAACGTTTGTGAAAATACTTTTCCAGTTGATCCATGAAGATTCGGTAAGGATGCAAACCGAAATAATGGACAACTAACCATTCAGAGGCTCTCTAAAACCCGGTTTTTAGAGAGCCCCTGATCTGTTACTCATTGCTTTGAAAGCTTGCCGAGTATTGTTTTCATTGCCTTTTCGAATTCACTGTACGGGAGTATCTCTTTGGCAATATAAACAAACATTACAGCCAGTTTCTTTTCACCCAGCCGACCGTAAAACCCTGCTTTCTGAAGCCTGTATGCTTCCTTGAGCCTTCTTTTTACCAGGTTTCGTTGTGCGGCTTTCCTGTAGTTTTTTTTGCTGACACTAAAAGCTGCCTGAACAGGGAACCCCTCCCGGGTATCTGCTTGTATATAAATAACCTTTATGGGGTATACCAAAAATGATTTGCCGCCAGTGAATAGCCCTTCTATTACTTTTCGGCTCTTTAGCCTCTCTTTTTTATTAAAGGTAAACATGGGCCGTTTCCAAAAAAAACTAAAATCCTTACTTATTATGTTTTTTTATATAATGTTCAAGAGCCATGGCCATTGAAGGAGCCTGTGGCGTAGGAGCCTCAATGTCGAGATGTAACCCTGCATCCCGCACCGCTTTTGCAGTTGAGGGGCCAAAAGAAGCAATCTTCGTATCGTTCTGTTTAAAATCCGGAAAATTTTGCTGTAACGACTTGATCCCCGAAGGGCTGAAAAATACCAGTATATCATAATCAACACCTTTCAGGTCTGAAAGGTCGCTGCTCACAGTGCGGTATAAGATTGCCTTTGTGAAATCGAACCCTCCTTTTTCAAGAAGGTTCGGGATTTCCTCTTTGTGGATATGAGATAACGGAACCAGGAACTTTTCACCTTTGTGTTTCTTCATCACCTCGGTTAAATCTGCAAACTTCCCGTTCCCGTAAAAAATTTTACGTTTTCGATACACAATATATTTCTGTAAATAAAAAGCTGTAGCTTCGGAGACACAAAAATACTTCATCGAATCGGGAACGGTAATACGTAGTTCCTGGCAGATCCTGAAATAATGGTCAATAGCAGTCCTGCTTGTAAAAATTACCGCACTATGATCTAATATCTGAATTCTTGTTTGCCTGAATTCTTTTGCTGAAACACCTTCAATTTGAATAAATGGCCTAAAATCAATTTTTATATTGGTTTTACTGGCCAATTCAAAATATGGCGACTTTGCGGTAGCCGGCTTTGGTTGTGAAACTAATACTTTTTTAACTTTCAAAATACTTTTGCCTTTAATTAAACTTTTCCCTGTTCTTATCCCAATACAAATTTATAGATTAAAAGCAGAGGTAATAATTCGAAGGTACAAAGGTATAAAAAGAGATATAATATAGAAAAATGTTTTTTCAATAAAATAAGAATTCCCCTCTTAAGCGACATAAAATAAAACAGCAACACTAAAACCACTCCTATAACTATCAATAATTGTGGCTTAAAAAAGGGTGAGAACATGAAAATTACCGTTACCGGGAACAGGAACATCCCCAATACCCGGTTATAATTCCTCACATTAAAAAAATACTCTTCTGTTTCGTCAACCCGCCGAATAACCAAGCCCACCATGATATAGAGAAGCCTTTTTATAACAAAGTAGCCGACAATTCCTGCCAGGCATATTATGTATAGCCTAAAATCCTGAAAAGCAGTACCGATTTTTAAGTAGGATAACACCTGATACACAAAAATGGAAAATGTAATATAAAAATATATTTCCAACCTGTATGCACCATGGGAAAAAGAAAAATTTTTTTCACGAAACATCCGCGAAGCTGTTGAATAATTTACCAATGATTGAAAAAGATGCCCAAGGTATTTTGAATATGACTTCCTGGCCGTTGCAAAGAGAAACAACGCAAATAATAATAAAAGCGTTAACCAGTCGTAATTGTTGCGTACCAAACTTCGGCTGGGCAGGCCAATCTCGTTGGTGGCAATATAAGTTTCAGCAATAACCTTTACATCAGTCCGGGGCTTCATTGTCCTGGACGAATCTACTAAAAGGCTCTCCTCCCTTCTCCTTTGCCAATACCTGATTTGTGCCACTGTTGGTTGTATTACCTTCTCCTCCCCTACCTCTTTACGTTCTTTTTCCAGAGAATCAATCCTTTCTAAATCCAAATGTTTAATGGGTATTCTTTTTATACCTAAGATTGCAGGTTTTTCCAGCCCGTGCTGCAATCCCATCAACCCATCCAAACGAATGGTATCTTTTTGCTGATATATAAAAACATTTGTCATTTGTGCGTGCAAAGTTACTTATTTCCTTTTCCCTGATATTCATTTCATTTGCTATTTTTGCATTTATGCTATACCTGGCACCTTTACAAGGATTCACTGATTATATTTTCCGCAGCATTTTCTCAAAGTACTTCGGCGGGATAGATGCCTTTTTTATCCCTTACCTGTCTTTAAAGAATGGCCAATACATTCAGAAACAGTTAAAAGAAATACTGCCGGAGAACAATCCTCCCCTGAGGTCCGTCCCCCAGGTGCTCATAGCAAACAGCAACGAATTAATGCACCTTTATTCATTACTGAAAAGCCTTGGTTATACCGAACTGAACATAAACATGGGCTGCCCATACCCTATGGTGGCCAAACGCGGCAGGGGTTCAGGGTTATTGCCGTTCCCCGAAAAGGTGTTGTCGATACTGGGAGAGTGCCTGCCTAAAATAAGCATGGATGTTTCGGTAAAAATACGGTCGGGGCTGAACGATGAGGCAGAAATAGGAGCAATGGTAAAGGTGCTGAACCAATTCAGGCTTTCAGAAATAATTTACCATCCACGCATTGCATCACAACTTTACAAAGGTAGGATAAACAGCCGGATGTTTGAGGAAATACGGTTAGAATCGGAGAATAAACTTGTTTTTAACGGAGACATTTTTTCGCAGGCCGACTTCAGGCAAAGGCAACTGCAATTCCCGGAAACAGATACCTGGATGCTGGGGCGGGGCATTTTAATGAACCCTTTTTTAGCGGAAGAGATCAACGGGCAAGATACTGCAATTGATGAAAAACTTGTGCGGCTGCAAAACTTCCACAATGAATTATTTGAAGCCTACTCCGAAAAGCTCTCCGGGCCAGGCCATGTTTTAACAAAGATGAAACAGTTTTGGTCTTACTTTTCCTATTCGTTCCGGAATCAGCATAAAGTGTTTAAGTTGATTAAGAAGTCTTCGTCCATTGAAAAGTACCTGTCTGCCGTAAAAAAAATTTTCGGGGGCGAATGGTGACAAAAGCCCCTGCTAATTCCTGCCAAGGACAGAATCCGGAGGGGAACAAAATTAATGGGCATCAAGCCAGTTGTCAGCAGAGTTCATCTCTACAGTTAACGGCAGGCCTATGTCGATAGCATTTTCCATCCCCTCTTTTACGATTTCTTTAACCTGCTCAAGCTCAGGCTTATATACATCAAAATCTAATTCATCGTGTACCTGGATAATCATTCTTGATTTAAACCCCCTTTTAATAAATTCACGATAAATCTTTATCATTGCCATTTTAATAATATCGGCTGCCGAACCCTGGATAGGGGCGTTTATTGCATTTCGCTCGGCAACTCCGCGAACCACAGCATTGGCAGAATTGATGTCATTTAAATACCGTTTGCGGCCCATGATTGTTTGAACGTAACCAGCCTCCCTGGCTTTTTCTATACTTTTATTCATAAATTCCTTTACTTTTGGGAAACTTTCAAAATAGCCGTCAATCAATTGCTTTGCTTCCTGCCTGGGGATATTTAACCGTTGCGAAAGGCCAAATGCCGAAATCCCGTAAATAATCCCAAAATTTGCCGTTTTGGCTTTGCGCCTCATGTCAGGATCAACCTCTTCTACTTCTACCCCGTATATTTTAGCCGCTGTTATTGCATGTATGTCCTGCCCCTGCTCAAATGCTTTTATCATCTGGGTATCATTGCTTAACGCCGCTATTATACGCAACTCTATTTGCGAATAATCAGCCGATAAAAAGGTATACTCATCGCTGCTGGGGATAAATGCTTTACGTATCTCACGCCCCGCAGCTTCCCTGATTGGTATATTCTGAAGGTTCGGGTTGTTGGAACTCAACCTACCCGTTGCCGTAACAGCCTGATTATATGAAGTATGTATTTTCCCGGTCTTTTTATTGATTAAATCCGGCAGTGTCTCTACATACGTATTCAATAACTTTTTCAACCCCCTGAATTCCAGCACCTTCTCAACAATCGGGTGCTTACTTTTCAACCGGGTCAATACTTCTTCACTTGTTGAATACTGTTTTGTCCTGGTCCTTTTGGCATTCAAATCGATCTTCAGCTTATCAAACAAAATAACCCCCAGTTGTTTTGGCGATGAAACATTAAACTCTTCTCCTGCCATTTTGATTATTTCCTGTTCAAGGCCGATGATCTGATTCCGCAGTTTTTTTGCATACTCCTTTAACTCGCCTACATTTATTGACACCCCGGTTTCTTCCATCTGGGCAAGCACAGGAACCAGGGGCATTTCCATCTCTTCAAACAGCTTCCTGACCTCATACTTATCCAGTTCCGGATCAAGAACTTTTTTTAACTGGTAAGTAAGGTCGGCATCTTCACAGGCATAATCCATTAATTTTTCAGGGGCAACCTGTAACATACTCTGTTGGTTCCGCCCTTTTTTGCCAATCAACCCTTCGGTCGGGATTTTTTTATAATTGAGGTATTTTTCACAAAGGAAATCAAGGTTATGTTTTAATTCGGGCTGGATGAGGTAATGTGCCAGCATGGTATCAAAAAGTTTACCTTTTACCCGGATACCATAACTGCTCAACATCAGGATGTCGTATTTTATATTTTGCCCGACCTTAACAATTCGCTCATCAGCAAAAACAGCACTGAACTCATCCACAATCTTTTCCGCCTCTTTCCTGTCTCTGGGCAATATTACACAATATGCCTCATTCTTTGTATACGAAAAAGAGAGGCAAACCAACTCTGCCGTATGGGTGTCAAGCCCGGTGGTTTCGGTATCGAAACAGAACTCTTCCTGAACCGACAGCTCTGCCCGGAGGCTGGCCCTCTGCATCTCGTTCTCAACAAAATAATAGCGATGCGCTACAGTGTCGATTGTGTCAAACTGTTCCGATTCAACCGATTCAACAACCTGCTCTGCCATACCGAACAAAGTACCCTGCTGTGGTGGTAAAGCCGCATTTTTTTTCTTCTCCAAAAAGCGTTGTGCCAATGTTGTAAATTCTAACTCAGCAAACAACTCTTTTAATGCACTATGGTCGGGATTCTCAATTTTCAGGCTTTCAGGATTAAACTTATATGGCACATCCTGAATAATCTCAACCAGTTTACGCGAAAGGCGCACCTGTTCTTCAAAAGCCTTAAGGTTCTCTTTTTGTTTGCCTTTTATTTCGTTTAAATGGGCATACAGGTTATCAATACTTCCATACTGCTCGATCAGTTTCTGTGCATTTTTAGGCCCTATGCCGGGGCATCCGGGAATATTATCAGACGAGTCGCCCATCAAACCCAAAATATCAATGACCTGCCCGGGATCCTTAATGCCAAAGTTTTTCTTTACCTCATCCAAACCCCACACTTCAGGGTCGTTGCCCGATTTGGCAGGTTTATACATAAAAATATTATCAGAAACCAATTGTGCATAATCCTTGTCGGGGGTCATCATATATGTTTGAAAACCTTCCTTCTCGGCTTTTTTGGCAAGAGTACCAATTACATCATCGGCTTCGAAACCCTCTTTTTCAATAATCGGGATATGGAAAGCTTCAATTATTTTGCGGATATACGGGATAGACCTCCGAAGGTCTTCGGGCATTTCTTCACGGTTCGCCTTGTATTCTTTATACATTTCGTGCCTGAAAGTAGGCTTGTTTACATCGAAAACAACGCCAATAAATTCAGGCTGTTCTTTTTCCAGCAACTGTACCAATGTATTGGTGAAGCCCAGCATTGCCGATGTATTCAGCCCTTTTGAATTAAAACGAGGGTTTCGTATAAAAGCAAAATAACTGCGGTAAATTAATGCATAAGCATCAAGCAGGAATAGTTTTTTCGTAGTATTTTCAGGCATAAAAATTTATTTAATCATTATCAGAAGTTAAACCACCCGGATACTATATAATGTAACGTGTTTGGGTAAATGTTGTTGTAAAATGCCATTGTACTTATACAAAGCATGAGCCTTTTCGAAATGAAATCGTTTGGAAACCTTTATTGCAGACATTCCAGGAATGAATTTTTAATTTGATGGTGAAATTACGGAAAATTGATAAAGAAGAGAAAAAGACAAGCTATATTCTTGGCAAAACAGGAAATTATTACCGGAATTCGTATGTTTGTATTCCTAACATTGAAGCTGTTTAAAGTTAAAGTGGATTTTCGAGGGGAATATATTGGTTTTAGCCCCGGGTATTCGGGGGCTCGGTTTTTATTTCATTATATAGATTTATTTCTAAATGAAGCTTGTTGAAAAAATACCTCTCCTGATTATTGCTGCATTTACTTATGTGGTTATCTACTCATCGTGTGCCAGTGTTGGTTCGCCGGATGGAGGGCCAAGCGATTCGCTTCCTCCGGTGTTGCTGAAAACAGTCCCTTTATACCATGAGTTAAATTACAAAGGAAACGAAGTGCGGCTTACTTTTGACGAATACATCATTTACGACAAAGTTATGGAAGAACTGGTTGTTTCGCCTCCTCTTGAGAAACGGCCGGTTGTAAGGATTAAATCTAAAACCCTTATTATCCAGTTTAACGAAGAGTTGCGCGACAGCACAACATATTCAATGGATTTTAAAAATTCGATTGTTGACAATAACGAGCGGAACCCCTTTAAGAATTTCCGTTTTTCGTTTAGTACCGGCGATGTTTTCGATTCACTGAGGGTTGCCGGGATGGTGAAAAATGCCTTCAACCTCAACCCGGTTGAGAAAGCACTGGTACTGCTTCAAAAAAACCTGCATGATTCTGCGGTTTTCCGGGTAAGGCCCGACTATATTGCAAAAACCGATGACCAGGGGATATTTATGATCGATAATATAGCACCCGGCAAGTACCACATTTTTTCTATCAATGATGCAAACGCCAACCTGCTATACGATGAAGGGGCCGAAGAGATTGCCTTTATTGATACGTTGATTGTGCCTTCGGCAAAATTCATAGAAGAACGCGATACAATTGTTAGCGGGGCCGATTCGTTGCTGATAAGCGGGCATACCCAATTTATGCCCGGGCCGGTTTACCTGCGCCAGTTTACGGAAGATATTTTCGAGCAATATTTAAATACTTCAAAAAGGGAGTCGTTGTATAAATGCCTGTTTATTTTTTCCGAATCGGTAAAAGACACATTCGGTGTAAGGTTATTAAATTACAATGCTAAAGATTGGTACCTCCTGGAGCCAAACCAACAAAATGATTCTATCGTATTGTGGATAACAGACACCCTGGTTGCCCAACTGGACACTTTTGACGTTGAGGTTTCGTACAACCAGTTGGATTCTGCCGGGATTGTTTATGTACAGAATGATACGCTGAGCCTTCCATACACGGTGAAAAAGAAGGCTGCCCCGAAAAAGAAAAAGAACAAGGACAAGGAAGAAAAAAAGATTCCCCAGTTTACCATAAATTCGAACATAAAAACATCGGGGTTCGACCTGAACAGGAATATTTTACTGAATATGCCCGAACCGGTTAAAACATTTTATTACGATGATATGGTAAGGCTCTATCTCGACAAAGATACAACAGGCACCCCATTGGAATACACGTTTACGAAAGACACATCAGCATACAGGAGGTTTATCATCGGCTACAATTGGGAGCCTAATACAGCCTACCGTTTGGAAGTTGATTCGGCAGCTATTGAAAATATTTACGGTATCACAAATAAAAAATTAATTAAAAAATTCACTACTCAAAAAGAAGAGTACTACGGGAAGATTATTGTTGCCCTGAAAAATATTACATGCCCCCTTATTGTCCAGCTAATAAAAAATACAGAGGAAGAAGAGGTGCTAAAACAAAAATTCACTTCCAAAGACGGGGATATCATGTTTGATTTTTTAAAGCCGGACAAATACATTATTAAAATTATTTACGATGCGAATGATAATCATAAATGGGATGCCGGGAGCTACCAGGACCACATCCAGCCCGAAAAGGTGGCTTACCTGCAAAAAGTAATTAAAGTGAAATCTAATTTTGAACATCAGGAGCCGTGGGATGTTACTATTAACCCAACCTACCCAAAAGTACTATATGACCAAGAGTTGGAAGAACAAAAGCAGAAAGCAAAAGAAAAAAAACAAAGGCAGCCAAAACAGCAGGAAAGGAACAGGAACAGCAATAGTTTTGGAGGTGGAGGCCAACAGGGGCTGTTCAATTAACAACTCTTTTCCAAAAATTTATTTTGTTTGTTGGTTCCTTCTCTTTGTATTGCCGGGTTATGCTCAACCCGGACCGGAAATGCCATTCCGCCCCGGAGAGAAACTTACCTATTCGGCTTATTACAACTGGAACTTTATCTGGCTTAAAAGTGGGCAAGTGTCCTTTAGTTTCACAGATTCAGTAAAAAACAGCCGGCATATATGGAAATTCCGCGCACACGGGCATACTTTTAAAGCCTACGATTTCCTTTACAAAGTGAAGGATTCCTTTTTATCGGATTGTGAAGCAGGGAGTTTTGCCCCTCTGTATTTTAAACGTGAAATTAACCACGGCAAAAACCATTCGTCCCATAGTTATACGGCAGATGCCGGGGCCGGAAAAATTTTTTCAGAAATCAAGCGGAGGAATGAACCTTTTTTTAGGGATACCATTAAATATAGACAGGGAATATACGACCTGTTGGCGGCAGCGTATTATACTCGTACCCTCGACTATGATAATTATACGAAAGGGCAGAAAATAGGTATTAGTTTGCTGGTCGACAATAAAATCTCCCACTCGTATTTTAAATACTTAGGGAAAGAAATTGTAGAAACAAGGGGTAGCGGCTCTTTCAGATGCCACAAAATTTCCATCTTTTTGTTGGAAAGCGATTTTTTTCCCAAAGGGGAGTATATGAAGATATGGATAACCGATGATAAAAACAGGATCCCGGTTATGGCTGAGACAAAAATCTTTATCGGGTCGGTCAAAGCCATCCTCGAATCGTACGAAGGGCTTAAAGGGGAGATGGAATCAAAAATATTAACTGAATAGTTATTCGTGAGGCCAATAATATGAAATTATCTCAAAACAACATCCGTTTTCTGATATTATTAATTCTTCCGATTCATTTTTTGATTTTGAGGAATTCTATAATGAACAGGCACACGCACGTTTTGCCCGGCGGATTTGTTGTTACCCATGCACACCCTTTAAATAAAAAAGATGCTGCCAATGGAAGGGCTGCCCAACACGGGCATACCAAAGCCGAATTTTTCTTTTTTCAGCTAATTACAGTTACCTTTTTTGATGTCCCGGCACAGGTGGTATTTGATCATGCCTTCCGGGTATTCATTCAAACCTGCATAATACCTGTAGATAATTATTATTCATTCCTTCAGGCCACGAATAAAACATCACGGGCTCCTCCGTCATTCCTGGAGATCGTTTAAATTTTAAGCAATCTCAACCTCTTTTACATTTTAGAATCTGTTTTGAATTTGCAACAGTACCCCCCTGTATAGGATAACACTAGTGTGTTTATCACTTTATCCGTTGTAAATGAGGAAAGTACAAACTCAAAACTTTTTATTAACCTTTCATTAAAATTTTATTTATAATGAAATCAATATATATATTATTACCCTTTATAGCCCTCTTTTTAGCAAGTAATGCCCGGGCAAACGACCCCGGCAAGCAACCAAAAACAGACGCTATGCTTTTTGGCCATGTAAAATCAGGGAATAAACATATCCCCTTTGCCACTATTTTGCTTAAAGGCACAACAATAGGAACGGCAGCAGATGCAACCGGGCACTTTAAAATGTCGAACCTTCCTGTGGGGAATCAGACTATAGTTATTTCGGCAGTTGGATATAAAACCCTGGAAAAGAATGTGACACTTGAAAAAGGGGAAAGTGTGACACTATTGATTAACCTGGAACCTGATAATATCGGGCTGGACCAGGTTGTTGTTTCAGCCGACCGAAATTCAAAAAGCAGGCGCGAAACACCCGCAATTGTAAATAGCATCAGTGCAAAACTTTTTTCAAGGACCCAAAATGTGACCCTGAGCGAGGGGTTGAATTTTTCTCCGGGCTTGCGAATGGAAAACAATTGCCAGAATTGTGGGTTTTCACAAGTAAGGATGAATGGGCTGGAAGGCCCCTACACTCAGATACTGATAAATTCCCGCCCTGTTTTTAGCGGACTGGCAGGAGTCTACGGGCTTGAACTTATTCCTGCAAATATGATCGAACGGGTAGAAATCTTACGTGGCGGCGGATCCTCTATGTATGGGAGCAATGCTATTGCCGGTACGGTAAACCTGATTACAAAAGACCCCATTTCAAATAATTTTTCAGTGTCGTCATCGTATGGTTCTACCGGAGTCGGGGTAGAGGGCAGTGGGAATGCTGCTTCAGATTATAACATAAACCTTAACGGCTCGTTTGTTACCGATGATTTCAAAAGCGGAATGAACATATTCGGATTCCACCGGAAACGTGACCCTTTTGATGCAAATGGCGATGGGTTTTCCGAAATCCCCTCCATTGAAAACACAACGTTAGGAATACGCTT